>CAXNJS010000007.1:0-34099 GCA_964202795.1 Candidatus Planktophila sp.
CATCGGGTGAGCGAGTGCCTTCAGGATAAATTCCTAAACACTTTCCTTGAGCTAGAACACTCAAGCCAGTTAGCAAAGCAGCTTCACTTCGACGTCCGCCTGAGCGATCTACTGATACTTGACCGAGCGCTATGAAAGTTAATTTCTTAAGTAGTCCCTTAGGTCCAGGCGAAGTGAAGTACTCACTCTTGGCCAAGAAAGTAACTTTGCGCGGAACAACCAACGGCATGAAGATCGAGTCACTAAATGAGAGGTGATTTGAAGCCATGATGACTGGACCCTTGAGCGGAACATTGCGCAGCCCTTTTACCTTAGGTCTAAATGCCAGCATTAAAAATGGAGTTAGGAAGGAGCGCAATAGACCATATGGAACATCATCAGCTTTGCCCATTCGGTTACTCCTTTTCTCGCTCGGACTAGAGGGTAATCCTACGCACTTCCTAATTTAACGCTAAATCCGTTCCATTGCACCGAATTCTTATGCGATTATGGCACTCGTGAGCGATGATTTAACTCCCCCAGATCTGATTCTTAAAGGATCTGGCGAAAGGGAAGAAATTGCAGTTTTAATAATTCTTGGTGTTCGTCAGCCAATTGAAGATGCCATAGATCTCTGTGCCAGTTTCCAAGAACAAGGTCACACTGTGATTGTTACTCATGCCAACGAGGATGACGATGATTACAAAGTTCCACTTCTTATTAATGAATATAAAGTAGTGGGCAAGAATATTCATGATTTAAGAAATGACGATGATTCTGAATTAGTAAATGCTGAATTCGATTCGATCGTATCAACTCTCTCACTTGATCAGTCATCCCCATCTACTTATTTAGATCAACTAGATGCTATTGATGATTCCGAGCGTTTTGTTGCGCCAAATCCCGAATTGCCCAGAATTAAAGAAAGAGCAAATCGAATTGCAGTGATGGCATTAATCGTTGGTCCGATTTGGATTATTGCATCTGCCGTACTTGGCTTTGATCCATTCGGAGTTGAACCCTGGCCTGGCCTGTTAGCCACAACCGGCGGACTTGCGACTCTTTTATACCGTTGGAATTTAACTCGGGAAGAAGGCGAAGATGGCGCGCACATCTAACTCAACTGAATTTAGATGGGGAATTATTGGAACTGGCGGTATCGCTAAAGCTTTCGCCCGCGATCTCTCCTACTTTAATAGCCACATTGTGCAAGCAGTTGGTTCTCGTTCATTAGAAAAAGCTAGCGATTTTGCCCTGGAGTTCCCAGGCTGTACTTCATATGGAAGTTACGAAGAGTTAGTTGCTGATCCGATGATCGATGCGGTTTATGTCGCCACCCCACACCCACAACATTTGGCAAATACAATCTTGGCACTGAACGCTGGCAAGCCTGTTTTATGCGAAAAACCCTTTGCGGTAAATGCGATTGAAGCACAGGCAATGGTGACTGCTGCTCGCGAGAATGGCGTTGCCCTACTTGAGGCTATGTGGACTCGCTTCTTGCCACATATTGCCCAGGTTCGCGAACTGTTAAGCAGTGGTGTTATTGGTCAGGTTGTTAATGTTGCAGCTGATTTTGGCGAATACTTAATTGATCATGAAATCCCCCGATTAATGGAGCCTGCCTTTGCTGGTGGCGCCTTGCTTGATTTAGGAATCTATCCAGTCTCATTTGCCCATCTGGTGCTTGGCAATCCAGCGCGCATTACTGCAACTGGGGTCCTCACAGAAAAAGGAGTTGATAACCAGACATCTGCAATTTTGGATTACGAAAATGGTGCTCAAGCTATTGTCACGACAACTTTTATTACGAGCACTCCTTGCAGAGCCACAATTGCAGGCACACTAGGTCGAATTGAAATCGATCGCACTTTCTACAGCCCCGCAAATATGCGGCTAATTATGCAAGACGGTACAACTACGGAATATCCAAATACCTATAAAGGCCGTGGGCTTCGCGAACAAGCTGCCGAATTAGAACGAATGGTTCGAAATGGCGAAATTGAATCACCGTTGTTAACACATAAAATGAGTATTGAAATTATGCAAACGTTAGATGAAATACGAAATCAGATTGGTTTGCGATACCCGTTCGAGAATTAACTGCGAGCTAGATCAGCAACACCGACCAAGCCGGCTTCATTTCCAAGTTCAGCTGCCACGATTTCCGGATAAGGGTGTTTACCGGCAAATGGCATGTAACGCTTCATTGCCTCACGAGTTGGCCCGAGCAAAATCTCACCGGCATCCACAACTCCGCCCCCGATAACAACACAAGATGGATCAAGCAACACTGCCAGGGAAGCAATACCCGCACCTAAATATTGGGCAGTGGTTTGAAAAGCAGCAAGAGCCACAGCATCACCTTCGCGAGCTGCATCTGTAATTGCTTGACCAGTTAGACCATCGATCGTGCCATCGCCGCGGGCTAGTAGATTGCGGGCTAAATCTGGTGATGCGCTGATAGCTTCGCGAGCATGACGACGCAAAGCGCTGCCTGATGCATATTGCTCGAAACAACCACGAGCACCGCAGCCGCATAGATGACCTTCAGGAACAACGCGCAAGTGACCAAACTCGGCGGCAATTCCAAAAGCGCCACGATAGAGCTCGTTATTTACCACGATGCCACCACCAACACCAGTTCCGATAGTTAGCATCATCATGTGTGCTTGATTGCGACCCGCGCCAAATTTTGCTTCACCCCAAGCTGCCGCATTAGCGTCATTTTCAATTACAACTGGCAACCCAATTAACTTTGTTAACTCAACTTCGAGTTGAACGTCGAGCCAAAACGCAATGTTCGGTGTAGCCCACATAGTTTTGCGGTCGGATGAAACAAAACCGGCCGCGGATACCCCAACTGCGGTGATCGTATGTTCCTGCATTAATTCAAGTGCAACTGCGGCAATAGTTTTGGTTAGCGCACTGCCACCTTCACGCGGAGTATCGCGACGTGAGGTTGCTAAAACTTTTCCAGCTGCATCAACCACGCCACCCAGAACTTTGGTGCCACCGACATCCACGCCAACAATTAAAGACATTAATTAGTTAGCCTTCTAGATGCGATTTCAATTGCTCAAGGGCTTGATCAATCGTGGTTTGCTCAGCTTTCTTGCGCATCATTGCTGGAATCGGCTTCGAGATTTCAACGCCCATTTCATAAGTGACCTCAGTGGTGTCCTCATCAATTTTCTTAATCGAGTATGAACCTTCCATCCCGGTTAATAAATCGGCATCATTAAATGAAAATGAAAGTTTGCTGGGAGCTTCAGACCACTCGTAATCAAGTGTGACTTTATCTTTCATCATGCCGGCATCGATTACGAACTTGCCGGAGGTTAACCGACCCTGCTCATCGGTAGTCAGAACTTCGACTGATTTGATTGAAGTTGACCATTCGGGATACTTGGCTATCTCGAACAGGGCTGCCTGCACCTCGTTGATCGGGGCGTCTATGGTGATTTTTCCGCTGCTTAATTCGCTCATGGCGCAAAGGGTACCCTCTTCCATTTCCCATAGTTGCCACGCTAGCGTTCTCCCATGAATGAAATGACGATACCTGCCCTTGTCCCTGCGGCGTCCGAGGGGAATCTGACAAATCTTGTCGCCGAACGCGCCAGGCTAGAACCAGAGCGCATAGTGCTCTCTCGCCCACTTGGCGAAGGTTGGCAGCCAGTAACTGCTCGCGAGTTTGAAACCGAAGTGCGCACTGCTGCTAAAGGTTTAATTGCAGCCGGCATTCAAATCGGTGATCGCGTAGCGATCATGGCTCGCACCCGATATGAGTGGACAATTCTAGATTTTGCAATTTGGTATGCCGGCGGTGTTGTTGTGCCGGTGTATGACACTTCATCAGCTGAGCAAATTGACTGGATTCTTAACGACTCTGGCGCGGTGGGTATCATTGTTGAAACTCCAGCTCTCCGAGAATTAGTTGAAACGGTAAGACCAGCACATACCCGTCATGTGTGGACTATGACTGATGGTGTTCTAGATATTTTGACGGTATCGGGTGCTCACATCGGTGATGATGAAATTGATCGACGCCGTAACGCACTTGTGCCAGATACCTTGGCAACTTTGATTTACACATCTGGCACAACCGGAAAACCTAAAGGTGTTTCGCTAACTCACGGAAACTTCCTTTCTGAGTGCGGCAATGTCGTGCAAGGTGCTAAAGATCTTTTCTTAAAGCCAGATGGTTCTACTCTGCTTTTCTTGCCAGTTGCGCACGTATTCGGTCGCATGGTGCAGATTGGTGCGATTTCTGCTGGATTACATTTAGCTCACTGCAGCGACCCAGTTGGTCGGTTATCAGCCGACTTAGCATCATTTAAGCCAACTTTCGTACTTGCAGTGCCACGTATTTTTGAAAAGATTTACAACGGCGCAGAGGCAAAAGCAGAAGCTGCCGGCAAAGGTGACATCTTCCGTAAAGCAGCCGCTGTTGCAATTGCATATAGCGAAGGCTTAGAGACCAAGAAAATATCGCTATCACTTCGACTCAAGCATGCTCTCTTCGACAAACTTGTTTACTCAAAAATCCGCATAGCTGTTGGTGGCCGTGTTGAAGCTGCGATCTCTGGTGGCGCTCCACTCGGAGCCCGCTTAGGGCACTTCTATCGTGGCGCCGGAATAACTATCTTGGAGGGTTACGGCTTAACTGAAACTACCGCTGGGGCAACGCTTAACCTGACGACCGCACTGAAAGTGGGTTCTGTCGGCAAACCAGTTCCAGGAACCTCAGTCAAGATTGCCGAAGATGGTGAAGTTCTTCTTAGAGGTCCAATTGTTATGCGCGGGTACTGGCAGAACGATGCCGCCAATGCTGAAGTATTCGATGCTGATCGTTGGTTTCAGACTGGTGACCTAGGCAAGTTAGATGAAGATGGCTTCCTATTTATTGTTGGTCGCAAGAAAGAACTTATCGTTACAGCTGGTGGTAAAAATGTTGCACCAGCAGTTCTCGAAGATCGCTTGCGCGCGCATCCACTCGTTAGCCAATGCGTCGTCGTTGGCGATAATCGCCCATTTATTGGCGCCTTGATCACAATTGATCAAGATTTACTAAAGCCATGGCTTGCTGCAAATAAGAAGCAAGGTGCTTCGATGGCTGATTTGGCAGTGGATCCACAACTAATAAGTGTTATCCAAACTGCTGTTGATGAAGCTAATAAAGCTGTTAGTAAAGCAGAATCAATTCGTAAGTTTAGAATTTTAACTACTGATTTCACAATCGCGGGCGGACAACTAACTGCAAAGCTCTCGATTAAGCGACATGTGGTTGCTCAAGAGTTTGCCGCTGAAATCGAAGCGCTGTACGAAAAAGAGTAGTTGAATACCCGGGGCACAAACCAGATTGCGCGCCAAATCCACGACGGAATTGCGCAAGATTTGGTTGCCCTGGGGTATCACCTTGATCAGTCACTAGGGGCACCTGAATTACCAATTTCAACCCGTGCCGAACTGCGCACGCTTAGATTTCAAGTTACTGAACTAATTGAAAAAGTCCGACGCGAGATTCTAAATCTCCGTAACTCAGCACCTGATTTAGCTGAACAAGTCATCGCGATCTGCGGCGCTCGACTTGGCAGACTTAATTTGGAAGCGCCCCTTGATCCATCACTTCATCCCATAGTGATAGAACTTATGCGCAATTCAGCAGAACACTCTGGGGCTAGCGTGATTAATCTGCAAACACATAGCGACGATGCTCTTACTGTTATCGAAGTTAGCGATAACGGGATAGGCGGTGTTGAAATGAAAGCTGATCGATTTGGTTTAGTTGGTATTTCCGAGGCAGTAGCCGAGCTCTCTGGCCGAATTGAATTTATTAACCTGACACCCGGTCTCTTGATTCGAGTATCGATTCCCAGTTGAACCGCCGAGTTCTAATCGTTGACGATCATCCGATCGTGCGCGCGGGGTTAGAAGAAGCACTGCTTAAAGCAGGGTTCATAATCTGCGCAGTTGCTGCCAGCAAAAATGAGGCGATAGCGCAGATCGCCCGAACAAATCCAAACCTAATATTGCTTGATCTGAATCTGCCTGATGGCAGTGGTTTTGAAGTTGCTAATTGGGCCAGAGGAATTTCTGATGAAATTGGAATTGTAATTCTGACCCTTAGCGATGCCCCTGAATTATTACTTACCGCTCTTTCTGCCCAAGTAAGCGGCTTTGTTTTAAAAAGTGCGCCCATATCAGAAGTCATAGCAACACTGGAACGTGCCTTAGTTACTCCCTTAAGTTTCACCGCATCTGGATTACAGAAAGCGCTAAAAGCTAAAGACAAATTGCCAAACTTAAGTTCACGAGAATTCGAAGTGCTAACTATTTTAGCAACTGGAAAAAGCACCAAGGAGATAGCAAGGCAACTTTATTTAAGTGAAGCAACTATCAAAACGCATTTGGCAAGTATCTATCGAAAACTTGCAGTCAATAATCGAATCTCCGCAGTTGTAGTTGCTCGCGATAATTCTTGGTTAAACGAGTAACGCTGCATACTTACTAGCCCAAATTTCCCAACGCCAATTCTCAATAATCCAAGCTCTACCGTTATCACCCATGAGCGCACACAGTTCTGGGTTATTTAGCAGCTCAATACACGCTTCGGCGATCTCAAGAATATTGTTGCCATCAACGACTACGCCAGTTTCACCGACTAGAACCGCATCAGGTGCTCCCCCAGATTGACCGCCTACAACTGGCAAGCCGCAAGCACTGGCTTCAAGATAGACAATGCCCAGACCCTCTACTTCAAGCCCAAAGAAGCGCGAGCGTGAGGGCATCGCAAAGATATCGCCCACACAGATGTATTTTGGAAGTTCGGCATAGTTGATTCGTCCAATAAATGTTACGCAATCAGCCACCTTCAATTTGGCGACCAATTTTTCCAAATGATCTTGATGAGGACCCACGCCTACTAGAACTAGATGCACATTAGGAACTGCTGCTTTGATTGTAGGTAGCGAAGAAATCAACTTATCTTGACCTTTACGGTGAACTAACCGCCCAACACTGATGATTACAGATTTATCAGTTAGCCCAAGCTCAGCCCGCAACTTACTTGAATCCGTGGGGACGAAATGCTCTACATCAATGCCAGGAGCAATCTGAACCAACTTGCTGGCATCAGATTTACTTAGCGCTTTGCTAATTTCGCCTCTGGTGTAATCACCTAAATAAGTTATTGCATCAATATCCTTGCTCATATATCTAATTGCGAAAGCGAAAGGTGGCACTTTGGCCCACCAAACCTCGTGGCCATGAGTAAGAGCAACTACCTTCTTCGCACCAGCTCGCCGCATAGCACGGGTCATTACCCCAAGTGGTGCAGCAGCACCAAAGGCAACTTTAGATAATTTTCTATCGCTAATTAATCTTTGGCACGCTTTAATCACGCGAAGTGTTGGCAAAAGAATCTTGCCACGATCACGAATAACTTCGACCCCGAATTCCTGTAGCCACTTGGCATCGAACTGTGCTGAGTTAGGTTGAGCACTGGTGTAAACAACGACTGAACCTTTGGGCAAACGCTCGATCAGTCCGTGAACAAACGTTTCAATACCCCCTGCTCTGGGGCCAAAGTCATTGGTGATAAAAAGTGTTGTCGCAGCCATCACTAGAACCGACGAACGGCAACAAGTTTCTTGCGACCTAATGCATGAGCCGCATCAGCTACCACCTTCACCCGCGAGCCCGGACGTGGTGCGTGAACCATCTTGTCGCCACCTAAATAGATTGCGACATGTGATATTGGTTGACCATAAAAGAGTAAATCTCCGGGCTTGGCCGAGCTGTAGGAAACTTTGCGTCCAAGACGTGCCTGCGCTGCCGAGTGATGTGGCATTGATACGCCGGCAGCTTGGTAAGCACGCATCGTAAGTCCAGAGCAATCCCAAGTAATCGTTCCTGCGGCGCCAAAAACGTATCGATCACCGATCTGCTTAAGTGCATATTTAATTGCAATTCCTGCACGACCAGAAATCTTTACCGCGCCACTTGCATATGCCTTTGACGATGCTTGATCGGCATCCTCTTCGGCCGCAGCGAGGGCGGCCAATCGAGCGCGATCTTCTTTCTTTAACTTTGCCAGAATTTTCTCAGCGCTAACTAATTTTGCCTTTGCTTCGGCTGACTTCTGCGCAAATCTCTTCTGTGCAGCTTTAACTAAAGCCAATTTATCATTTACAGTAATCGTTGTTGCCTTCAGGCGTTGTTCTGCCGCTTCAAATTTTCGTAATTGAGAACTCTTGGCTCGAGTTATTGACTCAAGAGATCCAGCCGAACTCAAATATAGTTCTGGGTTTGCCGAGAAAAGTAGTTCTAAACCTTGACTTAATCCCCCAGATTTGTATTGCTCGATAGCAATTGTGCCTAAAGATTTCTTTAGGGCAGCTACGGTTTCACCTTGCGCCGCTGCCTCTTGTTTAATTCCGTTTAGCGTTTTAGTCAGCGTTGCTAATTGCACTTTTGCGCCTTGTGCGCCTTCAGCTGCCGAAGCGGCATCTTCCTCGAGTTGGCGAACTTGGGCCTGAATCTGGGCCAACGTCGGAGCAGCATGGGCAACTGGCGCGATTAGCGCACTGGCCATTGCTACAGCTGCGCCAACTGCGAGCGCGCTACGTAAACCAATGCCTGACATGGAGAAGAGGTTATCGGTGCGTAGTTGCACTACTCAACCTCAAACCACGAATTACGCTCAGAATTCGCCAGAAATCAGCGAATTCACAGGAAGGATTATCTGATCACGCTAGAAACCTAAGCGGCGGCACGATTCCTCGAGATGAGAGAAGTTCGATTGCCTCAGTTGTTTGGTTGCTTAAATCTACCGAGTCTTCAGCTTTGTTTAGAAAGAAGGAAACAACGCAATCTTTACAAGCTAAATCTCGTAGGGAACAAGAATCGCAGTCAATGATCATGTTCTAAAGAGTAAAGGTGACCACTGACATTGCTTTTGTTAGACCCATAAAAGATTTAAGGCCAGACACTCAAGAATCTACGCGTTAAATCGATGGCAACCCCCTACCTTTTCTCCGTGCCTGTTATCGCCTCATTAGTCGTTGGTTCCGATGGATCCACCAGCAAAGATGGCCGATCGGCTGGAGTTTCTAGCGCCGCTGATCGTCATGCCTTCTTGACTCGCCGGCGTAGCGCAGATGCGCTGTTAATTGGTGGCAATACTGCACGCAATGAGCCCTATCAAAAGACGCCAGTTCCAGTTGTCATTATTTCTAAGTCAATGCTTAATCCGCTTTCAAATAACCGATTGGCCCACTGGTGGAATTGCGATCCGGTCGAAGCGTTAGCGCGAGCCCAACGGCTATTTGGCGAAACAATCATCATCGAATCGGGCATTTCAATAATTGAAGAGTTAATCTCAGCTAAGAAAGTAGATCGTCTTGAGTTAAGCGTCACCGCAGTTACCGGTGGTGAAGATCAAATTGATTATAAAAAGTTGCTAAGCAAATTTACCCAAGTGACAGAGCGCATTGAAGAAGATACAACTTTTTATACTGCCTGCAATTAGTATTTAAAACGCAGCAAGTATTGCCACGCCGCTAACGGCTAAGAAAACACCAACATATTGCACTTTGTGCAGACGCTCATGCAGTAACTTGAAGGCGAGCAAAACTGTAACTACTGGATAAAGCGAGCCGAGCACCATGACCAGGGAAACTAGCCCTTCCTGTGTTGCAAGTCCAAGAGTCAAGTTTGCGAGAAAATCTGCAACTCCAATAAATATCAATGAAGGTGCATCAGCCATAGTAAAACCACCAGTAGAGCGAAATTTGAGAGCTATTGCGATCGTAAATAGCGCAGTTGTCATACGCATGGTCACCATTGTCATCAACGCACTTGAATCAGAACCAATACTCATCAGAGTTAGCGCAGTTCCGAAACCAAATGCAGCACCAAATGCTAAAGCCACTGGTTTTAACGGGAATCCTTGCGAAATTTCGGGGCCACTTGCACAGAAGGCGCCGGCAAGTGCGATGACCACACCAATCCAACGACCACGGGAAAGTTGCTCGCCACCAATTAGCGCAAACAGAACTGGCACGACAGCACCTAACGAACTAATCGGAGAAACCACACCCATACGGCCAGTGCTTAACCCAACATAAAGACAGATCAATCCAAGGTAACCAAATGCTCCAGCAAATGCACCTGGCCAGAAATAGCCAGAGAAAAATCCATCGTTTCCAAATGCAACCGCGCCACGTTCACCGGTAGCAAAGATCAAGAAGATTCCAAAAGCTAAGCCGATCAATTGGGTGATTCCAAGAACCGCGAAAGCTTGATACTTCTTGCTCATTCGTCCCGCTTGAAAATCAGCGCTACCCCAAAGGGCGCTCGATAAGAGTGCTAGCAAGAAAGCCATTCGCGTAGGCTACCGCCCCGCCTCCCCTGAATTCCCTCCCGTCATCTTTAGACTCAGGTAGTGGATGCTGCCGCCTTTGATCGCCTGATTGATCAACTTAGAACTGTAGAAACTCGATCCGAAATTATTCTGGAAGAAGTACCTGCCCCACAGAAACTTGCCAAATTCGCGTTCGCCTTTTCCGCCGACGTAAGTAATGGTTTAACTGGCGATGCCGAAGATGGCGTTGGCTCCGGCCGCTTTGTCTTATTGCACGAGCCAGGTGGACAAGAAACTTGGGAATCTGATTTTCGCTGCGTTACTTTCATGAGCGCCGATGTCGAAGCCGATATGCACGAGGATCCTATGCTCGCTGAAGTCGGTTGGTCTTGGTTTTTAGATTCCCTCGCCGATGCTGGTTGTGAATACAGCGCACCAAGTGGCACAGTCACTCGCGTTACTAGCGCCTCATTCGGCAAACTGATTGGGCGCAGCAATGAAGCCGAAATTGAGATTCGTGCCTCTTGGTCTCCGATTATTAAGTCGGCCGAGGAAATATTTTCCCATGTAAATGCATGGTGCAATCTGCTTGCTACGGTGGCCGGTCTGGCACCAATTCCAGATGGGGTCTCTGTTATTTCTCCATCGCGTAAAAGTCGCACAAGTTAATTTAGTTTGATGACCGAAGATGAAGTAACAACAGCCACGCCCTTATTGGCACCGGCTGCCGGAACCCCCGCAGTTATCGCGACCGAGGAATCTTTTAAAACTGCACTTACCGAATTAGCAAAAGGTGCCGGCCCATTTGCCGTCGATGCGGAGCGAGCTTCTGGTTATAAATACAGTGCTCGCGCGTATTTAATTCAAATCAAACGAAATGGTGGTGGGCTGCATCTAATTGATCCGATTCCATTTGGCCCTGGTCATCACTTATTTATTGAGCTAAACGAGCTACTAAATACCGATGAAGTTATTCTGCATGCCAGCACCCAAGATTTACCTTGTTTACGCGAACTAGGAATTAATCCAAAAATATTGTTTGATACTGAATTAGGTGGACGCATTGCTGGTTTGCCACGTGTTGGTCTAGGACCCCTTCTCGAAGTGCATCTTGGCGTCTTACTTGCCAAAGAGCATTCGGCAGTAGATTGGTCGGTTCGTCCGCTACCACTTGATTGGTTAAATTATGCAGCTTTAGATGTTGAGCTTTTAATCCAACTGCGAAACATAATTGCGCAGTTGTTACTTGATGCTAAGAAATTGCCTTGGGCCGAAGCTGAGTTCGCGGCAATATTGGCCGCACCCCCCAACCCACCACGTGATGACCCATGGCGCCGAACTTCTGGAATGCACAAGATTAGAAAACGAAATCAGTTGGCGGTAATTCGCTCGCTATGGAATGTAAGAAATCAGATCGCCGAGTCACTTGATGTATCCCCCGGTAAATTATTAAATGACAGCGCAATAGTTGAACTTGCCATGAATCCACCCACTAATAAACGTGAGTTCGATAAAGTATTACGCCCAATCGGATTACGTGCCCGATGGAAAGAAAATTTAGATATCTGGTTAGCTGCAATCGCATCCGCTGTTGAATTGCCCGAAAGTGATTATCCAGAGATGCGCGCAGCCGGTGATTCAATGCCACCAACTAAAATTTGGAAAGAACGCTTTCCAGAAAAGTACGCACCCTTTACTCATGCTCGGGCCGCAGTTGAATCGCGCGCTACAGAGTTAAACATTCCGGTTGAGAATTTAATTTCACCTGAGGTAATTAGAAAATTAGTTTGGAAAGTATCAACCGATGTCAGTAAAGATGCCCTCGAACTTGGCGCTCGCCCTTGGCAGGTGGCTGAAATAGCCGATTTAGTCAGCGCTGCCCTGCTCGAACGAGAGCCATTAGTGCTGCCTGATGCGCCAGAGGCAGCCACTGAGCCAGAGTGATGCGAATTACGCAACACTGGAGTTGCGTAATTAAATTGACGCTAGTACGTTAATCCCATGTTGAGTACATTCATTATTGCCCTCCGCGAGGGCCTAGAAGCTTCCCTAATCGTAGGAATTCTCGTTGCCTACCTCGTAAAGACGGGCCGCAAAGCCCTTCTCGCACCCTTATGGGCGGGTGTAGCCCTAGCCGTACTGGTGAGCCTGGCTACTGGAGCATTCCTGACTATTACCTCAACCGAGCTGAGCTCACGTGGTGAAGAATTCTTCGCCGGCACTACCTCATTCTTGGCAGTTGGCTTCGTTACCTGGATGGTTTTCTGGATGAAGCGCACCGCTCGCCATTTAAAGGGCCAATTAGAAGGTCAGATGAGCACCGCTGTTCTAGCTGGTCCGTTAGCACTAGCTGCAGCTGCTTTCTTTGCTGTGGTTCGCGAAGGACTAGAAACTTCACTCTTTATTTACGCCAACTTTAAGACCGTTTCATCAACTCCATCAGCAACTGTCGGGCTCTTCTTAGGGCTCGGCCTAGCAATTGCGCTCGGACACCTGATTTATCGCAGTTCGATCAAGATCAATTTATCTAAATTCTTTAACTACACCGGAATTGCTTTGGTCGTGGTTGCAGCAGGCGTTCTCAGCTACGGAATTCACGAATACCAAGAACTTGGTTGGTTGCCAGGCGTTGACTTCTTCCTCTGGGATGTAACTTCAGTTGTCGCTAAAGAATCACTACTCGGCGGCGTCCTTGCGGGCACGATTGGCTTTGATACAACAACCTCGTTGCTGCAGTTTGTTTTCTGGGCCACCTACCTAGCGATCGTGCTATCACTCTACTTAAAGCCAGCGGCCAGTAAATCTGCGCCTGCGCCAGCTAAATCTACAGTCGCGTAACTAACTAGCGGCATAGTTGCTGCTTAACCTTACCGACCAGTAACCTTTGGTAACACTTACCGAAGGGCTCCTGCAATGTCGCGCTCAGTTGTCATAGTTGATGCAGTTCGAACTCCATTTGGAAAAGCTGGCAGTTTATATGCCGGCACCCGCGCCGACGATTTAATCGTTCGCGCTATTCGTGGCCTACTCGAGCGCAATCCAAAAGTTGATCCAAAGACAATTGATGATGTTGCTATTGCTGCTGCAACCCAAAGTGGTGATCAAGGTATGAACATTGGTCGCAGTGCGGCACTGCTATCTGGTCTGCCAAATAGCGTTCCCGGATATTCAATCGATCGCTGGTGTGCTGGTGCACTAACTGCCGTTACAACTGTTGCGGGTTCAATTGCAATGGGTGCCTACGATGTTGCAATCGCTGGTGGTGTTGAACATATGGGTAATCACCCAATGGGCGAAGGTGTGGATCCAAACCCGCGTTACTTAGCCGAGAAAATTGTTTCCACCGATGCTCTTGCTATGGGAAATACTGCAGAGAATTTGCATGACCGCTTCCCTACTATCACCAAGGAACGCGCTGATCGTTTTGCGTTAAATTCTCAATTAAAAACTGCTGCAGCTTATGAAGCTGGCATCATTCAGAAAGATTTAATTCCAACTGCAACCCGTAATCCAGAACTTGGTTGGAGCGTTGCAACTGTTGATGAACCACCACGCCCTGGCACAACAATGGAAGCACTTGCTGCGTTGAAAACTCCCTTTCGTCCAGGTGGTCGCGTAACACCCGGAAACGCTGCTGGCTTAAATGATGGCGCAACTGCTGCCCTAGTTATGGCTGAAGATAAAGCGATCGAACTTGGCTTAACGATTAAAGCGCGCATGGTTACTTTCGCATTCGCAGGTGTCGAACCAGAGATTATGGGCTACGGACCAGTGCCTTCCACAATTAAGGCGCTGGCAAAAGCTGGCTTGAAGATTGAAGATATTGGTTTGTTCGAAGTTAACGAAGCATTCGCAGTTCAAGTACTTAGCTTCCTTGAGTACTTTGGAATCGCAGATGATGATCCTCGCGTTAATCCAGTTGGTGGCGCTATTGCAGTTGGCCACCCACTTGCTTCCTCTGGCGTTCGTTTAATTCTTAACTTGGCGCGCGGCTTTGAAGCCCACCCAGAGGTGCGTTATGGCATCACAACAATGTGTATTGGTTTAGGTATGGGCGGCACCATTATCTGGGAGAACCCAAACTTCAAGGGAGGCAAATAAAAATGGCTACTGAGATGATCATGCCAGAAGGCGCTCCTGAAGAAGTAGTCACAAACGCTCTTGTTCGCGAAATTGATTTATCACCATTTGGTGCCAGCGGTAAATTGGCACTGATCACTTTAGATAACGGACAAGATCACAATCGGCCAAATACTTTTGGTCCAAAATCACTTATGGCACTAGATGCCGCGATTACTGATGCGGCAGGGCGCGATGTGGTTGCAGTTGCAATTACCGGTAAGCCATTTATCTTCGCAGCTGGCGCTGATCTTTCTGCACTTTCGTTTTTAACTAAGCGCGAACAATCATTGGCAATCGGAAAATTGGGTCACGATGTTTTCCGTCGCTTAGGAGAACTTGGAAAACCTTCCTTTGCGTTCATCAATGGTTTAGCGCTAGGTGGTGGGCTCGAAGTTGGCTTAAATAGTAATTACCGAACTATGGCCTCAACTGCACTAACTGGATTCCCAGAAGTTTTCCTTGGCTTAGTTCCTGGTTGGGGTGGCGCAACCCTGCTACCTAAATTAATTGGTCCAGAACGCAGCGTTCAAGTGATCATGTTAAATGCGTTAGCAAATAACACAATGCTGAAAGCAAAAGATGCTTTCAAACTAGGCATAGTAGATGCTGTTTTTGAGCCAGCTGATTTCTTAGAAAAATCTGTTCAATTCGCTGCCAATATTCTAAATGGCTCGACCAAAATCGAGCGCGCTGACTACAGCAATGATCCGGCCTGGGAAAGTGCACTTGCTTCTGGAAAAGCTGCCGCTCTTAAGAAGTATGGTGGCGCTGAAGTTGAAGCACCTACTAGAGCTTTGCAATTAATTGCTGATGCAAGAACTAACACGATAAGTGATGGTTTTGCTGCCGAAGATCAGGCACTTGCTGATCTGACTATGGCCGATCCACTTCGTGCTTCACTTTATGCCTTTAATTTGATACAGAAGAAGCGCAAGAAAGTTGAAGGTGCACCAAAGCCAGCCCTGGGCCGCAAGGTTGCTCGCGTAGGCGTAGTTGGTGCGGGCTTAATGGCGTCGCAGTTAGCGTTGCTACTACTACGTAATTTAAAGACGCCAATCGTGATGACTGATATTGATCAAGAGCGCGCCGATAAAGGTGTGGCCTGGGTTCGTGCTGAACTGGCGAAGCTCGTTGAAAAGAAGCGCATGAGCGAAGAAGCAGCTCGTCGTTTAAGTCTGCTAATTAGCGGCTCTGCCGATCAGAACGTATTTGCTGGTTGTGACTTTGTGATTGAAGCAATCTTTGAAGAACTTGCCCTAAAGCAAGATCTATTTAAGAAACTAGAAAACATTGTTTCACCAGAATGCGTAATTGCCACAAATACTTCTTCGCTCTCAGTTGAAGCGATGTCTGAAGGCATGAAGAATCCAGAACGTGTAATCGGTTTCCACTTCTTTAATCCAGTTGCGATCATGCCGTTACTTGAAGTTGCTCGTACTTCAAAGACTGATGATGCAACTACAGCAACAGCTGTAAACATTGGTAAAGAATTAAAGAAGACCATGGTGATTACGAAAGATGCACCTGGCTTTGTGGTTAATCGTTTGCTCACTCGCTTCATGGGTGAAATTACTGATGCAACGGATGAAGGAACTCCGGCAGATGTTGCCGATAGTGCACTTCGTAGTGTTGGTTTCCCAATGTCACCGTTTGAATTAGTTGGCTTAGTTGGCCCAGGTGTTGCGTTACATGTGGCCGAAACTTTGAATAAGAATCTTGGTCCTCGTTATCGCATCTCCCCTACGATGCAACGACTAGTTAAAGAAGGCGTTCGCACTTTCTATGTTAAAGATGAGAGCGGCAAGTTAGTTCCTAATCCAGCTGCTGTTGCACTAATGGAAAAGGGCGATCAGCCATCAACCGGTGAAGAAGTGCGTATGCGTGCTTTGAAGGCACTAGCTGAAGAAGCTCGCATGATGCTTGATGAAGGTGTCGTTAGCACTCCAGCTGAGATTGATATCTGCATGTTGCTTGGTGCCGGATGGCCAATGATGCTCGGTGGAATTTTGCCTTACCTAGATCGCGAAGGTATTAGCGAAGCCGTCTCGGGTCAGCGTTTTCATCCAAAGGGAATTGCATCTCTGGCTTAGCTAACTCTGTCATGGGGCTTAGGAAACCATCTTTCAAAGATGCGCTCCATTCGACAATGTTCAATGAAATTGCTTGCGCAGTTATTCCTAGTTCACTTAAAATCTCAGCGCGTTTGGCATGCTCGAAGAAGGTAAGTGGAACACCGATTGAATGAATCGGTACTTGTAGCCCGGCATCTCTAAACATCTCGCTAATGGTGCTGGCAATACCACCATGGCGAATGCCATCTTCTAGTACAACCACACTTTTATAGCGCGTTGCCATAGTTACAAGTGACTGTGGCAGCGGCTTAACCCATCTTGGATCAATAACTGTTACGCCAACACCTTCGCGATATGCCTGCGATGCAGCTTCGACTGCCATAGCAGCCATAGCGCCAACGCTAACTAAAAGAACATCGGCACTTTCGCCACGATAGAGCACATCTATGCCATCGCGACGTTCAAAAGCTGGAATATCGGCAACGATGGCACCTTTCGGAAAACGTAACATCGATGGCGCATCGTTAATTACTAACGCTTCGGCTAGCACCTCGCGCAATCGGGCTCCGTCGCGAGGAGCTGCAACGTGCATCGTTGGAATAATTCCGGTGAGGGCTAAGTCCCAAATACCATTATGCGATGAACCGTCATCGCCCGTAACGCCAGCTCGGTCTAGTACGAAAGTAACGCCAGCCTTATGTAGTGCGACATCTAACAACACTTGATCAAATGCCCGATTTAGAAATGTTGAGTACACAGCAACAACCGGATGCATACCGGCAAAAGCTAAGCCAGCAGCACTAGTTACTGCATGCTGTTCAGCAATGCCCACATCAATAGTGCGATCAGGGAATTTCTCGGCAAACTTATCTAACCCAGTTGGACCTAACATTGCAGCCGTAATAGCCACTAACTTATCGTTTGCCTCACCTTGTTTAACTAATTCATCCGAGAAAATATTGGTCCAAGAGGTCACGCCTTTGGCCAGAGGTAAACCAGTTTCAGGATCGACAATGCCAACTGCATGAAACTTCTCAGCTTCATCTTCGATAGCAGGTGCATAACCACGACCTTTTTCGGTAATCGCGTGGAGAATTACTGGCGCACCAAAGGTTTTTGCCTTAAGCAGCGCCCGTTCCATGGCTGCAATATCGTGACCATCAACTGGTCCCATATATTTCAAACCTAAATCTTCGAACATGCCTTGCGGGGCGATGATGTCCTTGATGCCTTTTTTCATGCCATGCAACGTGTCATATATCGGCCCACCAAGAACTGGGGTGCGCTGCAAAACATCTTTGCCCCAATCTAGGAATCTTTCATAACCACGCGTAACACGCAAAGTTGAAAGATAAGTTGCCATGCCACCAATAGTTGGCGAATAACTGCGCTCATTATCGTTTACAACGATGACTAAATTACGGTCTTTCGCAGTTGCTATGTTATTTAACGCCTCCCACGACATGCCACCGGTGAGTGCGCCATCGCCGACCACAACCACGACATGGCGATCGCTCTGCCCTGTGAGTGAAAAACCATGTGAAATTCCATCGCCCCATGACAGGGCAGTTGATGCATGTGAATTCTCAATTACATCGTGTTCACTTTCCACGCGACTTGGATAACCAGATAGTCCGCCTTTTTGGCGCAAGTGATCAAAACCTCCACCGCGGCCAGTTAAAATTTTATGGACATAACTTTGATGGCCAGTATCAAAGAGAACCACATCTTTTGGTGAATCAAAGGTGCGATGGATAGCAATAGTTAGTTCAACAACGCCCAGGTTTGGCCCTAAGTGCCCACCAGTCTTAGTAACTTTGTCGATTAAGAAAGCGCGAATCTCAGCTGCCAGTGCAATTAAATCAGCAGGCGAAAGAGCCGCTAAATCTTTAGGAGATTTAATCTGCTCAATCATGGCTACAGTCTAAGGTTTCCAGGCTCAATTGTCCTGCGCTTTGATACTAGCTAGCTAGTAACGAACGCAACACATATTGCATGATGCCACCGTGACGGTAGTAATCGGCTTCGCCAGGCGTATCGATACGTAACTTAGCCTGGAAGGTTTTATCGCCAGCTTTAACGGTTAGTTCCTTAGGTGAAGGACCAGTATTTAGCGCATCAATGCCAGTGATTTCAAAAGTTTCTTCGCCAGTTAAACCAAGTGAGGCTGCAGTTTGGCCAGCGAGGAATTGCAATGGAAGAACGCCCATGCCAATTAAATTAGAACGGTGAATGCGTTCAAATGATTCGGCAATTACTGCGCGAACCCCAAGAAGTGCGGTGCCCTTTGCTGCCCAGTCGCGTGATGAACCAGAGCCATATTCTTTACCGGCGAGAATAACTAGTGGAACCCCAGCTGCTTGATAGGCCATTGATGCATCGTAAATTGTTGATTGCACTCCGTCATCAAGGAAGTTACGAGTAAAGCCACCTTCGACGCCATCGAGCAATAGATTCTTCAAGCGAATATTGGCAAATGTTCCCCGAATCATAATTTCGTGATTTCCTCGGCGAGAACCGTAGGAGTTGAAATCAACGCGTTCGATTCCATGCTCTGCTAAATACTTTCCAGCTGGTGAATCTGCTTTAATATTTCCAGCTGGTGAAATGTGATCAGTTGTAACTGAATCCCCCAAGATCGCCATTACGCGAGCACCTGAAATATTAGTTACTGGCTTTGGTTGCGCTGGCATGCCCTCAAAATATGGCGCCTTGCGGACATAAGTTGAATTCAGATCCCACTCGAAAGTATTTCCAGTCGGTGTAGCAAGTGACTTCCAGCGATGATCGCCTTCAAAGACGCTGGCATAATCTTTCTTAAACATCTCAGATGAAATAGAAGCTTCGACAACGGCAGCAATTTCCTCTTGCGATGGCCAGATATCGCGCAAGTAAACATCGTTGCCCGCTTGGTCTTTGCCTAGCGAATCCTTCTCGAAATCATGATTCATCGTGCCCGCGATGGCATATGCAACAACTAGTGGAGGGGAGGCTAAGTAGTTCATCTTCACATCTGGGCTAATGCGGCCTTCGAAGTTACGGTTACCAGATAGCACTGCAGTAACAGCTAGATCGTGCTCGTTAACGGCTTTGCTCACTTCAACTGGAAGTGGGCCCGAGTTACCGATACAAGTTACGCAGCCATAGCCAACTAAGTTAAAACCAAGATCTTCCATGTATTTAGTTAAGCCAGCTTTGTCATAGTAATCAGTTACAACTTTTGAGCCAGGGGCTAAAGTGGTTTTAACCCATGGCTTGGACTTCAAGCCCTTTTCAACTGCCTTCTTTGCAAGTAACGCCGCACCGATCATGACTGAAGGATTTGACGTGTTAGTACAAGAGGTAATTGAAGCGATAACAACGTCACCATTTGTAATCGTGGTATCTGTTGCGCCGACTTTGATCTTAATAGGTGCGGTAGTTGTCTTATCGCTTAAATAACCAGGTAGTGATTTAGCAAGTGCGGCCTTGGAATCACTAAGGGAAATTCGATCTTGTGGGCGCTTTGGGCCAGCAATTGAAGGCACGATTGTTGATAGATCTAACTCGATATGTTCTGAGAATCGAGGGGCCAGAGATGGGTCATGCCACAAACCTTGCTGCTTGGCATAACTTTCCACCAACGCAATTTGATCATCGCTGCGCCCAGTAAGACGCAAGTACTTCAAAGTCTCATCATCGATTGGGAAAATGGCAACTGTTGAACCGTATTCCGGACTCATGTTGCCAATAGTTGCACGGTTAGCCATTGGAACTGCAACCACACCTGGACCATAGAACTCAACAAACTTACCTACTACCCCGTGCTTGCGCAGGATCTCAGTAATTGTTAGCGCTAAGTCGGTAGCTGTCGTTCCAACTGGCAGCGAACCATTTAACTTAAATCCAACTACGCGTGGAATTAACATTGAAACCGGCTGGCCTAAGAGCGCTGCTTCGGCTTCGATTCCGCCAACGCCCCAACCAAGTACACCTAAACCATTAACCATCGTGGTGTGTGAATCGGTACCAACTACGGTATCTGGATAAGCCCGCAATACGCCATCGACTTTACGAGTCATCACTACGCGAGCTAAGAATTCAATATTTACTTGGTGCACAATTCCGGTGCCAGGTGGCACAACTTTAAATTCATCGAAAGCGCCTTGTCCCCAACGTAAGAAACGGTAACGCTCTTGGTTGCGCTGGTATTCAATATCGGTATTTTGGGTAAAGGAATCTTTAGTTCCAAATAAATCTGCAATTACTGAGTGGTCAATAACCAACTCAGCTGGTGCAAGTGGATTTACCTTTGCTGGGTCGCCACCTAATTCAACAATTGCTTCGCGCATTGTTGCTAAGTCCACGATGCAAGGGACGCCAGTAAAGTCCTGCATCACAACCCGGGCTGGCGTGAACTGAATTTCGGTATCTGGTTCAACCGCTGGATCCCAGTTCGCAAGCGACTTAATCTGTTCGGCGGTGATATTTGCGCCATCTTCGGTGCGAAGTAAGTTTTCCAGCAATACCTTCAAGCTAAATGGCAGCGTTGCTGCTTCAGGCAACTTCGTAATATCGAAGATCTGATAGCTCTGACCGGCGACCTCGAGTGAAGTCTGGGCCTGAAAGGAATTCTTGCTCACTTACGCCTCCTAAAAAAGTATCTTGATATCAAGATACTTTCCTAATCTATCGCAGAGCGGGTGAACAACGCAACCATCTCGATGTGGTGAGTCATTGGAAATAAATCAAATGCGCGCACTTTGGTTAGCTGCCAACCAAGATCGTTAGCAAAAGCACAATCACGGGCCAGCGCTGCTGGGTCACAAGCCACATAAACGATTCGCTGTGGATTTAACGCAGATATCTGCTGTAAAACCAATGGCCCGGCACCTTCTCGAGGTGGATCGAGAATTACTACATCAGCTGAACCAATGCGTGGCATTATTTTTGCCACATCGCCGAGATAGATATTCACATTTGGCACATTTTCAAAATTGATTTTGGCATCACCGATTGCACTCGAACTTGCTTCGACTAAATCGACTCGTCCGGTAGAGCCAACTGCTGACAAAGCGGCTGCGGTAAATAGCCCAACTCCCCCATAGAGATCGAGGACTTGATCGCCACTTTGTAATTTGGCAAATTGCATTACTGCCTCACTTAAAACTGCAGGTGCCAACTTATGACTCTGCCAGAAGGAAGAATGACTTACTTGAAAAGTACTCTTGCCCACAACTTCAATAAGCTCTTTTGGTCCTTCAATCACATCAGAGTTGGCAACGATGCGATCACCTGAATTATTAGCGCTAACTTCAAGTTTGGTATTTGGTTGCCAAGTGCGTGAGGCAATCTCGGCTAACTTTAATTCTGGCACACAAGTTAAACAGTCATCGATTTGAATTGAATTATGGCTCCGTGAGCCAAAGAAGCCAGCTTTGCCAGAGGCATCTATATTTAAGATCGCTCTCGTTCGCCAATGAAGTGGTTCGGCTACTTCTTCAACTGCCACTTTTAAATCCATTTTTGCTATCCGGGCGAATTGTTCAGTTATGACTTCACTCTTTAAGTCGCGTTGGCGAGAAATTGAAATATGTTGGAAATCGCAGCCCCCGCAGCCCAAGCGATGGGCATAACTACAAGGGGCTTTAACTCGATCGGGCGAAGGTTGGATTACTTCAACAACATCACCGCGATTAAAAGACTTTCCCGTACTTGTTACTTCAACAATTACCGTTTCACCCGGAATCCCATGGCGAATAAAGAAAACCGCACCTTCATGCCGGGCAATGAAATGGCCACCGTGGGCCACTTTTTCAATGGTGGTCGTGAACTTTTCGCCCACTCTAAACGCCCTCTTTTTCGCTTCGGTACGCTCAGTTTCCATAATTGGTAAGCCTAAGGGTGGTAGGTTGATCCTTGTGCATGTAGTAATCATGGGTTGCGGTCGAGTCGGATCTTCCTTAGCAGCCGAACTTGAGGCCGCTGGCCATTCCGTCGCCATTATTGATCAATCGCGCGAAGCTTTCCGCAGACTTGGCCCTGACTTTAAGGGTCGCACCGTCACTGGCGTTGGCTTTGATCGCGACACTTTGGTCGAAGCTGGAATTGAATCCGCATCAGCTTTCGCTGCCGTAAGCAACGGAGATAATTCAAACATTATTGCCGCTCGTGTGGCTCGTGAAGTTTTCGGAGTCTCAAATGTTGTAGCTCGCATCTATGATTCCGGGCGTGCTGAAATTTACCAACGCCTAGGAATTCCAACAGTTGCCACTGTAGTTTGGGCAACCGATCAGATCTCGCGTCGCTTAATGCCAGAAGGAACTCGTTCGGAATGGCGCGATGCAACTGGCACCATCAGTTTGAGTGAAGTACATCCAGCCGCTGATTGGTATGGCTCTCCGGTCTTGCGAATTGAGAATGTAACTTCAGCCCGTGTTGCCTTCATTACTCGCTTAGGTGAAGGTCTAATTCCGGATGAGCACACAGTTTTGCAAGAAGGCGATCTGGTTCATGTAATTGTTGAAGAAGGCAAAATTGCCGAAGTAGAAGCAGCCATGGCTAAATCCCCCGAGGAGTCATAACGTGAGAATCGCAATCGCCGGTGCCGGCAATGTAGGTCGCGCTATTGCGCGCGAACTTCTAGATAATGGCCACCAAGTGCTTTTAATTGATCGTGATCCAAAATCACTAAAGATGGATAGCGTGCCAGATGCTGAATGGCTACTAGCCGATGCTTGCGAAATTACCTCACTTGATAAAGCAAAGCTTGATACCTGCCAAGTTTTAGTAGCAGCAACTGGTGATGACAAAGTTAATTTAGTGGCATCCCTACTGGGCAAGACTGAATATGGCGTGCCTCGTGTGGTTGCTCGTATTAATCACCCAAAGAATGAATGGATGTTTGATTCTTCTTGGGGCGTAGATGTTGCAGTATCAACCCCAAGAATTATTTCTGCATTAGTTGAAGAAGCGGTAAGTGTTGGCGATGTAGTGCGCTTATTCTCGTTCCGACAAGGTCAGGCCAATTTAGTTGAATTAACTCTTCCTGATAACTCAACTTGTTTAGGCCTTACCGTAGAAGAAATCACTTTGCCAGAGAATTCGGTGCTAGCGGCAATCGTTCGTGACGGCCGAGTAATTACCCCGAAGTTGCACGAAGTCTTTACCGCAGGCGATGAACTGCTCTTTGTAGCAACAGCTGAGGCGCAAGAGCTGCTCAAGCAATGTTTTATCGCTAATTAGTCCTGAGGTTTTTCAGGCGCGATGGCCGCTGGAACTTTCTTAATAATTAACCAAGAGCCCCACGCGACTGCTGCAAATAGCGGGTATCCCATCGCAAGGCGCGCGCTACCAAGAGCGGTTAAGTTGCCAGTTTTATATAACGGGTATTGCACGATTAAGCGCGATGCGAATAAGCCAACCCAGAGCCAGCCGGCTTTGATGTAGGCACGCTTACGTTCAGCAACTTTGCGCCAATGTAAATTCTCACCCAGAATCGGACCTAGTACTAATCCCAGAATTGGAAACCCAACTAAGTTCGCAACTAAATAAACCGAACCATAAATAACGTTAATGATTAAACCTGGCAGATAATAATCAACTGCTGAACCTGTTTTACGTGCCAGAAATGCGCAGAATACGACTCCAATTAATCCAGAAATAACGTGTTGCAAAGTGTCTTTCTTAGCTAACCGCAAGATCGCTAGAACTAACGCAGTGATAATCGCAGCAGTGGCGGCTTTCTGCAGATCCTTAGCGAAGTTGAAAGCAATCAGAAATACCAGAGCTGGTAGCCCGGAATCTAGTAAACCTTTTTTGCCACCGAGTGCGTCAATTACTTTTTTTTGATCACTCATGGCTAAGCCACTCCAGTTGAGCCAAAGCCACCATCAGAACGACCTGAACCAGGTAGCTCTTCGACTTCAACAAAATCCGCATGCTCGACTTTCTGGAATACTAATTGCGCAATACGATCGCCACGTTTGAACGAAATGCTCTCGCGCGGATCTAGATTAATCAGAATTATCTGTAGTTCACCGCGAAAACCAGCATCAATGGTGCCTGGCGTATTGACCATTGAAACACCGTGCTTGATTGCGAGTCCAGAACGCGGGTGCGCAAATGCGGCATAGCCATTTGGCAGTGCGATTGCGATTCCGGTTGGGGCAAGCGCGCGCTCCCCTGGTTCTAAAGTTAAATCAATGCGCGTAACGATATCGGCGCCCGCATCGCCACCTTTGGAATATTTAGGAAGTGGCACACCCAGATCAAGGCGCTTGATCAATACTTGCAGATCGCTCATGGATTAATTTCAAACTCTGAATCAACAAACGCTAATAACTGAGGATTCTTAGCAACTTCCTTTAAGAAACCTTCTGGTGCATTAGTTAAGAAGTGCGACATTGGCACGCTTACAAATAACGCTGCGGCTCGAAGGGCTATCTCACCATCAGGTGAACCTAAGCGGCCAACGGCTGCCGTATAAACTTTACGATTTATCTGGCCAGTAATTTCAGCAGATATATGCAGAGTGGTGCCTAGTGGTACTGGCTTAATGAAATCTGTTTCCAAGCGAGCCGTCACAGTTGGTGTTCTTATTAGCCACATTAATTTACCCATCGCTTCATCAAAAGCTAGTGAGAGTAGGCCACCATGAGCGAGACCTGGTGCGCCTTGGTGATTTTCGGTGACTGTAAATTCTGCTGTGATTGTTGCGCCTTCGCCAACGCGGGCAACTACATGCAAGCCCGTAGGGTGCAATTCACCGCAACCAAAACAATGCCCGTAATGAGATGGCACTTTGGTGCCAGTAGCAGGGGCGAGTGGATGACGCTCGGGAATCACAGCCCCTTCGGGCGGTGTGGTGCTGGCAATGCGACTCATGTCATAAGGCTACTTTATTTATTTCACGATAGCGTGGTCTTATGAGATTTAGGGAAGTGATTCGTGCGCCATTTTGGCTCTTGGCCTTTATTTACTTTCTCTTTATATCCTTAGTTGTTGCCGTTTGGGCAGCAATCGGAAATCAACCTGCGTTAATTGCTTGGGTTGTATGTACAGTTCTAATAGTGTTGATTGCACTAAAAACAACCCTGGAACTAGAAGTTGACGAGAATGAATTCAGAGCAGGCGCTGCTCATATAGAACTCAAATACCTGGGCCAGGCAACAGCTCTTGATAGCAAAGCGATGGGTCTACTTCGCACTCGCGATGCTGACCCAGCTTCTCATTTAATCTTTAGATTTTGGCAATCAACGGGGGTGAAAGTCGAAATCAACGACCCCCGCGATAAAACGCCATATTGGTTAATTACTTCAAAGCGAAATAAAGAACTTGCCGAAATTCTTAAACGTTAATAGTTAAGAACATTCCTTGCAAACTGCAGTAGCGCCATCACCTTTTGCTAATTGAGTACTGTGATGCACCAAGAAACAACGTGAGCAAGTGAATTCATCAACTTGCTTAGGAACTACACGAACAGAAAGTTCTTCACCTGATAAATCAGCACCTGGTAACTCAAGGCTCTCAGCTGCTTCTGCTTCATCAACATCAATCTGACCGGATTGAGCATCGACGCGTTGCGCCTTTAACTCCTCAAGCGACTCTTCATGTAACTCTTCATCGGTTTTTCGGGGGGTGTCATAATCGGTTGCCATTGCTCTCACCTTCTTTCCAAACTAAGTCGAAGCCAAATTTCTCGGGCAAACGCTGCTGGAAATACCCAGCGGGCGCATAGTGGCGCATTACTGCCTGGTTTAACTAATTGAACCCTCGGCGTGTCGTAAATATTCCCGTCACACGAGCGCAGGTAGTGATCTATCGAACGATTTCTTCGATCTCCTTGGCCAATCCCCCATCAACGCGCGCATGCAACGAAGTTCCTTCGGGCAGATATTCCTCCCGTAAAATTTCGCCACGTTCATGAATCGCACTGACCAGATCGCCACGGTCATAAGGGATCACAGTATTGATTTCAATTTTAGGTCGTGGCAGTGAACTTTCAATCGCGTGTATTAAGCCTTCGATTCCAAAACCAGTACGGACTGAAAAGGCATAGCTATTTGGTTCAGTACGCAGAATCTGCATGATCATCTCAGGATCTGCGATATCGACTTTATTAATCGCAATAATCTCTGGAATCTCAGCACCACCAATTTCGGTGATTACCTCTCGCACTGCTCGAATCTGCTCGAAAGGGTCTGAGTGTGAACCATCTACAACGTGAACAATTAAATCAGCTTCAGATACTTCTTCAAGCGTAGATTTAAAAGCATCGATTAATTGATGCGGCAAGTGACGTACGAAGCCAACGGTGTCAGATAACGTGTAGATGCGACCATCTTCGGTGTGAGATTGGCGAACTGTTGGATCAAGAGTTGCAAAGAGTGCGTTCTCAACTAAGACGCCGGCATTGGTTAATTTATTTAATAACGAAGACTTGCCCGCATTCGTATAGCCTGCAATAGCAACCGATGGAATGTTATTGCGTCGACGCTCTTGTCGTTTAGTGTCACGCGAAACTTTCATCTCGGCTATCTCACGACGAAGCTTTGCCATCTTATCTCGGATACGCCGTCGATCAGTTTCAATTTTAGTTTCACCAGGACCACGACCACCGATACCCGCACCACCTGCAGCGCGACCACCAACTTGGCGCGAGAGTGATTCACCCCAACCACGTAAGCGCGGCAATAGATATGAAATCTGCGCTAGCTCTACTTGCGCCTTACCTTCTTTGCTTTTGGCATGTTGGGCAAAAATATCAAGAATCAAAGCGGTTCGATCAATGACCTTTACTTTTACTTTCTCTTCTAACTGTCGAAGTTGGGAAGGAGAAAGTTCGCCATCGCAAATAACGGTATCGGCCCCAGTTGCGAGAACTACTTGTCGCAGTTCAACCACTTTTCCAGAACCGATATAGGTGGCGGGGTCTGGTTTATCACGGCGCTGAATTAAACCTTCCATCACTTCGGAGCCAGCAGTTTCAGCCAGTGCTTTCAACTCGGCGAGGGAATTCTCAGCCATGTTGGAATTACCTTCAGTCCAGACACCTACTAAGACAACTTTTTCTAGTTGTAGTTCGCGATACTCAGCTTCGGAAATATCTTGTAGCTGAGTTGAAAAACCTTTAACGCGACGTAGCGCATTACGTTCAACTAAATCAGGTTGAATACTTTCGGCATAATCATCGCTATCAGCGCCATCAAATTCAGCTGCCACTCGCGCACTTTCGGCAAGCAGGGCTTCAAATTCATCGAATTTATCAAATTCGTCGCCTTGTTTACTCACAATTTAACAATAGAGCAATAGTGATCAAACTGCCTATTTTGTGGGCAGGTGGCCATGAGTAGTTACTTGTTATCTTAATCAACTACTAAATACTTAGTTATGTCATGATCAGTGATTAAAACTGCTGGCCCAATTAGCGTTGCGTTGCTATGTCCATCGATATCAACTTCCAAACGACCACCAGGTGGATTAATTATCCACCTAGCAGGTAGCTTCGCTTTGGTATGAAGAGTTGCAGCAAGTGCAACGGCGCATACGCCAGTACCGCAAGATCTGGTTTCGCCACTACCTCGTTCAAAGACTCGCATTTTTACTTCACGTTCGCCAGTGATTTCAACGAATTCAACATTAACGCCTTCCGGGTAGGCATCCTTAGGACGAACAACGGGGGCATCAGCAAGTGCGCCAACTTCGCCTAGATCATCGACAAACACAACTGCGTGCGGATTGCCAACACTGATGTGATAGCCGTTCCAGACTTTGCCATTTGTAGCAGCTGAAATCTCTTCATCTTCATCGGTGACCTGACCCATATTTACTGAGATATCACCAGTTGCTGGAACACGCAGATGTTTAACGCCATCTCTGGTATCAATTGCGAAAATACCCTCAGGTTGATGACCGCGTTCAACTAAATACTTTGCCGTCACGCGAATGCCATTGCCACACATCTCGGCCAGCGAGCCATCAGCATTTCGGTAATCCATAAACCAACGTTCATCTTTCTTGCCGATTCGAATTAGTCCATCGGCGCCGATTCCAGTTTCACGATTACAAATTGCGGCAGTCTGCGCAGTTGTAATGGATGCCTTATTTTCGGGGTCAAAAACTAGAACAAAGTCATTCTCAGTGCCGTGGCCATAGGTTGCAATCATGATTTAACTATTGTATTTCCTGCAAGATTATTTCGAGCCGAGGCTGGATCGGTGAAATCCATTTAATTCGGGCATCTCGCGAGAACCAAGTTTCTTGCCGTCTGGCGTATTGTCTAGTTGCCCGCTTAGTTTCTTCGATCGCGGCATCAAGGGTGAGATCACCTCTGCGCATTGCAATTACTTGGGCATAGCCAAGTGCTAATTGGGCGGTGCGAGCTGAAGTTATGCCAGCCTTAATGCATTCATCTACTTCGTCAACTAAGCCAGCGGCATACATGCGATCTACCCGATCACTAATTCGCTCACCGAGAGCCTCACGATCCATGACTAACCCAAACTGTCTAGCAGCTGGATAAAGTTCAGAATCTTTCCGAGGCAAGTTCGCAGTAAATGGTTTGCCGGTAATTTCGATAACTTCAAGTGCTCGAACTATGCGCCTGGTATTTGCCCGATCTATTGCCAGGGCTGCGGCAGGATCAAGTTTTTCAAGTCGCTCAAATAAGACATGCGCACCGAGTTCTGCTACTTCCCGCTCTAGCGCTTCACGCACTGCCGGGTTGGTATCTGGGAAATTTAGTTCATCTAAAATTGCTTTGATATAGAGGCCAGTACCGCCAACTATTATTACTGATTTCCCGCGACTATGAATCTCTGCGATCTTCGCTCGAGCTTGCTCTTGGTACCAAGCGACATTGGCATCCTGGGTTACCTCAAGAACATCTAGTAGGTGATGCGGTATCCCCTGACGTTCTTCAACACTTAACTTGGCAGTGCCAATATCCATACCTTTATAGAGTTGCATTGAATCAGCATTGATTATCTCGGCGTCAATCTTTTGAGCTACTGAAATCGCGAGATCACTTTTGCCCGTGGCAGTTGCACCACAGATAACAATTAGCTTCATGCGCGAATAACCGGGATACCTAACATGGTGCCCTTTACTTCGCGTTTAGCTCTGCGCTCTACTTTGCCACCGGTACCAATTAAATAGTGTGACGAACTCTCAGTGATATCTACTGTGATCAAGTCTCCTGGCAGCGGTTGTTCAACAACTGAGTTGAAGTGCACTAATCTGAAATCTTCACTGCGCCCGGTCATGCGATCGTTATCGCCATTGCGGCGACCTGAAACTTCGGCCACTAAAACTTTCATGGTGCGACCGATTGCCTCGCTATTTACCGAAGCTGAAATCGCTTCTTGATGCGCATGTAAGCGGGTGTATCGCTCTCCCACAACTTCAGCCGGTACCTGATCAGGCATTACTGCAGCCGGAGTTCCGGGACGAATTGAATATTGATAGGTATAGGCCGCAGAGAATCGCGCTTGCGTTGCGAGATCTAACGTTGCTTGGAAATCTTCTTCAGTCTCACCTGGAAAGCCCACAATGATGTCAGTTGTTACTTGGGAATGTGGCATGGCTATGCGAACGCGATCAAGAATTCCTAAGTATCTATCAGTGCGATATGAACGGCGCATTTCCTGCAGAATTCGATTAGAACCTGATTGCAACGGCATATGAAGATGTGGCATCACATTTGGCGTGCTGGCCATTGCATCGATTACATCATCTGTAAAATCTCGTGGATGCGGGGACATAAAGCGCACTCGCTCCAGACCTGAAATCTTGCCGCATTCCTTGAGTAAGTTGGCAAACGCAGCACGATCACCGAAATCAACGCCGTAAGCGTTCACATTCTGACCTAGCAAAGTAATTTCGATAACGCCAGAGTCAACTAAGGTATTAATCTCGCGCAAGATCTCACTTGCTGGTCGATCTTTTTCAATTCCCCTCAGCGTTGGCACAATGCAGAAGGTGCAAGTGTTATTACAGCCCACTGATACCGATACCCACGCCGTAAAGTCACTGAAGCGCTTGGCGGGTAGCGTTGACGGGAAATGCTCTAGCGCTTCCAGAATTTCAATTTGGGACTCTTCTTCAATTCGGGCGCGCTCTAGAAGTACAGGTAGTGATCCGACGTTGTGGGTTCCGAAAACCACATCAACATAGGGCGCTTTCTTTAAGATTGTGGCTTGATCTTTCTGAGCTAAGCAACCGCCAACTGCAATCTGCATTAATGGGTTAAGTTTCTTAACTGGAGCTAAGAAACTAAGATTTCCGTAGAGTTTGTTATCAGCGTTCTCGCGTACAGCGCAGGTATTGAAAACAACTAAATCTGCTTGCTTGCCGGTTTCAACTGGAACGTAACCATCTGCCTCTAATAATCCGGCAATACGTTCGGAATCGTGCACGTTCATCTGGCAGCCGTAAGTCTCGACCAGATATGTGCGTGTCATGCCCCTAAGCGTAATGGCAGCGGCAAAATCTCGGTATTCATGCTCTTGCGATCGACTACCAGCACTTGATGGTTGGCTAATACTGACCAATCATCATGGCCCCAGCCAGTAGATGAGATAACTACGCCGCTTTCATCGCTGCGATAGCGCAATTCATAATGCGAATTAACGCTCCACTCAGTTTCATCCTCAACATTGAATTCGCAGGCCGCAATTAAATAATCCGGAGTCAGCAGCATGCAGTTAATACTGGAGAAATCACAATTGTCGCTGATCTTGGTAACAGCGCTACGAAGTCCATCGACTAGCCCATGCTTCTTGATCTCGCTCAAAATTACATAGAAATAACGCTCACTATCCGTGCTGCCTTGAGCGCGATTGGCGAACTCTGGATCAATGAACGCTTCCACTGATGCCGCAGGACGAATCGTGCCGTTATGCATAAAGCTATAGGTGCCATCAACGAATGGATGATTATTCTTAATATCAATAGTTAAACCTTTGGAAGCAAGGCGCAAGTGCAACAGCCCAGAATCAGCCGGACGATCTTTCACATCAATAAAAGTGGAACTTGCGACTGCGCGCTCTAAGTCAACGGTGCGCGAAACTTCGCCACTTTTATCAATAGAAGTAATACCCCAGCCATCTTTATGCTCATCAGACATGGCGACAAAGTTGTCAAAGCCTTCGCCTACGATTTCGGCAAAGGTGGTATCTGAACTTGCGGCATAAGCTAGTAGTCGGCACATAATCGCGAACTTTACTCGCTTTACTTGGTTTTAGTTAGCCGAATCGGTTCTTGGCCACGCGCAATTAAGCGTTCAAAGTGTGCTTCACGCTTTTCATTAAAGCGATCAGATTCGGTAGTTGCCCCTGCCAGGAATGCACTTAGTTCCTCACGAGCTGCTTGGCCATCACCAGATAGATCTTCGCGACCGAATATATTCCAGGCACGTAATACTGGCGCAATTACATCTTCTAAGTGTTGCTGCATGTCATAGATACCAGCAAGTGCGATACCGACAGATTTACGAGCAAAACCTGGCATGCCAGCACCTGGCATATCAAAATTAGTCACCACATCAGTAATTGCGCGCATTGCGGCATTTGGCTCACGATCAAGAGCAGCGCCAAGTAGATTGCGATAAAAGATCATATGAAGATTCTCATCGAGTGATACTCGTTGCAACATACTTTCACAGATTGGATCATCAGAGATTAGCCCAGTGTTGCGATGTGAAATACGGGTAGCTAACTCTTGGAATGAAACATAGGCTACGGTATGCAACATGTCATTTTCGTAAGGCTTCTGATAACCAACTGACATATGTGCCATGCGCAGATCTTCTAGTTCATAAGGATCAACGCCACGAGTTGCCATTAAATAATCACGCAGAACAATGCCGTGGCGATTTTCTTCAGCAGTCCAACGTTCGATCCAGGTACCCCACGCACCATCACGACCCATCGCAATTGCGATTTCGGTGTGATAGCTAGGCAAGTTATCTTCGGTTAATAAATTTAGAACCAATGAATCTTGCGCAATCGGTGAGAGCCTAGAATCTTTAGCTTCCCAAGCATCACCATTTAAAGGGCCGGCAAAGTTGCGGCCTTCAGACCATGGGACATAGTCGTGTGGATACCACTCTTTTTGAATCTTTAAATGTCGCTCGAGTTCGACCGCAACCACAGGCTCGAGATCGCGAATCAATCGCGTCTGAATTGCTGGATCAAAACTTGTCATGGCGCAACGTTACGTTGCTAAGAACTTACTCGCGAGTTAGAAAGTAAGTGTTGAGTGAATTAGAGATTATCTTGAGCGCGCTTGTGTGCTGCTTCACTACGCCACTTAGCGATTGCAGCATGGTTACCACTAAGCAATATCTCTGGCACTTCAATGTCCCGCCAGTTGGCTGGTTTGGTAAAAGATGGGTATTCAACAAATCCTTCGGACATATGTGACTCTTCAACAATCGATGCTGGGTTACCCAATACCCCGGGGATTAAGCGTGTTACCGCTTCAATAATCACCATTGAGGCAACTTCACCGCCGCCTAATACGTAGTCACCGATAGATATTTCATGAACTCGGATACCGCGATCGCTATATGCAGCAGTTGAATAATGTTGGCGAACTCGATCATCAATGCCTTCATATCGACCACAAGCAAAAAGCAGATGTGAGCGGGTAGAAAGTTCTTCAGCTATTCGTTGGTTAAATCGTTTGCCACCCGGGGTGAGAATAATCAGGTCACAGTTATCGGTAATTAAATTGTCTAACGCATCACCCCAGATCTGCGCTTTCATAACCATGCCAGCGCCACCGCCGTAAGGGGTGTCATCAACGCTGTGGTGGTTATCGCTGGTGTGCGCACGTAGGTCATGAACATTTAGTTCAAGCAAGCCTTTGTCTTGGGCTTTGCCTAAGAGCGAGAGTTCAAGTGGTGCTAAATATTCTGGAAAGATTGAGATCACATCAATTTTCATTTCATCTCCCCCGAAATAATTGGCGGAATAACGACCACGATTTTTGCTTTGATATCAACAGTTGGAACTAACTGATGCACAAAAGGAACTAAGACTTCACCGTTTTCAGTTTTGATTGCTAGTACATCTTGGCCAGGCAGATTTAGCACATCACTTACTTCACCAAACTTGCTGCCATCTTCTAGATTGGCAATGCAGCCAATTAACTGCAAGACGTGGTAATCCTCGTCATCTTCACCGGGTGCATCAATATCAACATCGGCATAAAGTAAAGTGTCGCGCAGCGCCTCTATCTCATTACGAGAGGAGATGCCTGCAAAGCCCAGTAATAAAATGCCATTATGGACTCGCACAGAATTAACAGTTAGTGACTTTCCACTATCCGTTTCAACAACTGCGCCCATTGCAAAACGGGCTGCCGCATCATCGGTTCGAACTTCGATTGTGGCTTCGCCCAGAATTCCGTGCGCCTTGCCGATCCGACCCACGAGTAAACGCATGGTTAGCGGCTTAAATTAAGGGTTAACGAACCTCGTCAGCTTCAACCAGATCAACACGAATTGTGCGACCTGCGAGCGCGCTGACGACGGTACGAAGCGCCTTTGCGGTACGGCCATTGCGACCAATTACCT
>CAXNJS010000008.1:0-29300 GCA_964202795.1 Candidatus Planktophila sp.
ATAAAACGGGCCCGACGCGATTAGCGACGAGCCCGTTCTAATTTTATTTATTTATTCAGCTACAACTGTCAAAGTAATTGCTGCAGTTACATGGTGCTCTAGTGAGACCTTTGCTGAATGGGTACCAATCTTCTTGATGTGGCCAGCCATCTTGATGCTGTGACGATCGATATCGATCGCAACTGCGCTCTTGATTACTGCTGCTACATCTTTATCGGTTACCGAACCGAATAGACGATTTCCGGTACCAACTTTTACCTTGATGGTAAGAGTTGCTGCTTCAAGAGTTGCTTTGATTGAGTTAGCGTGATCGATATCGCGGATCTCGCGTGCTGCACGAGCACGACGAATTCCTTCGATCTGCTTCTCTCCGCCTTGGCTCCAGGTAATCGCGTTTCCGCGTGGAAGCAAGTAGTTGCGGCCAAAGCCATCTTTAACAGTTACCACATCGCCAGCTTGACCAAGCCCAGCAACTTCGCGAGTAAGGATGAGTTTCATATGTTCATCGCTCCTTATCGCGCAGTAGATGTGTAAGGCAGTAGCGCTACTTCACGGCTGTTTTTAACCGCTGTTGCTACTGAACGTTGATGTTGTGTGCATGCACCAGTTACGCGACGTGCGCGAATCTTGCCGCGATCAGAGATGTACTTACGCAAGGTGTTGATGTCCTTGTAATCAATGTAAGTAACTTTGTTCTGGCAGAAGCTGCATGGCTTCTTCTTAAACTTCTTATTAAGGGCAGCTGCTTTAGCGCCCTTATTCTTAGGCTCTTTTAAAGCCCGGTTATTTCTTGCTCCCATTGTGGTGCTCCTTTTCGGGTGCCCTAGTTAGAACTAGGAATGGATGGATAGGTTGGTTTAAAACGGAGGTTCATCGCTAGTGGTGGTTGCCCAGCCGCCAGCAGATGGTGTTGAGGTTGATGCAGCCCAAGGATCATCGTTAAAGCTTTCAGCTGCTGGAGCAGAGAATCCACTGTTGGCACCTGCTGCACGTTGTGCGCGGGTAACTTTCGCAGTTGCACTGCGAAGAGATGGACCTACTTCATCAACTTCTACTTCAAAGACGGTGCGCTTTTCGCCCTCTTTTGTTTCATATGAACGTTGCTTTAGGCGACCCGAGAGAATGACTCGCATACCTTTTGTCAGTGACTCAGCAACATTTTCTGCTGCTTGACGCCAGATCTGACATTGAAGGAAAAGGCTTTCGCCGTCTTTCCATTCATTAGTTGCTTTATCCAAATAACGAGGAGTTGAAGCAACACGAAACTTTGCTACCGCCGCACCTGATGGTGTGAAACGTAGCTCTGGATCGTCTACTAAGTTGCCGATCATTGTGATTGTTGTATCTCCTGCTGCCATTTTTTTCTCTTTCTCTCGTAGCTACTCGTGGGTGCCGTGCTTTTATTCTGGACGAATTAACTTAGTACGTAGTACTGATTCGTTTAGATTTAACTGACGATCAAGTTCTTTAATCGCTGCTGGTTCGCAGTGCATATCTACAACTGCGTAAATTCCTTCGGACTTCTTAAGGATTTCGAATGACATACGGCGCGTGCCCCAAACATCGAGCTTGTCGACTGTGCCGCCGCTATCTTTGATGATCTTGAGATATGTCTCAAGTGATGGTGTAACTGTTCTTTCTTCTAGCTCTGGATCAAGAATGACCATTAGTTCGTAGTGACGCATGCGTTAACCCGACCTCCTCTGGACTAAGACGGCCACGGCATTTCCGTGACAGGAGGGTTAGTGCTCTCATTTACCTAAAGATAGATCAGCAGACTGACATAAATAAAGAGGTGAAACAAGAGGCTAAGGGTAACTCTTGCCCGCCTCAAAGAGAAAATCGGCCAATTTGCCCTGTGAATCAGGCTTGTTTGTGGACCTAAGCGTCAAGGCTCGCCGGACCAAGACCGCTATCAGCAAGACCGTGGCCGCGATGCGGACCAGGCTAATCAGGGCGTAGCCAGTCACGGGCAACCCAAATCTGGCACCTGTCACGGTGGCTAGATGTTGCCAGATTGCAACGTGATAAATAACTTCGGATACCTGCCAGATCCAGAAAGCAGGCAGGTCACGTTTATCAATCAGTGCAATTAGTGCAAGCGGTGCTAACCACAGCACATATTGTGGGGAATAAACCTTGCTAACACAGGTAACGGCTGCGATGACGATAAAAGCAATTTGTGCAAGGGAAGGAATGTAGTTTAGAGAGAACAAGAAAATTCCAAGTGCTGCAATACAAGCTAGCAATAATAAAATTGATAAGTAGTTTAGGTTTGCGAGTCCGATACCTAAAGCTGAGAGCGCGTACCACAGTGAACCCCAGTCAGCAACGCGTTCAATATTTAACTTATAGAAATACCACCAACCTTCTGGTGTTGTTAGCGCTACCGGCAAATTAATGGCTAGCCATGTGCCACCAGTTATTGCTAAATATCTAATAGCGCCTTTGAGATTAGCATTTCGATAAAAAATATAAATTACTACTGGAATTAGGAAAACTGGAATAAACTTTGTAGCAATTGAAATTCCGATTGCTAGCGCACTTAAATCATATTGCTTGCGATCAAACCAATAAATCGAAAGCATCATGGTTGCAATAGCCCAGAGATCCCAATTTATATAAAGTGATGCAATCACAGCTGGTGTGAAGGAAAGTAGATAACCAAACTGTGGACGAATTTTCGCTGTAATTAAAGCAACGGCGATAAATAGAAGTGCAAGCAGTGCGGCATTTAATAAGTAGTAAGTGGTTGTAACTTCAGCCAGTTGTGCAGTTAAATACATAACTAAGCCAGTAATTACGGGATACTCGACTGGTTGTTCGCCACTAAATGCCCAAGAACCATTTCCAATTGAACGGTTACCTAAAAGACTTGGTAAATCAGAGTAACAAGCGTGAATATATTGGCCTGGCGTAGCCCAGTTAAAGCCTATACAGGGCGAGAATTTGGCAAATGAAATAGCACTAGCAATAAACGCGAATATGGCTATCGTTCGCGTTTTCAATTTAAATTCCTTTTAGTCTTTCGTAGGGCTCTGAACGCCACCAGAAGTCATTACTACTGAATCTAGCCCGCCAATATTTGAAGGTGCTGGGAAATCTAAGACTGGTTCACCTTTAAGTGCGCCCTTCATAAAGGCAGTCCAGATTCGGGCCGGGAAACTTCCGCCAGTAACTGAAGTAAGTCCACCGATTCCCTTTAACGATTGTGTAGCGTCATCGCGAAATAGCGCAACTGATGCTGCAAGTTGTGGTGTGTAAGCGCTAAACCAAGCTGATGCATTCGATTGGCTGGTTCCTGTTTTGCCTGCGGCTGGTCGGCCTAGTTTTAGTGCCGCAAAACCAGACCCACTAGTTACTACATTTTTTAGCGCGTAGGTTAAATCTGCCATTACGTCGGCCGCAAATACTTCTTGGGTTTGTGGTCTACCTTCATAAAGTACGCCTTTATTTGCACCAAGAACCTGGCTAATCAAATATGGTTTAGCGTAAATTCCATTGGCGGCAAAAGTTGCGTAAGCGCTTGCCACATCAATTACCTTCGGGCTAGCTACACCCAGCACAACTGAGGGAGTTGGCATCATTGCCACAGATTCTGGAATTCCGGCACGCCTTGCTGCATCAACGACATTGTCTGGGCCTACTTTTATTCCAAGTGGCACAAAAACAGTATTTACTGAACTTGCAGTTGCTTTCAAGAGCGAAATTTGCCCCCAACCTTCAAGCCCATAATTAGCAACTGGGTATGGTTTGCCGACATCATCGAAAGTTTGTGGGCTGTCGCCGTTCCACATTGAAGTTAAGGGAATTCCTTGCTCAAGTCCTGCGATCAATGCAAATGGTTTAAATGTTGATCCAGCCTGAGCGATTGCTTGCGTGGCATCATTTAATTGGCGAGTTAAATAGTCTTTTCCGCCATACATAGCAATGATTTCACCGGTTCCGGGGCGGATTGCAACTAAACCAATATGTAGGTTATCTGGCGCGTTTGTGGGCGCTTGTTTATTGACTGCATCGACTGCTGCTTGTTGAGCGCGTTGAACTAGGGTTGTTTTTACAACTAACCCGCCCACCATGATTTGATCTTCAGTAAAGCCAAATTTAATTAATTCTTTGCGAACTGCTTCAATTACGTGCCCTTTTGGCCCACTTAGCGATCCGGAGGTTGCTCTTGGTGCAATATATGGAATCTTAAGTTTGGCGCCTTCTTTCTCAGTTAGCCAACCTTTTTCGACCATTCCTTTTACAACATAAACGAAACGATTTTCCAGGCGCGGTCTGTTCTCCTTATTAAATGCCGGATCATATAAACCGGGTGAGCGCAGTATCGAAGCCAGAACTACTGCTTGCGAAACTGTAAGTTGATCAACCGTACGATTGAAATATTGCAGCGATGCAGTTTGCACACCGTATGAACCGCGGCCGAAATAGATTGTATTTAAATAGTTCTCTAAAATCTCATCTTTAGAAAGTTGATTCTCTAATTTAATTGCAATGACTAATTCTTTGATTTTACGTTGGATGGTTCGATCCGCAGTTAAGAATGCGGTTTTCGCGTATTGCTGTGTAATAGTCGAACCACCTTGAAGTGAGCCACCAAGTAAATTGTTTTTTAACGCTCGTAAAATTCCCACTGGGCTAAAAGCTCTATTAGTATAGAAATCACGATCTTCAGCAGCCATAACAGCTTCCCGTAGATGTAATGGAATTTTGGTTAGTGAAACAATGGTTCGGTTTTGAGTGCCCATTCGACCAATTTCTTCACCGTTGGCATATTGAATAATTGTGGCTTGGCTATTTACATATGCATTTGGATCCGGAATTGAAACTGTGAAGTAGGCAATTGCAAATAAGGTAGAACCGGCTACAAACCCGAAGCCACCGATGAAGATAGCAGCCCTGATAAATAATCGTTTTGAGAGCTTAAATGCCATGGTTTAAGGCTACCTGTTAAGCCCAGTCACTATCTTCAAGCGTTCGGGTGTAACGGGGTGGTTTGCGTTCGACGCCATCACCTAGGACAAATGAGACACAGAGATGGTTCCAGGAGCAATCACGGCAAACTTCAACGATGTAAACCCGAAATTCACCATACTCTTTTTCCATTTGGCGTAGCTCATCGGAATTTTTAATGCGACCTGAGTACTGGCCGAGTTGATCACCAAAGGTATACATAAGCTCAACCATTGAAACATGTTTACAAACCGGGCAGGGGCGAGTGGTTTTAACGCCATGGAATTTCGCAGCGCGCATCAAATATGGATCAGCATCGCAAGCATTAACCGTGCCTCGAAATAGCGCTGCCAAAGTGGCACGCTTATCGAGTGAATAGTCGATGAACGAGCGTTGCGATTTCATTAAAGCTAAGAATAAAGGGTCTTTAGTAACTACGCTTGCCAGTATGAATTTCTGGCAGTTGCTAAAGCATCCGCGGTTATCGCGGCTGCTATTAGTGCGCTGGATTGGCCAAGGAACTGATGGCATCTTTCAAGGGGCGCTGGCAACATTTGTGCTCTTTTCGCCTGAACGCCAAGCCAGTGCTTTAAATGCCGCTTTGGCATTTGCAGTTGTGCTGCTTCCTTATTCAATTATCGGACCATTCGTGGGGACTGTTTTGGATCGAGTTTCTAGGCAACGGGCTCTCTTTATTTCTAACTTCTCTCGTGCATTAGATTTACTTTTAATCGCGCTTTTGGTTTTTACTGGGCGAACCGGGTTAGAACTTACAGTTTTAGTTTTAATTGCATTTGGCCTTAACCGTTTGATTTTGGCTGCCACATCTGCCGGCCTACCTTTATTAGTGGACCAACCCAATTTAATTTCAGCTAACGCTATGGCCGTTACTGGTGGCTCAGTTTTCTTAGTTTTAGGTGGCGGTTTAGGGCTGGGGTTGCGCAAATTACTTGATTCGGTCGCAACTGCTGATCACGTGGATGCCTATTTAATTATTGCAGCAAGTTGTGGCTATGCGCTGGCTTCAGCAATGGCGCTACGTTTGCGCAAATTAGAAATTGGCCCATTAGAGGCAGAACGTAAACCAGCTTCACTGACCCAAGGTTTTGTTGAACTGCGCGAAGGTTGGAAATTTCTTGGGGTTCATGCTGATGCAATGCGTGGAATTATTGCTAATGGTTTTCAGCGTGGTGGTTTAACAGCACTTACCTTGGTTGGTTTGATGTTGGAACGGAATACTTTTAACAATCCCAATCAGCCAGAAGAAGGCTTATCCGGTTTAGCTTTGGCATTTTCTATTGCTGGTATCGGAATTGTTTTAGGTGCTCTTATTGCACCTTCTGGCGTGAAAAAATATGGCCGCCACACTTGGATGAGAACCATGATGTTTCTAAGTGTTCTTGGTCCGCTACCGCTAGCAATTTGGGGAACTGAAGCAACTTTATTTCTCGCCGCTTTTCTAACTAGTTTGTTTGGGCAGAGTTTTAAAGTTACCAATGATGCGCTTGTGCAATCCAAAATTAATGATTACTACCGTGGGCGCGTTTTTGCCGTTTATGATGTTTTAGTTAATGCCGCGATTGTTAGTGGTGGTGTGATTGCGGCCCTTTTATTATCTGAATCCGGACAGGGTTGGCAAGTACCTACTTTGGTCTCAGTTGTTTATCTAATTACAGCGCTTCGACTATTGCGACGTGGAAAATTTATCCCACCAAGCCAGTAACTCTTTTGTGGCGATTTCTTCACCAAGCGGGCCACGCTCTAATCGCAGTTCAAGTAAGAAGTCGAGAGCTTTTCCAACTGTCGCCGATGGTTTTAAGTTAAGCAACTGCATTACTGCGGCGCCATCTAGATCAGGGCGAATTTTATTTAGCTCTTCAGCTTCCATAAGTCGATCAATGCGGGCTTCTAAAGATTCATATGCGCTGGCTAGGCGTTCGGCTTTGCGCACATTACGAGTCGTGCAATCAGCCCGAGTTAACACATGTAAATGAACCAGTAAATCACCAGAATCACGCACGTAGCGTCGCACTGCCGAGTCAGTCCACTCACCATCACCATAGCCATGAAAGCGCAGATGCAGCGCAGTAAGGGTTTCAACCGATTCCACTACTTCACTGGAATAGCGCATTTTCTTAAGTCGTTCCCGAGCCAAGCGAGCGCCAACAACTTCGTGATGATGGAAGGAGACTCCGCCACCTTCAATTAGCGCACGCGTTTTAGGTTTTCCGATGTCATGCATTAAAGCAGCTAACCTAATTACTAAGTTAGGCCCACCTAAACGTTCTTCTTGCGCGATTGCTTGTTCTAAGACAGTTATCGAATGCTCATAAACATCTTTGTGGTGGTGGTGTTCATCTATTTCTAGTTTTAATTTTGGGATTTCTGGAATTACTAGCGCTGCTAATCCAGTGTCGACCATAATAGAAATACCGCGGCGAGGATTATTTGACATTAATAATTTAGTAAATTCATCACGGGTGCGTTCTGCCGAAACAATTGAAATTCGAGATGCCATATCTTTCATCGCCGACAGCGTTGATTCTTCGATTTCGAAATTTAATTGGCTAGCAAAGCGAGCCGCGCGCATCATTCGCAACGGATCATCCGAGAAAGATTGTTCGGGTGTCACCGGGGTGCGCAGAATTTGTTTTGCTAAATCAGCTAATCCGTTAAATGGATCTATAAATTCAGGTGTTGCAGTTGTTAATTCAAGTGCCATGCAGTTAACCGTGAAATCTCGACGTGATAAATCACCTGCGATATTGTCACCGAATTCAACTTCTGGTTTACGACTTTCTGGGTCGTATTTGTCGCTGCGATATGTTGTAACTTCAACAGTTGTGTCGCCGCGTTTTGCCGCCACGGTGCCGAATTCAATTCCGGTATCCCAAATATTTTCGCCCCAGATTTTTAAAATCTTTTTGCTTTCAGGCGGCAGTGCATCGGTAGTGAAATCTAAATCGTTTCCTAAACGTCCTAAAATTGCATCACGAACCGGCCCGCCAACTAACGCCAACTTGTACCCGGCCGATTTATAGGCAGCAGCCAGCGAACTGGCTAGGGGGGCGCTTTCGATAAGCGAGCGAATAGCTATCTCGCCTGCGGCACCTAATGGACTCGTCACAATAGGTAAGGCTAGAGGACTACCCTTACTCCATGACCCCGGCACCTAGTGCGGGCAGCGAAGGTACGAAGAAAAAGCGGCGACGTAGACGCCCCGGCAATCGCGCCCCACAAGCAGTTATCACCCCAACCGATGGCAATTCGCCTGCTCCAAAAGCTGCGGTTAAAACCGCAGATAAAACTCCAGATAAAAAGAGTCCTGAGCGTCGTCCTTACGCAAAACGAGTTGATGAAGTTAGCGCAGGCGGTTTAGTTATCGATTTCTCCGGAACGCGCGGGCTTTTAATTGGTCGCATCGATCACAAAGATGCATCTCGTGAACGTTTGCTTTGGTCGCTACCAAAGGGACATATTGAAGCGGGTGAAACCCCAGAGCAAGCTGCTATTCGTGAAGTGCAGGAAGAAACTGGCATAACTTCAGAGATTACAAAATCTATCGGTGTAATTGATTTCTGGTTTATGGCTGGTGGTAAAAGAATTCATAAAACGGTTCACCATTTTATTTTCAAGGAAGTCTCTGGTGAACTGACTCCACAAATTACTGAAGTAGATGAAGTTTCTTGGTTCCCACTCTCTGAAATTGTTGAACGGTTGGCATACCCTGATGAAAAGAAATTAATCGCAAAAAGTGGCGAGATCTCATAATGAAACGTATTTGGCTAGTTCTGGCCCTTGTGCTCGGTCTGCAATTTACTTACCTGCCTGCACAGGCTGTCGAAGCAAAAATTATTAGATTGGTTACTGAACCAAATCGTAATTTCAGTGGGTATTTCTATAGCGATGACTTAGCGTCGCGATTAGCGCCAACTGGTGATTTAGGTAAATTAGTTTTCTATCCTGCAAATCGTCCACGTATTTGGGTGGTTGATACCGCGTTTATTGAAGATGTAATTGCGATGAAAGATAAATATAGAATTGGGCTAGAAGATGGCAAAAAGATAGATGGTGTTGGTTCTCTTGTTGCAGTAAATTGGTTAAATCAATTTTCTTTCATTAGTAGCAGCGACCAAGTTGTGGTGTTGCCTTACGGAAATCCGGCTTACCAACTAATTAAAAATTATGCACCTAGCGAGTTAAATTTCTACTATTCGAATGCAAATAAACGATTAGCAAGCTTTTTGGCTCGTTCTATAACTAGTGATAAATCAGGTAATTACAGCGAAGGTTCCTTAAAAAGCGATAATTCATTACGGGTTAAATACGCGCAAAATCGAAGAACTTTGACAACTTTGAGTCGAGTAGTCGATGCCACCGAACTGACAACTCTGCGATTACAACTAGCTAGGTTGCTCAATCCAGATATAGATTCAGTTTTTCGAGCGCGTTTGCTAAAGAGTGCAGATAAAGAAGTTACCCGCTCGACCAGAAAACTTAGGGTTATCTCTGGTAGATATCGCTTAACTTCAAACGAAGTAAAATTACCAATTACTTTGGTCAACAACTTTAGTTCTCCTGTAAAAGTTTCACTTGAACTACTACCTCGTAATTCAAGGGTTCAAATATCTGGAATTAGTGATGTAACTATCGCCCCAAATTCTAAAGTGCAACTATCCTTACCAGCGAATGTAATAACGCCAGGCACAGTCACCGTAGCGGCTCGTTTAACTGATGCTAAAGGTTTTCCAGTGACCAAGTATTCGCAATTGAATTTAAACCTTTCAATAGTTGATGCAAGGGTTGCCTGGTTTACTTCTAGTGCCGCAGCCCTACTTTTTGTTGCTGCAACTCTGCAGACAGTTCGTCGAGTGCGTCGGAGTCAAAAATCAAAGCAGTAGATTTATATCGCGCATCTAGTGCTATGGCTATCGGCACCATAATTTCTAGAATCACTGGTTTTATTCGTGGCGTTCTCTTGGTCGCAGCTCTTGGAACTACGCTGCTGGCTGACGGCTACAACGTGGCAAATACGATGCCAACTATTATTTATAACTTAGTTGTTGGTGGTGCGTTAACTGCAATCTTTGTCCCTCAATTAATTCGTTCTTTTGCAGATAATGATGGCGGTGTTGGCTTTGCTTCGCGTCTAATTACAACCATTAGTGTAAGTCTTTTTGCTTTAACTGCGCTAGGAATGGTTTTTGCTCCTGCTTTGGTTCGGATTTATGCACCTGAATTCACCACGGCAGGATTTGAAAACGAGTATTCGGTAACGGTTGCGTTCATGCGTTATTGCTTACCTCAAGTCTTTTTCTTGGTTTTATATGCGATGCTCGGCCAAGTAGCTAACGCCAAGGGTGTTTTCGCACCGTTGATGTGGGCCCCGATTTTAAATAACTTAGTTGGGGTATTTTTGTTGGGTGGTTTCTTGTATTTGGTACCTAACGTTAGTGCCGACACGATTACCGATACCCAAGTGGCGGTTCTTGGTTGGGGCACCACGTTAGGTGCCGTGGTTCAGGCACTAATTCTTATCCCGGTGGTCTCGCGAACAAAATTGAAATTGCGTTTTCAATTCGGGTTTGGTGGCTTAGGCAAATCTTTTAAGTTAGCTGGCTGGACTTTAATTTATGTAATTATTTCTCAACTTGGTTATTTGGTAACAGTCAACGTTGCTACTAGCGCTGCTGTTCGAAGCGCCCAAGAGGGCATCACACGCGGCGTTGGGTTCACGCCTTACAGCAATGCTTATTTAATTATGTTGTTACCTTACTCAATTGTGACAATTTCAATAATTACCGCTTTGCTGCCACATTTATCTAGGTTAGTAATTACTCAGGATATTAAGGAAGTTAAATCACAACTAGTTAGAGCAATTCGGTTGGTAGGAGTTATTACCATTCCTAGCGCAGTCGGGCTGGCTTTCTTTGGTCCGCTTATAACTGAGGTGCTCTTCTTTGGCATTAGTCGTAGCGACTCTTCCTATATGGGTTACGTTTTATCAGCACTAAGTTTGGGTTTGGTAGCATTTTCAATAAATATTATTTTAGTTCGTGGCTTTAATGCTTTTGAAGATACCAAAACTCAGGTCGTTTCAATACTCATTATTAATTTAATAGCAGTAGTTCTCTCTTATTTAGCTCTAAATACCGTTGAAAATGAATATGTAACTATTTATTTAGGTTTAGCTTTTTCAATCAGTTATATCGTTGGCATTGTAATTACCTTAAATTTGCTTAAAAAACATGTTGGGAAAATTTATTTTTCACAATTTATGGGGCAGCACTCAAAGCTAATCTTGGCCTCAGTTATTGCGATGGGGCCCATGTTTACACTAAGCCGAATATTTGATTGGCATGGGCCGTTAGCGCTGCTTTTGGTCTTATTGGTTAGTGCTTCGGGTTATTTCTTGGTTGCCCAGTTGTTGCGGGTTTCTGAGATTTCCATGATCACCGGGATGTTGCGCTCCTCACGCGGAACATTAGGAAATAAGGAATAAACAGGATCCAAGAAAGGTTATGGTGAAGCCATGAGTGAAGTAGAGAATTTGGTAATCGTGGGTTCTGGCCCGGCGGGCTATACCGCCGCTATTTATGCCGCACGTGCGCAATTAAATCCAATTATTTACGAAGGTTCAGTTACTGCCGGTGGCGCCCTAATGAACACCACTGAGGTCGAAAATTTTCCTGGCTTTGTTGATGGCATTATGGGCCCAGATTTAATGGATGCGATGCGAAAGCAAGCAAAACGATTTGGTGCTAATTTAATTACCGATGATATTGTTGAAATGGATTTGTCAGGGCAAGTTAAAGTTCTTAAAGATGGTTCTGGAAATACCATAAAAGCTCAGTCGGTCATTCTCGCAATGGGTTCGGCTTATCGCGAGATTGGGTTAGAGAATGAAAAACGTCTCTCTGGTCACGGTGTTTCTTGGTGTGCGACTTGTGATGGTTTCTTCTTCCGTGATCAAACTATTGCAGTTGTGGGCGGCGGAGATTCAGCTGTTGAAGAAGCAACTTTCCTAACTAAGTTTGCCAGCAAAGTTGTTTTGATTCACCGTCGTGATTCACTTCGTGCATCAAAGATTATGGCTGAACGCGCCTTTGCTAATCCAAAAATTGAGATGCTCTGGAATACTGAAGTAATCGATGTATTGGGTGCCGATAAAGTTGAGGGGCTTTCATTAAAGAACACCGTCACCGGTGAAGTCAGTCAACGTGATTTCACTGGCTTATTTGTCGCAATTGGCCACGATCCACGTAATGAATTAGTTAAAGGCCAGGTAACTCTTGATGCCGAAGGTTATGTAGTCGTCGAAAACGGATCAACTCGTACAAATCTAACTGGCGTATTTGCTTGCGGAGATCTGGTTGACCACACTTACCGCCAGGCTATTACCGCTGCGGGCACAGGCTGCCAATCCGCGCTAGATGCTGAAAAATTCTTATCGCACCACTAAGGTACCCACATACAAGTATTAAATAAGAAGAAGTAAACACAAGGAGCAAAAAATGAGCGCAGCAACCCCTGTCACAACTGCCAATTTCGCAGATGTAGTACTTAAGAGCAGCACCCCGGTATTGGTTGATTTTTGGGCCGAATGGTGTGGGCCTTGCCGCGCAGTTGGACCAATCCTCGATGAGATTGCTAATGAGCATGGCGATAAAATCAAGATTGTTAAGTTAAATACCGATGAAGAATCAGCTATTGCAATTAAATACGGAATTACTTCAATTCCAAACCTTATGGTTTTTGTAAATGGTGAAGTAGTGAAAACAATTATTGGTGCTAAGCCAAAGCCTGCTCTACTTAAAGAACTCGAAGCTTTTATCTAAGTCGCTACTTCCTTAGGTCTGCAAACGCCATGAAAGAACTAACACCAGATGAGGTTCGTTCCTTTCAACAGGGTCGCGGATTAACTGTTACAGGTCTAATTGATGATGTAACTTCGCGTGCACTTGAAGAAGCGCGATGGAAACTCGGTGATCGCTCAATTCACCTCACCACACCTGCTCTGATGCACGGTGATGATGTCGCAACTCTGCAAAACCGATTAGTCGAAATGGGTTTTAATTGTGGCCGAGTAGATGGCATTTATGGTCCACGCACATCTAGTGCGGTAAGTGAATTTCAAAAATCTGTCGGTGTAACTGTTGACGGTAAATGCGGTCCAGCCACAATTATTGCGTTGTTGCGATTAACCACAATTGTTAGTGGTGGCGCTCCGGTTCGATTGCGTGAAGATGTTTCACATAAAAATCGTGGGCCAGCACTGGCGGATAAAGTAATTGTGTTGGATCCGAGTAATGGTGGCGAAAGTCGCGGCGTAAGCGGTTTTGGAATCCAAGAAGCTGAAATTGTTTATGACATTGCACAACGCTTAGAAGGTCGTTTGTTGGCGCTTGGCGTTAGTGTTTTTTTAACCCGTGGAAAAGATAATTGTCCAACTCAACAAGAGCGCGTTGATTTGGCTAATAAAACTTCAGCAGATTTGGTTATCTCTTTTCATGCCGACCGTTATCCGACCGAAAGCGCTCATGGGGTAGCTACTTATTACTACGGCAGTGACTTGCATTCACTTCATTCAGTTGTCGGTGAGAGATTTGCTTCATTAGCGCAGCGCGAAATATGTGCCCGGACTGATTTAGTCAATTGTCACTCCCATGCCAAAGTCTGGGATTTATTACGGCTTACCAAAGCCCCAACCGTTCGGGTTGATTTAGGTTATTTAACGAATCCAGGCGATGCCGAACGTCTCGGTCGTGCGGATTTCCGCGATGTAATTGCCGAATCAATAGTCATTGCGATTCAACGTCTTTATTTAGCATCCGAGGACGATGCCAAGACTGGAATGTTGCGACTTTCTGACCTACGTAAAGCTGGCCTTCGTAGTAATTAACCTGCGCGTATTGATACCTCTTTATGGGATGATTCTCATATGTCCGATCTAACTACTCGCTTTCACACCGGGACTCCTCAGAACCTAGAGGAACGTTTTGCGCACCGAGCTACCGGCATGGTCGCAAGTGAAATTCGTTCGTTATTCGCAGTAGCTTCACGCCCTGAAATTGTTTCACTAGCTGGTGGAATGCCAAATCTTTCTGCGCTACCAATGGAAATGATGGCATCGGTGGTTTCTGATTTAATTTTGACTCAAGGCCAAGAAGCGTTGCAGTATGGCAGCGGTCAAGGTCATCCAAAATTACGCGAACAAATCTGTGAAGTTATGGCGTTGGAAGGTATTCGTGCTAATCCAGATGATGTTGTTATAACCACTGGTTCACAACAAGCTCTTGATTTAATCTCCCGTATTTTTATTGATCCAGGTGATGTAATTCTGGCTGAAGCGCCTTCGTATGTTGGTGCACTTGGTACTTTCCGCCAATACGAAGCTGCGGTTGTGCATGTTGAAACAGATAACGATGGCATGGTCCCGGAATCACTAAGACAGGCCATTAAAAGCATGCGCGCGGCAGGTCGCAAGATTAAGTTTTTATACTTAATTCCGAATTACCAGAATCCTTCTGGTGTTTTATTGCCAGCTAACCGCCGCACTGAAATTCTTGAAATTTGTCGCGTGGAACAGATTTTTGTGGTTGAAGATAATCCCTACGGCCTTCTAGGTTTTGATAAGCCATCACCGAATGCCATGCGTGCTGAAGATTCTGAAAATGTTATTTACCTTGGTTCTTTCTCAAAAACTATTTCGCCAGGATTGCGCGTTGGTTGGGCGTTAGTTCCGCAGTCATTAAAAGAAAAATTGGTTATCGCCAGCGAATCTTCAATTCTCTGCCCATCTAATTTCACCCAAATGACAATTTCCAACTACTTAGCAAATCAGCCTTGGCGTGACCAGATTGCCTCATTCTGTGAGCAGTACAAGTTGCGCCGCGATGCGATGCTTGAAGCACTTGATGATTACTTCCCAAAGAGTGCTACCTGGACTAAGCCAGGTGGTGGTTTCTATGTCTGGGTTACATTGCCACCAGAGATTGATACTAAAGCAATGATGCCAAAGGCTATCGTGGCAAAAGTTGCCTATGTTCCCGGTACTGCGTTTTATGCCGATGACTTTGGAACTTGGTCGATGCGACTTTCTTACTGCCACCCAACTCCAGAACGAATTCGCGAAGGTGTTAAAGCTTTAGCTGGCGTTGTTAATGAAGAGATTTCCCGACGCGGCGGAAAATTAGAACTTAACTCTTAATTTCTTTAATAATTCGTTGTAGATCTTGCCCACCAGAATATTCGATCACAATCTTTCCTTTACTGGCTATACCTTCGATTTTCACGCGAGTATCAAGATAATCGCCTAGTTCCTCAGCAATCTCATTTAACTCTGGGTTGCCACTTCGAGCTTTGCGTTTTGTGGTTTTTTTGCCACTGCCGCCGGTAGCAATAATTTCTTCAACGGAACGTACCGACAAATTCTCGGCGACAATTCGGTTTGCTAATTTTTCAATTTCCGCAGCATCGGTTAAACCTAAAAGTGCGCGGGCATGACCAGCTGAAATGATTCCAAGTGCCACGCGATTTTGCACTGTTGGCGGTAATGACAACAAACGCATGGTATTTGAAAGATGTGGGCGTGATCGTCCAAGTTTGGTTGCTAATTCTTCGTGCGTGCAGTTGAAATCACTTAGCAATTGAGCGTAGGCAGCACCTTCTTCAAGCGGGTTTAATTGGCTGCGATGGATATTTTCAATAAGCGCTTCACGTAGTAATTCATTATCTGGAGTCTGTCTAATAATTACTGGAATTGTTTTTAAACCTACTGCTTTTGCGGCACGATAGCGACGTTCACCCATGATTAATTCATAGCGGCCACCGCTTACTTCACGGACTACTGGTGGTTGCAGGATACCGACCTCTTTAATTGAAACCATTAACTCTTTTAGAGCAGCTTCATCAAAAACTATACGTGGTTGTTTTGGATTAGGTGAAATTAAATTGATATCGATTTCGTTTTGTTGACCGACTTCTTGGCCGGCAAACGTTAAAGATGTCGGGATAAGTGCATCTAAGTTTGTTCCAAGGCCACCACGTTTTACCATTATTTCTTCTCCGCTATCTCTCTTGCTACTTGCATGTAAGCAACTGCTCCCGGTGATACCGGGTCATAAGTCATAATGGTTTGGTTATAAGAAGGTGCTTCCGAAATTCGCACAGTTCTTGGGATTGGAATATTAATTAATTCATTTGGGAAGTGTTGGCGCACGCTATCTGCAACATCATTAGCAAGTTTTGTTCGGCTATCAAACATAGTTAAAATAATGGTTGATAAGTTTAAGTTGGGGTTTAACCGTTTCTTAACTAGTGAATAGGTTTCTAATAATTGAGTTAGGCCTTCAAGAGCGTAGTACTCACATTGAATTGGAATTAGTAGCTCTTTTGCTGCAGCAAATGCGTTAATAGTTAATAAACCTAAACTTGGCGGGCAATCAATAAATATGTAGTCATAATTACTGCCTGCTTCGATTTTAAATTTAATTAAATCTTCGATGGCATCTTTTAAACGCATTTCGCGAGCAACCATTGGTACTAAATTAATTTCGGCTTGCGCTAAACCGGTATTAGAGGGAATGCATTCCAGGTGCGCAAAACCAACTACTTTGTGTACAACATCTTGTATTTCAGCAGAACCCATTAATATTTCAAAAATCCCAGGGCTCTCTTTATGTTCAACGCCAAGGGCGGTACTGGCATTGCCTTGTGGATCTAGATCAATAACTAGGACTTTTAGGCCGCCCATGGCTAGCGCAGCTGCAATATTTACAGTGCTGGTGGTTTTACCTACCCCACCTTTTTGGTTAGCAACCACGAAAACGCGGGTATTTGCCGGTGCTGGCAAAGGTTGCTTAAGTTTGCGGATTCCGATGACCGTTTTACTAACACGCTCTGTTTCACGTGAATCAACGGTACTCATGAGGGTAGTTAACTACCTTTGGTGTGACGATGCCACCTTCACGATGCGTGCAAGCTCAAGTCCGGGCAGATTTACCTCAATTACTTCAGCACCAGGCACGGTTTTTGCCTCTTCCGCTGCTGACTCCCCTTTCATGGCCAAAAGAGCACCCCCTGGTTTGATCATATGAGAGGTAATTTTCTTTAACTTTTCAAGCGGGGCGACAGCCCTAGCAGTTACATAATTGGCGCTCTTCTTAACATTTTCAGATTTTCCGCGAATTACCACCACATTTTCAATCTCAAGGAGAGCAACAGCCTCTTCTAGGAAATCTACTCGGCGGGCAAGTGGCTCAATTAGGGTAATTTTTAGATCAGGTCTAGCTAAGGCGATTACTAAGCCGGGTAGTCCTGCCCCAGAACCAATATCAAATAGCAGGGATCCCTCTGGAATTAAGGTTGAAACCGGAAGGGAGTTAAAGATATGGCGTTCCCAGATCCGCTCCCCTTCGCGAGGGCCGATTAAGCCACGCTCAATTCCCGGTCCAATCAGGAATTCGGCATACTTTTTGATCTCGTTTTGGCGGGAGGGGAAATAGCGCTCGATTAACTCCTCTTGCGAGAAGGGTGTTTCACGTGAAACTTCCATTGGTGGTTATTAACTAGGGAAGATAACAACGAAGCGATCTGGATCTTCGCCCTCAGATTCACTGCTTAGACCCAGGTCTTGGATCGTGTCGTGGATGACTTTGCGCTCAAAGGCATTCATAGGCTTTAGGCGGATCTCTTCACCAGTTGATTTTGCCTTCTCAGCCATCTCTTCGGCTAGTTTCTTGAGCTCGGATTTGCGGCCTGAGCGGAAACCTTCAATATCAAGCATTAGACGGCTACGGTCACCGGTTGAAGTCTGTACCGCAAGGCGAGTTAGCTCTTGTAGGGCATCTAGTACTTCGCCACCATTGCCAACTAGGTGATTTAGCTTTCCACCAACAATGGCAATTGCAGCACGGTCATTCTCCACATCAATATCAATATCGCCATCTAGGTCGGCAATATCCAGTAACCCTTCTAGGTAGTCAGCGGCGATATCGCCCTCTTCTTCTAGCTTGGCAATTGTTTTTGGGCTTTTTTGACCTGGTTTTAACGCCTTTTCGGTTGTCTCTTCTACAACTGTCTCTGTCTCGCTCATAATTGATATTTCCTGTCCTATTTGTAGGGTTTTAATAGTATTTGTGGCTTTTGCCCTATTTACTTCTTCTTCTTTTTCTTTTTATTTGGTTGCTGGCGCTGACCTTTAATTTCCGGATCGATTACTGATCCTTCTGCGGCGCCATCAATATCTTCAGTTGTTGATTTTGGATTTTTAGAAGAACGCTTTTTTTGTAGCTCTTCATACGCTGGTGAACCAGGTGTTGGATTTCTTTTAATTACATAGAACTGTTGGCCCCATGTCCAAAGGTTTGTTGTTGACCAGTAAATTAAAACACCAATTGGAAAGTTAACACCAGAGACGGCGAAAATAACTGGGAATAAATACAACATAATTTTCTGCTGTTGCAGCATCATATTGTTTGAGGAATCCATTTTTGGCATTCCTTTAACCATTAGTTGACGCTGTGTTGTAAATGTTGTTATAGACATGAAAGCAATCAAAATTACCGTAACAATTTTTACAGTTCCACTTGAAGTGCCTAAGAAGGTTTCCGAAATCGGTGCACCAAAGAATTCTGCTTGGGCAGCAGATTTAGCATCAGACTCAGTTAATACACCAAGTCCTCTTGGTGGATTTTTTCCAATTGCATTAAGAACTGTAAAGAGTGCGAAGAATATTGGTGCTTGTGCCAAAATAGGAAAACATGGTGCGAGCGGGTTTGTTTTATGCTCTTTATAAAGCTTCATCATTTCTTCAGATTGCTTTTGGCGATCATCTTTATACTTCTTTTGAATATCTTTCATATGAGGTTGTAGTGCTGTTAAGGCGCGCTGACTTTTAATCTGCTTAACAAAGAGTGGAATTAAAATAATACGAATTAAAATAACTAAGCCAATAATTGCTAATGACCAAGAGACGCCGCTTGCCTCACCAAAGATTGGCGACAACAAACCATGGATACTTGAGATAACCCACGAAACCGCAATATATAAGGGGTTTAGGATGGTATTCATATATATAGCACCGGTGCTCTCTCGTGGGTTTTCTGCGTATTTGTTGGTACGCCTTTTACAAAATCAACTCCGCCATGTGACCAGGGGTTGCATCGCATTATTCGCCAGGCTCCCATAGCAATTCCTTTAATTCCATAATTCGCAATTGCGATCTCGGTATATGAAGAACAAGATGGGTAATATTTACAACGAGGGCCTAAAACTGGTGAAATGAATTTTTGATAAAAATGAATTGGGGTGATTAATAGGTTTATCAAGATTTCACCACATTTTTTTGCTCAGCTTTTTTAACTAATTTTGAAATTAACTCAGTTGCCTCAGATTTTAAATCTGCCGTGTTTGACGCCGGCAGTGCCCGGACCACAAGAAGTGAACCTGTCGGAAGTGAAGTTAGGTTGGCGGCGATTATGTGACGGATTTTGCGAGCCACGTTATGACGGACAACTGAATTTCCAACGCTTTTATTAATGATTAATCCGCAACGAGGGTTCTGGTCAGAGTTTGAGAGATGGAGGTATCCAACAAGGCTGTTAGTCGTTGAACGAAGTCCGCTTTTTGTTGCTTTAGCGAAATCTGCGCTGTTAGAAATACGAGCCGTTTTGGCTAGCATTAGAAAAATTAAACCTAAGTCTAAATTCCGTTAGTAGTTAAGCCGAAAGACGTGTGCGTCCTTTTGCACGGCGTGCTGCTAAAACAGCGCGACCTGCACGTGTGGCCATACGGGCACGGAAACCGTGCTTCTTGGCGCGACGACGAACGTTTGGCTGGAAGGTGCGCTTTGTCATGGAGACTCCTTGAAAATCTAACGGGGCTTTGCGTAGCTGCAAAGCGTGCTCAGGTAAGGAGGTAACGGTACGGGTCTGGGGATAAATCGGTCAAACTGGCTTTTTACTCCCATTAATCCTTCTTTGAGAAAATCTTCTGTGGATAAGCAGTTGCTTTTATTCCCAATAGCCTCTACTTTTCGCTTCTATCCACAGGTGCTTATTGGAATGAAGGGTAAACCTCTCCTTTAGGCCCACAGGCTGTGGATAAACATGTGGATTGTTTTTTATGCGTTAAGTGACAGGTGGTTTAGACGGTGGATGTTGTAGATCTCGAGCTCACCGCCCTTTGGGGACGTGTAATTGATGCTGTCGCACTTGATGCGCCTCAACACCGCGCATTTTTAACGCTAACTAAACCGCTTGGTTTATTGCCAGGTAATGGTGTTACAAATTTACTTGTTGCAGCTCCTAATGCTTTTGCAAAAGACGTTTTAGAAACCCGCCTTCGTTCAGTTTTAGGTGAAGTTTTATCCCGTGAGTTAAATGAGCGAGCAAATATTGCTGTAACTATTGATGAGACTTTGGAAGTAACAAGTAACCCAGCAGCTCCTGAAGTTGAAATTGAGGTTGCTGCGCCAAAATCTGGAACTGGGCGAGACGATAACTCCAATACTTCGATAAAGGCTAGTAAAAGTGCTGAGCAATCCCAATTAAACCCACGTTATATTTTTGAAACTTTCGTTATTGGTTCTTCTAACCGTTTTGCTCACGCCGCAGCCGTTGCTGTCGCCGAGGCGCCTGCAAAGGCATATAACCCGTTATTTATTTATGGTGATTCCGGTTTAGGAAAAACTCACTTGTTGCATGCTATTGGAGCGTATGCGAAAGAGCTATATGGCAATGTCCGCGTGCGTTATGTTTCATCTGAAGAATTTACTAATGACTTTATTAATTCAATTCGTGATGATAAAGCTTCCGCTTTCCAGCGCCGTTATCGTGATTTAGATATTTTGTTGGTTGACGATATTCAATTCTTAGAAAATAAGGAACGTACTCAAGAAGAGTTCTTCCATACTTTCAATACTTTGTATAACGCTAATAAACAGATCGTTATTTCGAGTGATCGCCCACCTAAGCAATTAACTACTCTCGAAGATCGACTACGTAGCCGGTTCGAGTGGGGTTTAATTACTGATATTCAACCGCCAGAAATCGAAACTCGGATTGCAATTCTGCGTAAGAAAGCTGCGCAAGATAAATTAAACGCACCCGATGATGTTTTGGAATATATTGCGAGCAAAATTTCTACCAATATTCGCGAGCTAGAAGGTGCTTTGATTCGTGTTACCGCTTTTGCCTCCCTTAGCCGTCAGGGTGTTGATTTAGGGTTAGCTGAAATTGTTCTAAAAGATTTAATGCCAACGGACGCGGCCCCTGAAATCACTGGCCAAGCGATCATGGCTCAAACTGCCGCATATTTCAGTTTGACCCTCGAAGACCTTTGTGGAACTTCGCGTTCACGGGTTTTGGTTAATGCCCGCCAGATCGCGATGTATTTGTGCCGAGAGCTAACCGACCTCTCATTGCCCAAGATTGGCCAGATGTTCGGCGGCCGTGACCATACAACCGTTATGCATGCCGATCGCAAGATCCGTCAATTAATGGCTGAGCGTCGCTCGATCTATAACCAAGTCACTGAATTAACGAACCGGATCAAGCAACAAGCTAAAAAATAGGTATTTGTCTGATTTGAGGGGAATTACCCCCAGATTGTGTATAAGTTGTGGATAACTGTGGAAAAGGAGGGGTTTTATGTGGGTAACTGCCAGTCAAGTTGTTGAAGCGTTGAAGCCTTCTCCCAACTTTGTTTTATTAACCGGTTTTACCCACAACCTTTCCCACAGGTTAAAAGGCTTAAATTCGCCTCTGACATGGGGTTATAGCGGTTTCCCACAGATAACTGGTCTGGTTACTACTACTACCTATAACTATATGAAAACACCTGTGCGATTCCCGTTAGTTAATTTTCAATTATTAAAAATAAAAAACTTGCAAAGTTTTACTACAGCGGGAAGGCTAACCAAATGAAATTCATTGTCGAACAGAGCGCGCTAGCAGATTGCGTCAATTGGGTTTCACGGAGTTTATCTACTCGTCCTATTAAGACCGAGCTGCTTGGAATCGTAATCGATGCAACTGGTTCAAATGTTGAACTTTCTGGCTCAGATTTAGAAACATCTAGCAAAGCTAATTTCACCGCTCAAATTATCGAGGCTGGTAAAGTTTTAGTACCTGGAAAGCTATTAGTAGAAATCACTAGATCGCTACCAAACAAGCCAATTACAATCACTTTAGACGGCACTAGAGTTTTAGTAACTTCCGGCAGCGCGAAATTTACTTTGCCAACTCTTTCGATCAACGAGTATCCAAACTTGCCAGAGCTTCCAGAAAGTACTGGCGTAATTTCTAGTGACACCTTCGCAGCAGCCGTTGCCCAAGTGGCAATTGCAGCAGGCCGCGATGATTCACTACCAACCCTTACTGGCGTACATGTAGAAGTAAACGAAAACACTGTAACTTTGGCGGCAACTGATCGATACCGTTTAGCTGTGCGTGAAATGCAATGGCAACCATCAAAACCAGGCGTAGAAACCACCGCTTTATTGCGTGCGCGCACTTTAGCCGATGCCGCAAAATCACTAACCACCTCTAAAGAAGTTTCCCTATCTCTTGGTTCAGAAGCTACTCAAAACCGTTTAGCCGGATTTGCTGGTGAAGGTAAAACCATGACCTCGCGCATGCTTGACGGAACTTTCCCCCCATACCGACATTTACTACCACAGGAGATAACCACAACAGCTGTTGTTGAAGTAGCACCACTTCTAGATTCAGTTCGCCGGGTAGCTTTAGTAACCGATAAAACTGTGCCATTACGTCTGGAATTTACTAATGGATCACTTTCATTAGAGGCTGGTGCAGGCGAAGAAGCACAAGCAACTGAATCAATTGAAATTTCATTAACTGGCGAAGATATCTCAATCGCGTTTAACCCAGTTTTCTTAGCTGATGGTTTAAATGCAGTCGGCACACCATATGTGCAAATTTCCTTTACTGGTTCAAATAAGCCAGCGATCTTGATGGGCCGCACAACAAAAGATGGCGCGGCTATCGAAAACTATCGCTATTTATTGATGCCAATGCGTTATGCCTCTTAAGTAAATTTATTTAACCGATAGATACTCAAGATGCGCATTACAAAGTTAGCGCTTAAAGATTTTAGGTCTTATCAAAACTTAGAACTAGATCTGCAACCTGGCGTAAACACATTTATCGGCGATAACGGCAGCGGCAAAACAAATATCGCTGAGTCACTAATTTATTTAAGTTTCTTATCTTCCCACCGTGTTGCAAATAACCAACCACTAATCACTCTTGGTGCCACCCAAGCAATAATCCGTGCAGAAATCGAGCGAGATGATCGCACCTTACAAATAGATCTAGAAATAAATGTTAGTAAAGCAAACCGAGCCCGGATTAACCAAAATCCAACCCGTAGCCAACGAGAAATTTTGGGTGCGTGCCAAATAGTTTATTTCTCCCCCGAAGATTTAGATTTAGTTCGTGGCGACCCAGGAAACCGACGCGACTTTCTAGATCGTTTGCTAATTACCCGCAGCCCACGCCTAGCCAGTGTTATTGCTGATTACGAGCGAGTTGTAAAGCAACGTAATACGCTTCTTAAAACCAGATCTAATAGCGCCACCCTTCAACCATGGAGTGAGCAGCTAATAAATATTGGGGCTAATTTAACCGCTGAACGCATCGCACTTGTCGCTGCACTAAATCCGTTTGTTGCTGAAAACTATCGCAACTTAAATGAAGTCAAGCCAGCAAGTATTTCGTATAAATCAAGCTCCGAAGGCTTAACTAGTGACGCGGTCAATAACGTGGCTGTTTTAACCAACCGGTTAGAAGAAGTTCAGTATCAAGAGATTGAACGAGGCACGACTTTAATTGGCCCGCACCGAGATGATTTAACTTTAATAATTGGTGATTTCCCGGCCAAAGGATATGCCAGTCACGGCGAATCTTGGTCTATGGCAATCTCATTACGTATCGGTTCTTTTAACTTATTAAAAAAAGAAGGTTCGGACCCAATTTTAATTTTAGATGATGTATTTGCTGAGCTAGATACTTCTCGCCGATTACAACTAGTCGCTGCCACAAAAATTGCTGAGCAAACAATTATTACTGCAGCGGTTGAAAGTGATCTGCCTGCCGATCTAAACAGCACGAAGTTTTATGTGACACCTGGCCAAGTGAAGGCAGGTAAATAAAATTTCTAAACGAGATCTTGCCAAAGATTTATTTATCTCTTACAAAACTGGCTACATAAAAAAGCCGAAACCTATTCGTGAAGTTAATCCAAATCCCACCGACCCACAATTAATTAGTGATGTATTGAAAAATTTAATTCAGGATCGCGAGTGGCAAAGTGGTATCGCCGAAGGAAATCTTTTCGCTAACTGGGAAAATATTGTTGGCGCTGAAATTGCTGAGCACACCGAACCAATTACAATTCTGGAAGGTGTTCTAACAATTAGAACTTCATCGACAGCGTGGGCAACCCAATTAAATTTAATCAGCAACGATGTTCTAGCTTCACTCCAAGCCAGTGCACCAGGGGCTTTAGTCGAGAAACTTTCTATAATTGGCCCCCAAGGCCCAAGTTGGAAGCGTGGCCTGCGAACTATTCGAGGTGCTCGGGGCCCACGCGATACTTTCGGCTAATTTGCCAATCACAGGTGATTTTGCCCTCTTTCCAATAGGAACCCTAAATGGGTAGTTAAAGGTCGCTTAAAACCTACCCACAGGGCGAATAACGGATAGATGTGCATCGCTTTTACCACTAGGATTACGGTTATTAGCAACGGGATTTATCCCTAGCCGCCCTCCAGGGCGATTTTGGCAAATTTAAAGGAGCGGTACCTGTGGTCGAAAAGTTGGGCAATTACGACGCCAGCGCGATCACCGTCCTTGAGGGTCTCGAGGCGGTTCGTAAGCGCCCCGGCATGTATATCGGCTCCACAGGCGAGCGCGGCCTCCACCACTTGGTTTATGAGGTTGTAGATAACTCAGTAGATGAAGCTTTAGCTGGAATTTGTACTGAAATCAACGTCACTTTGATGGCCGATGGCAGCGTAAAAGTAGTCGATAACGGGCGCGGAATCCCTGTTGATATGCACCCAGTTGAAAAAAAGCCAGCCCTTGAAGTTGTTTTAACTGTTTTGCACGCTGGCGGAAAATTCGGCGATGGTGGTTACTCAGTGTCCGGCGGACTACATGGCGTTGGCATTTCAGTTGTAAACGCTCTTAGTACAGATTTAGCTGTAACAGTTTTGCGCGATGGTTTTACTTGGAACCAATCTTATAAATTAGGAGTTCCAACCGCGCCAGTTGCTAAAGGTTCCGCTGCAACAACGACTGGCACCACAGTTCAATTCTGGCCTTCGGTTGAAATCTTTGACACAACTGATTTCTCATTTGAGATTTTATCTACCCGTTTCCGCGAAATGGCGTTTTTAAATCGCGGTCTAACCATTACTTTAACTGATGCTCGTACTGGACATGTGGATGAAAAAGGTGAGCAAGTACATGTGGTTTATAAATTTGACGGTGGAATTGCTGACTTTGTAAAACACCTAAACACCACTCGTGGTGAAACCCACAAATCAATTATTTTTATTGCGAACGAAGACAAAAAAGCACGCATGTCACTAGAAATTGCGATGCAATGGAATGCTGGTTTTTCTGAGTCTGTTTACACTTTTGCAAATACGATTAATACCCACGAAGGTGGTGCGCATGAAGAAGGTTTTCGTACTGCACTAACTTCAATTGTAAATAAATTTAGCGAAGACCAAGGATTTATTAAAAAGAAGGAAGATCGCTTAACTGGCGACGATGTACGCGAAGGTTTAACGGCAATCGTTTCCATTAAATTAGCCGATCCACAATTCGAAGGTCAAACTAAAACAAAACTGGGAAATACTGAAGCAAAGTCATTTACCCAAAAATGCGTTAATGAAGCTTTAACTGCTTGGTTTGAACAGAATCCAAGTGAAGGTAAAGAGATTGTTCGTAAAAGTATTGATGCCGCAGCAGCACGTGTAGCTGCTCGTAAAGCTCGCGATCTCTCGCGCAGTCGCAAAGGTTTACTAGAAGGTCGCGGTATGCCCGGCAAGTTAGCTGATTGCCAATGGACTGACCCTGAAAAGTGTGAGTTGTATATTGTCGAAGGTGATTCAGCCGGCGGTTCAACTAAAGGTGGCCGCGACTCACGCAACCAAGCAGTTTTACCTATTCGTGGGAAAATCCTTAATGTTGAAAAAGCTCGTATTGATCGCGTGCTACAAAACAATGAAGTGCAAGCGTTAATTACCGCTCTCGGCACCGGAATTCATGATGACTTTGATGTGGCTAACTTGCGCTACCACAAAATTATTTTGATGGCCGATGCAGATGTCGATGGTCAACACATCCGCACTCTGTTATTAACTCTTCTTTTCCGTTTTATGAAACCGCTTATTGAAGGTGGCTTTGTTTACTTAGCCCAACCACCACTTTATAAATTAAAATGGGGTGGTAAAGAACCAGTTCAATACGCATTCTCTGATCGTGAGCGCGATGGCATGATCAAGATCGGAATAGATGCCGGTAAGCGATTACCAAAAGAAGACGGCATTCAGCGCTTCAAAGGTTTGGGTGAAATGCCAGCTAAAGAGCTTTGGGATACCACCATGGATCCAGAACACCGCGTTCTTATCAAAGTAACTCTCGATGATGCAGCGGCAGCTGATGATTTATTCTCAGTCTTAATGGGTGAAGAGGTTGAACCACGTCGCTCATTTATTCAGCGCAATGCTAAAGACGTTAGATTCTTGGATATTTAAATGGATGAAATAAGAAAAGATTACGATCGTCAAGAGACTGTCGACCTTCAGGTCGAGATGGCTCGCTCATATTTAGATTACGCAATGTCGGTCATTGTTGGTCGTGCTCTGCCAGATATCCGCGATGGCCTAAAGCCAGTTCACCGCCGCGTTCTATATGCAATGTATGACGCTGGTTATCGCCCAGATAAAGGCTATTACAAGTCTTCTCGCATCGTCGGTGATGTAATGGGTAATTACCACCCACACGGTGACACCGCCATTTACGACGCAGTTGTTCGCTTGGCTCAACATTGGTCACTTCGTTATCCATTAGTAGATGGCAACGGAAACTTTGGTTCCCCAGGTAACGATCCAGCTGCCGCCATGCGTTATACCGAAGCTCGTCTGTCTCCAATTGCGATGGAAATGATGCGGGATATCGATGAAGATACCGTTGATTTCTCACCTAACTACGATGGCCGCTCACAAGAGCCAAACGTCTTACCTTCCCGTTTTCCAAACCTATTAGTTAATGGCAGCGCTGGTATCGCAGTTGGTATGGCCACAAATATTCCACCGCATAACTTGCGCGAAATTGGCGAAGGTGTGGCCTGGGCACTTGCTCACCCAGAAGCAAAATCTGATGAACTGCTAGAACAATTAATGAAAATTGTTAAAGGCCCAGACTTCCCAACTAAAGCACTTATTGTTGGTCGCACTGGCATCGAGTCTGCATACCGCACTGGTCGCGGCTCAATAACTATGCGCGCAGTTGTACAAGTCGAGGAAATTAATAAACGCACTTGTTTAGTTGTAACCGAACTTCCTTACCAAGTGAACCCAGATAATTTAGCTTTAAAAATCGCTGAACTAGTTAAAGATGGAAAAATTAAAGGTATTGCTGATGTGCGCGATGAAGGTAACGAACGTCTTGGTCAACGTTTAGTTGTTGTACTACAAAATAGCGCGATTCCAAAAGTTGTTTTAAATAATCTTTATAAGCAAACTCAATTACAAGATACTTTCGGCGCCAACATGTTGGCATTAGTCGATGGTGTTCCGCGCACACTACGTCTTGATGAATTTATTAAGTACTATATTGATCACCAAGTAGAAGTAATTGTGCGCCGTACCAAATATCGTTTAGTTGAAAAAGAACGTCGCGCCCATATCTTGCAAGGGTATTTAAAAGCACTTGATGCACTGGATGCGGTAATTGCTCTGATCCGTGCCTCAACTACACCTGAAGAGGCCCGCACTGGCTTAATGAAGCTACTTGAGGTTGATGAGATTCAAGCCAATGCAATTCTTGATATGCAGTTGCGCCGTATTGCCGCACTTGAGCGCCAAAAAATCAACGATGAATACGACACTTTGATGGCTGAAATTATTGAATTAAATGCAATTTTAATTAGCCCAGAAAAGCAGCGCGAAATAATCGCGACCGAGCTGGCTGAACTAGTTGCTAAATATGGCGATGATCGCCGCTCCCAAATTGTGGCCAGTGAAGGTGACTTCTCTGCCGAGGATTTAATTCCGAATCAAGATGTAGTTGTGACAATTACTCGTGGCGGTTATGCCAAGCGAACTATGGCTGATTTGTATCGCTCACAACGTCGCGGTGGCCGTGGCGTTAAAGGTGCATCGCTTAAACAAGACGATGTAGTTGATCATTTCTTTGTGGCCTCAACTCACGACTGGTTATTGTTCTTTACTAATCAAGGTCGGGTCTATCGCGCGAAAGTTCACGAACTACCTGATGCTGGCCGTGATGCGCGCGGTCAACACGTTGCTAACTTGTTGGCATTTAAACCAGAAGAGAATATTGCGCAAGTTCTTTCCATTAAGGATTACAACGCAGCACCTCACTTGGTATTAGCAACTAAAGCAGGGTTGATTAAAAAAAGCGCGTTGCTTGAATATGACTCACCTCGAGCCGGTGGCTTAATTGCAATTGCCCTAAAAGGCGCAGATGAAGTTGTTAGTGCGGCTCTAGTTGATGCTGGTGACGAACTATTACTAGTTTCTAAAAAAGCCATGTCAGTTCGCTTTGCCGTAGATGACGAATCACTCCGCCCAATGGGTCGCTCAACTAGCGGTGTGATCGGAATGAAATTCCGCGCAGATGATGAACTCTTAACAATGGCGCGCATTACAGCTCAACATGTTGGCGATACTTTTGTATTCACTGCAACTGATGGTGGTTACGGCAAGAAAACACCACTCGATGAATATCGATTACAGGGCCGCGGTGGTATTGGTATTAAAGCTGCCAAGATCGATGAGAATTCACGTGGTTCACTCGTTAGCGCACTTGTTATTCGCAACGAAGATGAAATTCTGGCCATCACATCAGGTGGCACTGTTATGCGCACACCAGCTGCTGAAGTTCGCCAAACTGGTCGTGACTCCATGGGGGTTCGCCTAGTGAACCTCGACGATGGGGCCCAACTCTTATCTGTAACTTGTAACCCGGAGGAAGCAGGGGCGACTTCTCTGTAAGAATCTGCTTAGATACGCACGAGTTTTGGTTAAGTGGCGACTTCGGGGTAACCTTTGGCGCTTACCG
>CAXNJS010000009.1:0-29110 GCA_964202795.1 Candidatus Planktophila sp.
ACTGAATACGCATATTCCAGAAATGAATCTGACATTTCAGAGGAAACATCAACGTCAACAATCTTGCCGGGATACTCGCCAGCTTTAGGACCAACTGGTTTTTTCGATTTTGCGGCGCTCTTAGAGGGTGTCTTTGCCGTAGCCATGACGGTGATTCTGCCAATAAGTTGGGCTAAACCTGCGCATCTAGGGCTGGGCGCGCCCCCACGATTGCAACACACTTGGCAGCAATGGTCAAAGCAGCACCTAACGATTGCGTGAAATCAAGACCGGCTTGGTCGGCTGCGATAAATCCAGCCGCAAAACTATCGCCAGCACCTGTTGTATCAATTACTTGAGCAGAAATTGCCGGTAACGAAATTGCCTCAGTACCACGATTAGCTGCAATGACGCCATTTGATCCTCGCTTGACCACGATAGTGGGACAGATCTGAAGTAAATCAGCGATTGCTAAATCAAGATCAGTCGTTGAAGATAAATACTTTGCTTCATCTTCATTTAGCAATAAGCAATGCACTTGGTTAATCCAAGCCCGAATTTCCGCAATTGGCACACCGGTCATGCCACCGACAGTGGCCGGGTCCAAATAAATCTTTAGCCCTGCTGCTTTTATTTTGCCGATCATCTGCAGAATTGCCGGGCGAGATTTCGGATCAAGTAGCGCGTAGCCAGAGATGTAGGCGGCATTGAATGAATCAAGTTCCGGTAGATCAGCCAGAGTTAAACCGCTATTTGCGCCATTGTCGGGAAACATGCTGCGTTCGCCATCTTTATCAACGATGACAACGACAATTCCGGTAGGGGCACCGTGAACATCAATTTCAGAGTAAGTAACACCTAAGCGCTCAAATTCGCTGCGCACGGCAACGCCAGCGGCATCTTTACCAATGCGTGCCAACATGTGACTTTGTGCGCCTGCAATACGTAGCCAAGCAGCAACATTGCCTCCTGCGCCACCACCGTGGGTTGATACTTTGGCAGCGGTATCACTACCGTAATTGATATCGCTGGAAATAATGGCAACTACATCGAGATTTACTTCACCAATGCAGAGTATTTTCGACATTTTTAGTTAATTACTAGCAACTGCAATATCAGCGGCAAGTGCGCTATTTGATTTAATGATTTCAATATTTACGGCCAACGATTCACCATGTGAAGTGGTATGGAAATGCTCTAGCAAGAAAGGTGTGACATCTTTGCCGATTATGTGAGCAGCCTCTGCTTTCGCTAAACCAGTAGCTAAAATTTGATCATGGTTAGCGGGATTCATCTCTTTCACAACTGGGTTGGCAACCAGAAGAGCCGCACTGTTGGTGCCAACTAATTCGCGGGCTTTGATTACCTCAGCAATCTCAGCTGCTGAATCAACGCGGTGCTCAATGGTGAATCCTGAATCAGTTAAATAGAAACCAGGAAACGCATTTGTTTGATAACCAACTAACCCAATTGCCAGCGTCTCTAATCTTTCCAGAGTTGCGCCAACATCGAGAATTGATTTAACGCCAGCGCAAACCACGGTGATGTCTAGCGTTGAAAGCGCAGTTAAGTCGGCAGATTCATCAAATGATTCAATGGCACCGCGGTGCACGCCACCTAAACCGCCAGTTGCAAAAACTTTAATGCCAGCCATGACAGCTAAGTGAGCAGTGGCAGCAACAGTGGTTGCAGCTGATTTCTTGCTCGCAACCAAAACAGCTAAATCACGGCTAGATGCCTTGCTGATGTCATCACGGTTTGCGATTGCTACCAGTTGCTCATCAGTTAATCCGATATGAACCACGCCATCTAGAATCGCTATGGTTGCTGGAGTTGCACCATGTTCGCGCACGATTGCTTCAACTTCGCGGGCCACATTCAAATTCGAAGGACGCGGCAATCCGTGGCTGATAATCGTTGATTCGAGAGCAACTATTGGCGAATTACTCGCTAGCGCAGCTGCTACCTCAGGCGAAAAGACAAGTGCGGATTTCATGCCCTAACCTTAACGCATGCATCTTCACCAAATCTTGCCGGCAATTGTTGCAGGGCTTGGGGTATTGGATGCGCGTGATGAAATTGCAGCTGGTGAATCGCCAAGTGGCCGCGAGGTACTTTTCTTAATTGATGGCTTAGGCGATGAAGTAATTGATAAATACGCCGAATATATTCCGACGCTTTTAACCTTTACCCGAAGTGGGCGAGTGCAAACTGCTTTTCCTTCAACCACGGCCACCTCACTAGCAACGCTTACCACTGGAACTTTGCCAGGAGCACATGGAATGCTCGGTTATACCGTGCGAGTGCCACGTAGTAATGGCCGAATTCTAAATGCCTTGAAATGGGATGATCGGGTTGACCCAACTTATTGGCAACCAGTACCAACTTTATTTGAGCGAGCAACAGCTGTTGGCGTAAATGTCTCTCACGTGGCAGCGAAACGTTATGAAAATACCGGATTCACTCAAGCTGTGTTTCGTGGTGCTACTTATCGCGGTGCAAATTTAGTTGATGATTTAGTTGCCCAAACTAAATTGGCGTTGGCTAAATCACCATCGTTGGTTTATCTCTATATGAATGATCTTGATTCCGCCGGTCACAACGATGGTGTTGGTTCGGATAACTGGTTAGCCGCTCTTGCGATGCTCGATCACATGGCTAAGCAATTAATTATCGAACTTCCGAAAGGCACTCGAATTTGGCTAACGGCTGACCACGGCATGATTAATGTCGAAGAAAAAATTGTGATGGGCCGCGATAATCAATTACTTACTGGCATTGCCACGATTGCGGGGGAGCCTCGTGCCCGCCATCTGTATTTAGATGCCGCCCTTGATTCAGTAGCAGCTCGATCGGAGGTTAAATCTCGTTGGGAAGAATACTTAGGCGATCGCGCGGATATCTATACCCGCGAAGACGCACTTACTGCTGGTTTATTTGGTCCGCATCCCACTGCTGATTCCTTTGATCGAATGGGTGAAATTATTGCGATCGCTAAAGGTGGCGTAATTTTAATCGAAGCCGAACGCGAAAGTTTAGAAGGTTCAATGGTTGGTCACCATGGCGCACTGACTGAATTTGAGAATTACGTGCCGTTATTGCAAAAGACGATTAATTAATCTTCATCTTTCTTCTGGCCAAACATAATTTCATCCCAACTTGGCACCTTTGCCCGACCTTGCACACCATCTTTAGCTGACTCGTTATCAGAATCCGTACGGATTGAAACTAAGCGTGGGGTTTCACGGATAGGTTCAGTTGCGCGTGGAGTGCGATCAACTTGTTCGGTGTAAATCAAACCTGGTTCAAGGGGGGCACGAGGCGCAGGTGTTTCTTCACCAAGTAACCAGCGTGCATTGTCATCGAGTGCGTTTAGTGCTCGACGAGTTGGATCGTATTCCCATTGCCCAACACCAGGTTGGTCAGACGTTGGGTAAGAAACTTGAATGGTCCAGACTCCAGTTTCAATTCGCCAGCAGTTGTAATTAATCTGTGTGATATCAACACCGCGTGGTGCCAGGCGCAGAATAATTGCATCACCGAAATTAACAGGTTCGCGACCTGGTTCTTTGCGCACAATAACTGTGGCAACTTGATCAATAATAAATTGACGCTCCTGCAAAATCGGCCCACTGAAGCGTTCGACTTTTTCAACAGTGGTATTGCCATCTTGGGCAATTGATTCCGGTGATTCACCATTACGCAAACGACGTTGAATTTCTTTAACTGAAATTGGCGCAGCTTCTTCATCTTGCACAGACATTAAACGCGGCTGATTAACAGTGGAGCGCAAGGTATCGCTAATTCGAACGCTGAATTCTTTGCCATCACCATCTAGAAGAGAGAGATATAGGCCATCTTCAGACTTGCCGTTCACGCGCAGTTCGCTCATAGTTTTCAGAGCCTAACCGATGAGCCGTGACATTAGCGGGATTTCGAAGGTAGTAGAATTGCGTAATGACTGATGCAAAGTTGATCGCTGAACTTCTGGAATTAGCGAAACGAGTAGGGCGCGAAGCGGGCGAATTACTACAAAACCGCCCCGCAGCTTTTGAGGTGACATCCAAGTCGACTGCAATCGATGTGGTCACACAGATGGATTCCCAGAGTGAAAACCACATCGTTTCCGAAATTCTAAAAATCCGCCCAGGCGATGGCGTCATCGGTGAAGAAGGTTCGCAGCGAACCTCAAAATCAGGTATTACTTGGGTAATTGATCCACTCGATGGCACCGTAAATTATTTATATGGCCTGCCAGGTTGGAATGTGAGCATTGCGGCGAAAGATTCCCACGGCGTTGTAGTGGGCGTCGTTGTTGCGCCAACGATTAATTCGACTTGGTCGGCTAGCCGAGGTGGTGGAGCTTTCTTAAATGATCAGGCCATTGCTTGCAACGAAGGGGTTGAACTTAACCGAGCACTTGTGGGAACCGGGTTTGCCTACGATATTGATGCTCGGCCAGCCCAGTTAGCTCAGCTCTCTGAATTGCTCACCCGAATTCGTGATATCCGCCGAAATGGGGCAGCAGCTGTTGACCTCTGCTTTGTGGCGATGGGCGCCCTTGATGGCTATTTTGAAAAAGGACTCCAAGAGTGGGATCTAGCAGCTGGTGGGTTGATCGCAACTGAGGCTGGCGCCAAGGTCACCACCATTGCAGGCACCACGATTGCCGCCGCCCCAGCCCTGCACGCCACGCTATCCTTCCGGCTGGCCCAATAGAGCGCTCTGGCTCGATTTACGCTTAAGCAGCCACCTGTGGCAAGATACGCAGTCTGCCGTGGTTATTTAAGCCGCGACTAGATCTAGATAAAGAGGACGAAAATGAACATTCTTGACGCCGTTGATGCAGCATCCCTGCGCAAAGACATCCCGCAATTCCGTGCCGGCGATGAGCTCAAGATTTCTGTCCGTGTTATCGAAGGTAACAAGAGCCGTCTTCAGGTTTTCCAGGGAATCGTAATCCGTCGCCAAGGCGATGGCGTTCGCGAAACTTTCACCATCCGCAAGGTTTCTTACGGCGTTGGTGTTGAGCGTACTTTCCCAGTACACACTCCAGTTATTGAAAAGATCGAACTAGTAAAGAAGGGCGATGTACGTCGCGCCAAGCTTTATTACCTGCGCGATCTACGCGGTAAGGCTGCCAAGATTCGCGAAAAGCGCGATGGCGTTGAAGGTTACGGCGATGGAATTCTTTCAACTCCAGAAGCTGTAGTTATTCCAGAACCAGTTGCTGTCGTTGAAGCACCTGTAGTTGAAGAAGCTGTTGTTGAAACTCCAGTGGTTGAAACTCCTGCAGTCGAAGAAGTAGTAGTTGAAGCTCCAGAAGCTGTGGCTGAAGAAGTAGTTGCAGATGCAGCTGCTGAAGATAAGCCAGCTGAATAACTTCAAAAGTTAAACGCGGTTTGCGCAGATGAGACGCAAGCGGTCTTTCTTAAAAGAATTTCCCTTTCTAATTGTTGTTGCTCTTGTCGTATCACTTTTCATTAAGACTTTTATAGTTCAATTTTTCTTCATTCCATCAGGTTCAATGGAGAACACACTTCAGATCGATGATCGCGTAGCGGTAAATCGCATTCCATTTATCTCAAATAACATAAAGCGCGGCGATGTAGTTGTTTTTCGTGATCCAGATAATTGGTTGCCAGCAGCTGATACTGAAAGCGCACCTTTCGTGGTCGCTAAAGCAAAAGCTGCCTTAGTTGCAGTTGGTATTTTGCCAAACCCAGCTAAACAGTACTTAGTTAAGCGTGTAGTGGGTGTTGCTGGCGATCGCGTAATTTGTTGCACCACGACTGGAAAAATTACGGTTAATGGCAAAGAGATGGTTGAGCCATATATCTATGATGGCAATGTGCCAAGTGATATGAACTTTGATGTGACTGTGCCTAAAGGCAAACTCTGGGTGATGGGTGATCATCGTGGCGCTAGCGCTGATTCCAGGTATCACCAAGAAGATATAAATAAGGGCTTTGTGCCACTTAATCGAGTTACTGGTCGAGTACTTGCCGTTATTTGGCCAATTAAAAATATTTCGTTAGTGCCAAATGTTGATGCGTTAAATCAACCAGCAGTTAAGACAAAAACTAAGTAATAAATATGAAGGTGATTGAGCAGCTACTAATTGATGCTGGTATCTCACCGATTGCTGGCGTTGATGAAGCAGGCCGCGGTGCATGTGCTGGCCCGCTAGTTGTGGCAGCCGTAATCTTAAAAGATCCGTTTCATCCTGACTTAGCACCCGTTCGTGATTCCAAAGAGATCAAAGAAAATAAACGCGAAGCACTCTTTGATTTAGTTGTTGAGCACTGCCTTGCCTACAGCATCATTGAAATTCCAGCTGCCGAAGTTGATGCACGTGGCGTGCATGCGGCAAATCTCGATGGCATGCGACGAGCAGTGCAAGCTCTTAAAGTTGTGCCCGCATACGTTTTAACAGATGGTTATGCGATTGCGGGTTTAGCACTACCGAACTTAGCGGTTTGGAAAGGCGATCAAGTAGTGCACACAATTAGCGCAGCTTCAATTCTGGCTAAAGTTTATCGAGATCGCATCATGCGCCAACTAGATGAGAAATATCCGGCCTATGGTTTTGCTGGGCATAAGGGCTATATCACTGCCAGCCACAGTCAATTGTTAACTGCAAATGGCCCGTGCATAGAACATCGCCGTTCATTTTCTAATGTGGCAGCGCTAATAAAGTAACCACAGCTACTTCTCGACCACAAGGGAATGCGCACAACATAAATTAGGCAGGCTTGCTCTTTAACCTCTGGTTTTATGAATACAGCGAATCAAGAACTAACTGCCCGAGCAAGGTTATTTGCGGCCATCGAAGGTGGATCGTCATTCTGGTCACGTGAAGTATTTAGTAATGGCGCTAGTTATGTTTTAGATCAAGCGCTTAATGGGGGATATGACCCAATCAAATACGCCCGCAGCATTGAAAAGATATCTAGCTCTAACTCAGACCAACTACTTGAAAGTATCGCCGCAATTGGAGCTGGGTTCTTAACACCGGATCATCCAGATTGGCCAAAACAAGTAAACGAATTAACTTCACCGCCAATTGCACTAGTCATTAAGGGCGACCCAAAGTTTCTAACTGGTAATTCATTAGCGATTGTTGGATCGAGAAACCCAACCCAATACGGAGTTCGCGTTGCCCAAGATTTTGCAGCCGGCTTTGTAGATCGCAGTTGGTCAATTATTAGTGGTGGTGCATACGGCATAGATGCAGCAGCACATAAAGGCGCACTAGTTGCCGAAGGCATCACAGTTGCAGTTATTGCATCTGGTATCGATGTTAATTATCCAGCCGGCCATGCCCGACTATTTGCCGAGATTGCTGAACTCGGTTGCATGGTCAGTGAAGTGCCGCCAGGAATTCAAGCAATGCCGGCGCGATTCTTAACTCGCAATCGATTAATCGCGGCTCTTTCAAATGCGACCTTAGTAGTTGAAGCCGCCTTTCGCAGTGGCTCATTGCGCACAGCTCGCGATGCTGCCGAATTAATGCGGCCAGTTATGGCCATTCCAGGGCCGATTACTTCACCAGTTAGCGAAGGCTGTCATCGTTTAATTGGCGAGCGAGCCGCTGAAATCGTGACTTCAGTTGCAGATGCGGTGGAATTTCTCTCACCGATGTAATGAGATGATTAGCCAATGAGCACAGAGAATGAATTCCGATCGGGCTTCGTCGCCATTGTTGGCCGCCCAAATACCGGAAAATCAACTCTGGTAAACGCCCTCGTTGGTAGCAAAGTAGTTATTACTTCGCCACATCCAAACACCACTCGCCATGCAATCCGCGGAATCGTCAATGAACCTGATTTCCAAGCTATCTTGGTTGATACGCCAGGTGTTCATAAGCCAAAAACACTTCTGGGCAAGCGTCTAAATGCGATTGTTGAAGAGAGTTTAGATTCAGTCGATGTAATAATTATTTGTTTGCCAGCTGATGAAGAATCTGGCGCCGGCGATCAATTTATTATTGATGAAATTGCTAAGCACCCAAGAAGCAAGAAGATTGCGCTCATTACTAAGACTGACTTAATCAGTAAAGCTAATCTGGCTACCCGGTTAGCCAGCATCATGGCGATGGCAAAAGGCTTTACTTGGGATGAAATCGTGCCAGTCTCGGCGGCAACTCATGAACAAATTGATTTATTAAAGAAGTTAATTGGCCAGCAACTAAAGCCTGGCCCAGAGTTCTATCCCACCAATATGCGTAGCGATCAAAGCATTGAGCAATTGATTTGCGAGTTAATTCGCGAGGCCGCTCTTCGTGATGCGCGTCAAGAACTTCCACACTCAATCGTGGTGACTATCGATGAAATGTCTGAGCGCGAGAAAACCGGCAGCCGACCATTCTTCGATATCCACGCCACAATCCACGTTGAACGTGATTCACAGCGCGCGATCCTGCTCGGCCATCAAGGTTCACAATTAAAGGATATTGGCATGCGAGCTCGGGCTGATGTTGAGCGCGAACTAGAAGCCCGCATCTTCCTTGGTCTACACATAAAGGTATCTAAAGAATGGCAACGTGATTCAAAGATGCTCGATAAATTAGGCTTTGCCGAAAACTAAAGCAACCCTAAGGCTTTAACACAATTCGAATCGGATTACCGATCTTGTTGGCTAATTTATCAATTGCTTCGGCAGCCTGTGCCAAGGGAAGAATTTCAGAGACTGAGTGCGAAAGATCTAACTTGCCTTGACGCGCAAATTCAATTAACTCATTAACATGATGAGGCTCAGATCCATAATGTCCCATTATCTGTGTGCGCATATAAGTAAATGCCATATCACTTGGAATGATGATTGGTTCATTTGCAATTCCCACAATAATTAATCGACCTTGTTCGCCCAGCATTGAAAGAGCTTGTTTGCGAACTGGAGTAACACCGGCAAAGTCAAAGGCTGCGTTTAAGCCACGATGTTTTTTCAAATCTGGATCATCTGGCGCAAATGCAAAATCTGCACCGCGAGCTATCGCATTGGCTCGAGCATCTTCACGCGGGTCGATAGCAATTACTTTGCTGCAGCCGATAATTTTTAACAATTGAATGGCATGAATTCCTAATCCGCCAACCCCAAAGACGGCAACTGATTCGCCGGCTTGTATTTTGCCAGTTGCAGAAATTGCAGCCCAAGGAGTAGATACTGCATCAGGAATGATTGCAGCTTGTTCAAAAGGTAATGAATCTGGAATCAGTAATACGAGTTCAGCGTTGATAACCAAATACTCAGCCCAACCGCCATCGTAATCAAAACCTAGCGTCGTGATTTGATTCGAATTATTTCGCTCGCCAGCGATTACAACGACTCGCTCACCTATCGAGCACGAATCAACACCTTGCCCAACTTGATCAATCGTTCCGGCAACTTCGTGACCCAGTGTTACTTGATCACCGGTTAAATAGCCAGGCGATAAAATTCCTTCCAGGAGATGGACATCTGATAAACAGACGCCGGCAGCCCCGACTTTTATACGAACCTGACCTAAGCCAGCGCTAGGTGTTGGGGTATCAACTACCTCAAATTTTCTAGTTGATACTGTGATGCGTCCTGCTTTCATTAAATCTTTCCTTCGGCTCGGTTGATTAAGGTATTTACCGCATCGCCAAATCCGGCAAAGGCGGGATTAGTTGTTTGTCCCGCCCGATAGCGAGCCCAAATCTGTTGAATAATGACGGCTAATCTAAATAGCCCGAAGACTTCATAGAATGTGAAGTCCGCACATTGACGGCCACTTAGTTGCAGATATCTCTGAAGAAACTCTTCCCGGGTTGGCATACCTGTTAGATGACTTGGTTGCCTACGAAGGGAAGCAAAGGCTGCCTCATCGTCACGATCGACCCAATAGGCAAGTGCTGAACCTAGATCCATTAGCGGATCACCCACAGTTGCGAGTTCCCAATCTAAAACTCCAGCAATGCGCGCGTTACTTAAATCAAAAACCATATTATCTATCCGCCAATCACCATGAATAATGCAGGAGCCCACATCGGTTGGTTGATTCGCAGATAGCCAAGCCATTAGTTTCTCAGCGCTAGGAACATCATCGGTAAGAGCATTGCGATAGCGCTTAGACCAGCCTTCAACTTGGCGCTGCACATAGCCGGTACCTTTATTTAGCTCTTGCAAAATCGAAGAATCAACGGCATGTAACTGCACTAAACCATTGATCAAAGAATCAGCCATTACGGATATATCGGTAGCAGTTATCCCTGCCGGAATATCACGGCGAAATATCTCACCCTCAACTCGTTCCATGACATAAAAATCAGAACCCATAACTGATTGATCCTCACATAAGGCAATCATCTTTGGCACTAATGGGTACACAGAGTGCAACCTGGATTGAATCAGATACTCACGCTTCATGTCATGCGCTGATACTGCTTTTGTACCAACTGGTGGCTTACGCAATACCAATTCGCGCCCTGGATAACGAAGTAGATAAGTCAGATTAGAAGCGCCGCTACGAAACTGCTCGACTTCAGGAAGTTGCTCCTCATTGATAAATGGGCGCAACCAGGCACGCATCCGTGCCACATCGAAGCGATCCTCTTCACGGACCGCAGTTACATCACTCATGACAAATAAGGTTTGATTTCTAACCGTGCAATATCGCGGATATGTACTTCATCTGGTCCATCAACAATGCGCAAAGTGCGAATACCGGCAGACATTGCGGCCAGCGGCGTATCTTGGCTAACACCTGCGCCACCATGACTTTGAATGGCATGGTCAATAATTCGTTCTGCCATCTGGGGCACGGCAACTTTTATCGCAGCAATCTCTTTACGCGCACCTTTTGCACCTACTGAATCGATCATCCAGGCAGCTTTTAAAACTAATAACCGCGCTTGCTCAATATCAATGCGAGCTTGGGCAATCCATTCTTGAATCACGCCTTGTTTTACTAACTCTTTTCCAAAAGCTTCACGAGCAACGGTGCGCTTAATCATCAACGAGAGCGCGCGTTCTGCCATGCCAATTGCCCGCATGCAGTGATGAATTCGGCCTGGGCCAAGTCGTGCTTGCGCTAACGCAAAACCTTCACCCTCGGCACCCAAAAGATTTGCCACTGGCACACGCACATTTGTAAATGAGATTTCGGCATGGCCATGTTGATCTACATATCCAAAGACAGTTAAATTTCTAACTACCTTTACACCAGGTGTATTTATCGGAACTAGCACCATAGATTGTTGATGATGGTCATCGGCTGCTGGATTGGTTTTACCCATCACAATTAAAATCTCACAGCGCTCATCCATTGCTCCGGTGGTCCACCATTTGGTTCCATTGATGACGTAGTGATCGCCATCTTTTACGATTTGGGTCTGAATATTACGAGCATCACTTGATGCAACAGCTGGTTCAGTCATGGCAAAACCCGATCGGATCTGGCCATCGAGAAGTGGTTGTAACCAACGCTTCTTCTGCTCATCTGTTCCAAACATATCGAGTAATTCCATATTGCCGGTATCAGGTGCTGCGCAGTTGATTGCCTCTGGGGCTATTTCAGGTGACCAGCCTGTGATCTCGGCCAAGGTTGCATAATCAGTAACCGATAAGCCATGACCATAATGCGGCAGAAATAGATTCCATAACCCTAAAGCTTTAGCTTTTAACTTTAACTCTTCGACAACAGCTGGCAAAGCATGTGGCTGGCCCTGTGCAATAAACCGCTCACGTTGCTGGTGATAGACCGCTTCAGCCGGGAAAATTTCCGAGTCCATGAAGGCTTGCAGTTTGGCGGCATATTCGGTTGTCTTAGGGCTGAGGCGGAAGTCCATGCCTTAACCTTACGCAAAGAAGGCCAATTTGAGGAGTGAGTATGAGTGTTCTTGACCGCTTTAAATTAGATGGAAAAGTCGCAGTGGTCACAGGCGCCTCGTCTGGTCTCGGTGTTGCATTTGCTAAAGCCCTCGCCGAAGCTGGTGCAGATGTTGTACTTGGTGCTCGTCGCTTTGAACGTCTTGCCGAAACTGGCGCATTGGTAGAGGCTGCTGGCCGAAAATTTGCCGCCTTGCAAACAGATGTAACTCAACCAGAACAATGTGACGCACTCATTGCACTGGCAATTGAAAAATTTGGCCGCGTTGATATCTTGGTAAATAACGCAGGCGTTGGCACGGCAGTACCTGCAACTCATGAAACGCCAGAGCAATTTAGATCAGTTTTAGATGTAAACCTCTTTGGGGCATATTGGATGGCGCAAGCATTTGCTAAAGCTAATAAAAATGGTGGTGCAATCGTTAACATCTCAAGCATCCTTGGTATCAAACCTCAAGGATTACCACAAGCAGCGTATGCATCTAGTAAAGCTGGGCTAATTGGTTTAACTCGAGATTTGGCTGCGCAATGGACGGGCCGGAAAAATATCCGCGTCAATGCTTTAGCACCTGGCTTCTTCCCATCTGAGATGAGCGATGAACTTCCCAAAGACATGGTCAATATGATCAAAATGTTTGCACCCGCTGGCCGACTAGGGGATCCCGAAGAGTTAGCAGCAACTTTAATTTGGCTAGTTAGCGATGCATCTAGTTATGTAACCGGAATTACCGTGCCAGTTGATGGCGGATTGGTTATGCCTTAATTAATTTTGACTCAAAAGATTAAGAGTTAGCTGCTGGTTTGCGGCTAGCTAAGAAGGAACCAATCATTACTAGCGGCAACCCGATCATTATTCCGATTGTAAGTGGTTCAGAAAGAATCAATACGCCTAAGACCACAGCAATTGCGGTATTTACATAAGTTCCGATTGAGGCTCTAGCTGGCCCAATTTCTTTCAAAACAATGAAGAAGGAGATGAAAGCTAATGCGGTGCAGAAAATGCCAAGTACTACCAAAGATAGGGCTGCCTCGGTTGAGACTGTATTTGCAGCCGGCCATTGGGTGATCATAAATGGCAGATAAACAATGGCAGTAAAAACCATAGCTAAACCATTAATTGCAATTCCAGATACGTCAGGTAATTTCATTGAGATCATATTTACAGCGAAGGAGTAGCTCATTGCTGTTAATAGCATCATGGCAATTGATAGTGGATCTGAACCACCAACGATGCTTTCATAGCCGACAAGACCGATCAAGCCAATAAATCCAACGATTATTCCAACAAGTCGCTTGCTATGCCAGACCGTCTTATCACCCGTCATTGAAGCAAAGATGGTTGACCAAATCGGGACTGTAGCGATTAGTAAGCCTGCTAACCCGGAAGAAATCTTCTTTTCAGCATTAGTAATTAGAATCCAAGGAATCATCATTTCAAATATTGCGTAAGGCAGAACATAGCGCCAACCACGTATGGCATCCATTAAGACATTTTGATGAATTGCGATTGGAATTAAGATTGCCGCACCGATAAGAACGCGACCACAAACGATGACGGTAGGTGGGATATCAGCAACCGCCACCTTCATTAGCAGATAAGGAATGCCCCAAAAAAGACCTGATACTGCGAAGTGAAAATAGGCACGACGGGACATGATTTCCTTTAGTTAATCAAAGCTACTTGATGAGCGATTGCTAGAGCACAAGGGTAGCGCGAGCAACTGCTGGCCAGTCAAATTATGCGGCTGCCAGCTTGCGACCTGCCTCACCATTTTTCTTTAGCAGTGCAGGTTCCTTCATTAATTCCAGTTGTCTGTGCGATCGCGCAACTCTTGATACTTAGCAAATACTGATGGGGTTACCTTTGCATTTACCTTTTCGACTTCACCAAAATTCCAGATCGGTGCATCAGTATTTCCAGATAACGCCCACGCTGCTTGGCGTGCTGCACCGTCTGCCACATATTCACCTGCTGGTGGAATCAATACTTCGCGTCCAAAGAGCGAACTAGCGATCTGCGCAACTGCTGGATTTTTAGCAGCCCCACCAATTAATAGAATGCGATTAACCGCAACTCCTTGGGATTCAAGTGCACCGACTGCATCGACTAAACCACAAAGCATTCCTTCGATCATGGCACGTGCAATATCGGCTGGGTTTGAATTAGTTAGATTCATGCCAGCAAAGAGGCCAGTTGCATCAGGGCGATTAGGGGTGCGCTCACCTTCGAAATAAGGCAGCAGCGTTAAGCCATTAGCGCCGGCGCTAGCTGAGAGTGCAAGTGCGGCTACTTCGTCATGACTCTTACCTAAAATTTTGCTAGCAGCATCAAGAATCCGGGCAGCATTTAGTGTGCAAACTAAAGGTAAGTAACGCCCGGTCGCATCAGCAAAGCCAGCTACTAATCCGGCTGCATCATGTGTTGGAGTATTTGAAACCGAGAAGGCAGTTCCACTAGTACCGAGTGAAACGATCACATCGCCAGGTTGCGCGTTTAAGCCAAGAGCAGCTCCAGCGTTATCACCAGCACCGGCAGCAATTGGAATCCCACTAAGTGTCGTGCCCCCAAATGCATTGGGAGCCACAATGCGCGGCAAATAAATTTCGGAGTCGTGCTTTAACGCCAAACTTAAAATTTCATAGCGATAGTGTGAAGTAGTAGGGTCAAAATAACCCGTGCCCGATGCGTCACTGCGATCTGTAAATAATTTTTCGAAATCCTTGCCACCTTGTAATTGCCAAGATAACCAATCGTGGGGGAGTGCAACTGCGGCAACTCGCTTGGCATTGTCTGGTTCGTGATCTGCCAGCCAACGTAATTTACTGGCGGTAAATGAAGCCACCAGAACTGAGCCAACTTTGCGAGCAGTTTCGGCATCGCCACCAAGTTCATGATTTAAATCTTTGGCAGCTTGTGCAGAGCGAGTGTCATTCCATAACAGCGCGTCACGAACTACTGCGCCATTACTATCAAGTGCGACCATGCCATGTTGTTGGCCACCGATAGCAATTGCCGAAACATCAGAGATTCCGCCAGCTGCATCAATTGCCTGGTCTAGTGCAGTTGCCCAAAGTGTGGGATTTACTTCGGTGCCATCTGGGTGAGTGGCACGGCCACTGCGCACTAACTCACCGGTAACTGCGTTTCGAATAACCAATTTCACAGATTGGGTCGAAGAATCTACGCCGGCAACTAGGTTTTGTTCGCTTTGGCTCATGGGGCAAGGCTAGACTGTGATCGTCAACGTTGACCACATTAATATTTAGATTTCTCAACTAAAATTTTTAGCAAATCTAAGTGACGGCGATATTGGAGTTTACGAAAATGCGTATTGGAATCCTTACTGGTGGCGGAGATTGCCCAGGCTTAAATGCAGTAATTCGCGGTGTAGTTCAAAAGGGCATCAAAGAATATGGTCACGAGTTCGTAGGTTTTCGCGATGGCTGGAAAGGCCCACTTGAGGGTTTGACTATGCCGCTAACGCTTGAGAACACTCGCGATATCTTGCCTCTAGGCGGAACCATTCTTGGTTCATCACGCACCAACCCATTTAAAATTGATAACGGCGTTGAACGCATCAAAGAGAACCTAGCTGCTGCTGGCATCGATGCCTTGATCGCAATCGGTGGCGAAGACACACTCGGTGTTGCCACCAAACTAGATGCACTTGGCGTAAAAGTTATTGGTGTGCCAAAGACCATCGATAACGATCTGAATAATACTGACTACACCTTTGGTTTTGATACTTCAGTAAATATCGCAGTCGAAGCAATCGATCGCTTGCACACAACAGCACAGTCACATCACCGCGCATTGATCGTTGAAGTAATGGGTCGTCATGCTGGCTGGATCGCACTTCATTCAGGTATGGCAAGTAGCGCGGCTTGCGTATTGATTCCAGAAGTTAAGTTCTCACTAGATAAAGTTTGTGCATATGTGAATTCTTGTTTTGATAAAGGCAAAGCCCCAATGATTGTTATTGCTGAAGGTGCAATTCCGCAAGATGGTGACATGGTGATCAAGGATCAAACTCTTGATGCTTTCGGTCACGTAAAACTTTCTGGAATCGGTGAATGGTTGGCCCAAGCTATTGAGGCCAAGACTGGTCATGAATCTCGCACCGTAGTTCTTGGCCATGTTCAACGTGGTGGAACACCAAGTGCATTCGATCGCGTATTGGCTACCCGTTTTGGCTTGATGGCAATTACTGCTGCAAGTGAAGGCGACTGGGGCAAGATGGTTGCACTCCATGGAACCTCGATTGCTCGAGTACCGCTGGCATCAGCTACTGACAAGCTAAAGACCGTTGATCCTTCACTTTACGCAGAGGCCGAGGTCTTCTTCGGATAATTGGTCAACACCATTAACCAAGATTGCCTATTCTTAAGCCATGACTTCTTCCCTGGATAATCTATTTACACCTGGTCTCGTTGCGGCCCAACAACCGCAATGGCCTGGCGGCTTAGATGGCGAGCCGGTAACTAAGGCGGTTAATCAGTTAAAAGCTTTCCCACCGCTAGTTTTTGCCGGTGAGTGCGATAACTTAAAAGCCAAGATTGCCCTAGCTGCTGAAGGAAAAGCATTCTGGTTACAAGGTGGCGACTGCGCTGAAACATTTGTCGCAGCAACTGCAGATTCAATTCGTAACCGCATCAAGACAATCTTGCAGATGGCAGCTGTTTTGCAGTACTACTCAAGTTTGCCAGTTGTAAAAGTGGGTCGTATGGCAGGGCAATTTGCGAAGCCACGTTCTAATGACAATGAAACTCGTGGTGATGTAACGCTGCCGGCCTACCGTGGGGATGCGGTAAATGATCTTGAGTTCACCCTCGAATCACGCACGCCAAACCCAGATCGCTTGGTTCGGGTTTACAACACCTCATCTGCAACTCTGAACTTAGTTCGCGCCTTTACGCAAGGTGGTTTTGCAGATCTGCGCCAAGTCCACGAATGGAATAAGGGTTTTATTCGCGATAGTTCAGTGGGTGAGCGTTACGAGGCGATGGCTCAAGAAATTGGTCGCGCACTGGCGTTTATGACCTCTGCTGGTGTTAGCCCGGAAGAATTTAAGACTGTTGATTTCTACTCAAGCCACGAAGCTTTAATTCTGGAATATGAGAAGGCACTTACTCGTATCGATTCACGTACTGATCTTCCCTACGATGTTTCAGCGCACTTCCTCTGGATCGGTGAGCGCACTCGTCAACTAGATGGCGCACATATTGATTTCGCTTCAAAGATTCGCAATCCAATCGGCGTAAAGCTAGGGCCAAAGTCCACAGTTGCAGATGCGCTAACTCTGATCGATCGCCTTGATCCAGATCGCGAACCAGGCCGCCTAACATTTATTACGCGCATGGGCGCAGGCAAGATTCGCGAAGTTCTGCCAGCACTTGTTGATGGTGTAACAAAGTCAGGGGCTAAAGTTCTTTGGGTCTGCGATCCAATGCATGGCAATACTTACGAAGCGCCAAGTGGCTATAAGACACGTAAATTTGATGATGTACTTGATGAAGTTAAAGGCTTCTTCGAAGTACATAAGGCGTTGGGCACACACCCTGGTGGTATTCATATCGAGCTCACTGGCGATGATGTCACTGAGTGCATAGGCGGCGGCGAGCAGATTTCATACGAAGATCTAGCCTCCCGCTACGAGACTGCCTGTGATCCACGCCTAAATCATTCGCAATCACTTGAGTTAGCATTTTTAGTAGCGGAGATGTTGCGCGACCGTTAAGTTTCACCTGTGACACTTTTAATTACCACCAGCAAGACCCCGCTTGGCAATCTAAATTTAATTGCCGATGAACACGTCTTGCTGGGAGCAAATCTTTCAAGTATCTCTGCGCTTAAGAGTGGGCTTGACCTATCCGACCAGATTCGCGAAATTAAAGTTGTCAAAAGTATTCCGATTATTAGCGACTTAATTGCTGATTATTTCGATGGTGATATCTCTGCGATCAATGGTATTTCAGTAAGACAACCGGGTGCCACATTTTCACAAGCAGCCTGGAAAGCAATGCGCAAAGTAAAAGCGGGGGCAGTTATAACTTATGCAGATTTAGCAGACCGCGCTGGTTCAGCAGCTGCTGTGCGAGCCGCCGGAACAGCGTGTGCTAAAAATGCCATCATGTTAGTTGTGCCTTGCCATCGGATTGTTAAAAGTGGCGGTGCACTTGGAAATTATGCCTACGGTGTTAACAAAAAAGAGTGGCTATTAGGCCACGAGGGCGCGCTTTAAAACTTCAATTGCATATGCCGTGCCTGCATCATCAACATCCATATGAGTTACCAGGCGAGCATACTTTGGCCCAAGTGCACCAATTAGCAAACCTTCAGCTTTGCAACGAGTAGCAAGTTCGGCCGCGGTAATATTTAATTCGGCTAAATCAAGACCAACAATATTCGTCTGAACGGTTGCTGGGTCAATTACTGATGGAACTACCGCGTTTAGCGCAATTGCAATCTCTTTGGCACGTCGATGATCTTGCGCTAAGGGAGCAATATTGTGATCAAGTGCGTAATGGCCAGCTGCTGCAAGTATTCCGACCTGGCGCATGCCAGCCCCGTAACGTTTGCGCCACACTCGAGCTTTAGTAACTCGCTCTTTGGTTGAAAGCATCACTGAACCAACTGGGGCACCTAAGCCTTTAGATAAACAGACACTGATGGTGTCAAAGTATTTGCCGTATTCTAAAAACGAAACCCCACTAGCAACATGGGCATTCCAGATCCGGGCGCCGTCTAGATGCAGTGCCAAACCAAGCTTTTGGGCACCGACGTGGAGGGCAGCAATCTCAGAAATTGGTTGCACGGTGCCACCACCGAAGTTATGCGTGTTTTCTACTGCTATTGCGGTAGTGGAAACTAAATATGGACCAGAATCTGGGCGGGCAATTTCAAGTGCATCTGTCGCTTTCAACAAACCATTTACTGCGGGCCAAGTACGAGTGGTGATGCCAGAGAAAACTGCTGCAGCCCCAAGTTCGGCGCGAACGATATGTGAATTAGTTTCAGCTAAAAGTTCTTCGCCTGGGGCAACCAACATGCGAATAGCTAGTTGATTAGCAAGGGAACCAGTTGGCGTAAACACACCGGCCTCTTTACCAAACATCGCACCAACACGCTCTTCCAGTGAGTTAACAGTTGGATCATCACCGTAAACATCATCACCAACCGGTGCACTCGCAATGGCTTCACGCATTGCAGCCGATGGGGCAGTGACGGTATCTGAACGTAGGTCAACTCTCATAAGGTAAGTCTCTCACGATTCCTTGAGAACTATTAAGTACATGGCAGTTACAACTAATACTCCACCAAGTGCTTCTTGGATGGATAAACGCTCACCACCGAAGATCACTGCAAAAATGGCTGCGAAAACTACTTCCATAGTCAAGATCACTGCCACTTTAGTTGCCGACATATGAGCTTGCGACCAGGTTTGCACAATAAAGGCAATCGCAGTTGCAAAGACAGCAGTGAAAATCACCACGCCCCAAACGCCATTATCTGGCGGCAATGAATAACCTTCGAATGCAGATGCAACGCCGGTAATGATTGCGCACATCATTAACTGCGTGATTGTCATGGCATAAGCATCGCGACCAGATGACCACTTACTTAGCGCAGTGATGTGAGCTGCAAATGCAATGGCGCTTAAGAAAACCATTAGTTCGCCAAAACCTACCGACCAACCTTGCAATGAGAGTAGGGCCAAGCCAATGGTGGCCATAAGAACATAGAGCCAAGTGGTCTTTGATATTCGATCTTTGAAGATTACGGCGGCAAATAGCGGTGTAAGAACTACATATAACCCTGTTACGAAGCCAGTAATAGCTGCACCAGTATTAGCTAGGCCAATAGTTTGAAAGATATAGCCGCCGCCTAGAAGGAAGCCGGCGCCGAAGCCGCGTAAAAGTAAATCTTTATTGAAGTGCTTTACGACTTTTGGGCGAATCAAAATCATTACTAAGACAGCCAATAAGAAACGAGTGAAGAGGAAATTGTTAACACTTTGCCGTTCAATTGCCGTCTTCATAACTACAAATGAGAGCCCCCAAGCAGCTGAGACAGTCAACAACGCCCAAGGTGCTAGTTTTAATTGCAGATTATGACGCGCGTTCATCCACGCATCTTCTTTAGCATCGCAATCTCTTTACCGTGTTCGGGTTCCATGCCAGGAGTTTCTAGAACCATTGGTACATTTTTCATTACGGGGTGATCAAGCATCTCTTGGAAAGCAGCTAAACCAATATGTCCTTCACCAATATTTTGGTGGCGATCCTTCAGTGCACCGCAAACATCCATTGAATCGTTGGCGTGGACTAATTGGAAACGTTCAGCGCCAGCGATTTCAATTAAGAGATCAATGGTTTCGGTCATGCCGCCCTTTTTAGCGATGTCATGGCCAGCGGCAAATACGTGACAAGTGTCAAGACAGATGCCGACCTTGGGGTGATATTCCAAAGCCTTCAAATAATTTGTTAAATCATCTAGTTTCTTAACTAGTGATTGACCTTGGCCAGCAGTTGGCTCGAGCAGCAGCATTGGAGCATCATCACCCAAAGCATTTAGGACCGGCATCATGCCTTCGTGAATCTGTTTCCAGGCATTCTCAACATTATTAACATCAACAGCTGAACCAGTATGAATAACAACGCCAAGGGCGCCTATTTCAGCGCCACGCTTTAACGAGTAGGCAGTTGAGGCAACTGAATTCTCGTAAGTACCAACTGTTGGTGAACCCAAATTAATTAAGAATGGGGCATGAACATAGGTGAGAATATCTAGCGCTGCAGCTTTACTGCGAAATTCTTCATCAGCTAATGGGTTACTTTCCGGCATTGCCCAACCGCGTGGGTTAGATGCGAAAACCTGAATTACTTCAGCGCCAGTTAGTTCGGCATAAGCGATTGAGCGCTTGGCCATTCCACCTGAAGTGGGGGTGTGGGCGCCAAGCCGCGGACCTTTAATGTTCGCTGTAGACATTTGGCTAGCCTACTGTGATGGTCACAGTGCTGCCACGTTTGACCTTGGTGCCCTCTTTCGGTGAAACATTAATAACCTTTTTCGCCTTATTGGCACCAAGAGTTTTGACTTTAACGACCAAACCGAGATCTTTGAGAATCTGAATCGCTTTGGCTTGTGTCTGCCCAACAATTCCCTTGGTTGGAATAGTTATGAAAGCTGAACCTTTAGAAACTATTAATTCAATTTTGGCACCCTTAGGAATATCGCCACCAGCTGGGTTCTGTGAAATTACGCCGCCCGGAATAATTTTTTCATCAAAGGCATATATGACCGTAACATCAAAGCCAGCTTCACTTAACTCAGTAAGTGCTTCTTCACCAATTTTTCCAACGTAGGAAGTTAAAGCCTGAGTTTCAATTCCTTTACTGACAACTAAATTAATTGTGGCATCACGACGCACTTTTTTACCTGGTGCCGGGTCGGCCGAAATCACAAAACCGTTAGGAATTTCCGAGTTAAATACTTCAGTAATTGTTCCGGTAGTTAGTGGGAATTTGGCAATTGCATTTACTGCTGCCTCTGGTGTTAAGCCAACTAACTGCGGAACTGTGTAACGCTCTGGACCTTTAGAGACGGTTAATTTAACAGTGCCATTTGTATCAATTTTCTTTCCACCGGCTGGGTCTTGGGCAATGATCAAGCCTTCAGCATCTTCTTCGCTATAAACACGTTCAGCGACTTCGCTCTTAAGTCCTAGCGGAGTTAGAAGTGAATTAGCTTTATCGACAGAGGCACCAATTACCGAGGGGACATCAACTTTTGCGCCGGGACCAAGGACGATCCACCAACCTGCAACACCAACACTTACTGCCAGTGCTACAGCGATAATGCGATTGCGACGAACACGCTTACTTACGCGGCGACGTTCTTCGGCGCGATCTTTCTTAGTTCCTGCAGTGCTCTCGGTCATGGGCGTAACTATCTCGGTTGGTTTAGGTGGTTTAGCAGCTTCGGCACGCTTGGCAGCACGAGATTTATCTCGCACTTCTTCTCTAAATGGAGCAACCGGTAGATCAAGTTGAAGACTCATCTGCCTACGTTTCGGATCAATCTCACTACGCACTCGTTCTAACTCAGCTAGAAATTCACCGGCATCGCGTGGTCGATCATCTGGGTTAGTACTTGTAGCTTTGGCAACCAAGTTTTCAAGCGCCGCAGGCACTCCTGTTACTTTGCTGCTTAATAATGGGATTTTTTCGTTTACATGCATGTAAGCAATTTGAATCGGAGTATCGGCAGCAAATGGCTTCTCACCTGTGATCATTTCAAATAACACAATTGCAGCGGCATAAACATCACTTCGTGAATCTGCAATGCCACGTTGAACCTGTTCGGGGGATAGATAAGAAACGCTACCGAGAATTACGCTGGATTCTGCCGTCATCGTGGTGCCCAACATATTGCCGCGGGCTAGACCGAAGTCGGCAATTTTTACGCGACCTTCTTTTGAGATCAAGATATTTTCAGGTTTGATATCACGATGAATAATGCCAATGTTATGTGCCGCAGCTAGCGCACTTAAAACCGGCTCTATAAAGGAAAGTGCGTCATCAACTGTTAGTTTGCCTCGTTCGTAAATGTAATCACGAAGAGTGTGACCTTCTACTAACTCCATCACGATGAAAACTGCCGGAACTCCGCTTTGATTCCAACCTTGATCTTGCACTGCAACAATATTTGGATGAGAGAGCGAGGCGGCAGCTTTTGCTTCGCGAATAAAGCGACCAACGAAATCTTCATCTTGGGCTAGATGTGGGTGCATGATCTTTACTGCAACTTTGCGATCTAGCCGAGTATCAACTGCGCTATAGATTGTGGCCATGCCGCCGGTGGCAAGCAGCGCCGTTAACTGATAACGGTCATCAATTAATTCGCCAGTTAGATCAGACACAGCTAAATCTTAGGCTAGCTACTGCGTAGAGAGGATGAAATCCGCCCTTTCGCGAGTTAAGTCGCTCGCAAAGTATTCGCTTTCCATCTTCTGCCACTTGACCATCTCGTCACGAATCTCTTCGCCATCGCGCTCTAATACCCGTGCTAATCCAGTACTTTTATCAATATCTAGCCAGATCGAAATTGTTAAATTCGCGTGCAACAGCAAATTAGAGCTACCTACGCCTTCAATGATTAATAGCTGCACAGGCTTTATTTCTTTTGATCCAGAAAAAGATCCGGCTGACCAGTCATAGATGGCTAAATCTGTGGCTTTGCCAGCTCGTTGAGCTGTGATTAGTTGGGCAATTCGTTGAAATAGTTCCTTCGAAAGTGCTTCATCCCAACCGTTATATAACTCATCAAGGTGTATAACTTCAATTTCGTAGGTTCCGGCAAATGCTCGCGCAATCTCACCAGCTAGCGTGCTCTTTCCAGAACCTGCTGGGCCGTCAATTGCTAGAACTAGGGGTTTAGCTGATTGGCTAAATAGGTCGCGGAGCGCTTCGCTGATCTGCATACCAACGCCTCCAACCTTGAAGTGCAATTAGCGTGAAGATTCCATATAGGAATGAAGTGAAATAGTAACCCTGATTGAAGTAGAGAGCGGTACCAGCTAAATCTACGACTAACCAGATAATCCAACTCTCATATTTTTCTAAGACCATTAATACTTGGGCAATTAGTGAGCCTACAAAAAGAAATGCATCAACAACTGTTGCTCCGGCGCCAATTCGAGACAGTAAGGGCGCTAGAACTAACCACAAACCAAGTATCGCGAGAACTGAGTAAATACGACCACGATTGCTTAAGTTGCCAGGCTTAGCACCAGTTGGCGCCCAACCTTTCCAGCCACTAAACGCTGCTGCAATGAATACAAACTGCAGGGCAGCACTGGCAATTAAGTTAGCTTGATAGAAGAAGATCGCATACAGAGCACTGCTAATTGCCCAAAATGGCCAAGTTATACGTTTGCCTGTTGTGCCTAGCCAGACTCCGATTAAAGATGTAACTGATGCTACGAATTCCAGAATCGAAACCTGATAGTCCCAAGCTGTGAAAAGTGTGTACGACATAATTAACCCCGTTCCAGGTCCGCATTACCGGACCGGTCTAGCGGTCGATCTGTGAATTACAGATCCTCTCAGCCAATTTCTTTAGGCTCCCGCATTGCAAACTATAGCGATTTAGTAAGCAATTCGCGCTGCTTTACGAGAGAATCATCTCGTGGAGAAATACGGTTATTTAGCGATGCTGGCCTTCACTCTTGGTGGGTCAATCTGGCTAGAAGTCTTTTTAAAGGTCAACGTAATTCGCAGATTTAAGCGAGTGATTATTAGCATTTTGCCCACAGCGCTTTTCTTTCTAATTTGGGATGCCTACGCAATTAACCGTGGCCATTGGTACTTCGATAAGAATCAGATACTGGGAATCTTCGGCCCTTTCGGCATTCCTCTTGAAGAATTTATTTTCTTCTTGGTGGTTCCGTTAGCAGCGCTATTAACTATTGAAGCTGTGCGAACCGTAAAGAAGCATTGGCAAGTAGGAGATGAATCATGACTTATACCCAGATTGCACTTAGCGCAGTTTTCATTGCAGCTTTTCTGGATCTAGAAGTTTTTAGAACTAGATTGTTGAAACGCAAAGTTTTCTGGACTTCATATGCAATTATCTTGCCATTTCAATTGCTGACTAATTGGTGGCTGACTTCCAGAAATATTGTGATGTATAGCGAAGATACGATATTGGGAATCCGTATTGCATCCGCACCTCTGGAAGATTTATTCTTTGGCTTTGCGCTAATTCTTTCGGTAATGGCAACCTGGGTTTATTTGGGTCGCAAAGCGCATAAAAACTAACGAGCAGCAATCGCCTTTAAATAAGCTTTGCCGGCTACTCGCATTCGGCGTCTGGTAGAAGTTTTTGCTCGTTTATTAAAAATTTCATAACCAATTGCTTCAACTTCATCAACAATGCCGCAATAAAGCTCACTAGCTGCTTCGATGCAAGGTCGACTGGCTGGCTCTAACTGCAATATGCCAGGTGTGGCTTCGCGTTGTAGTTGACGCACTCGCTCGATTTGAAACTTTAGGGCAGCTTTGATTTCGGGTGTAAGAGTTCGGGCTTCTAACATTCCGCGATCTACTCCGAATTGAGCTAATTCATCTTGCGGTAAATAAACCCGGCCGCGATCTAAGTCTTCGCCTACATCGCGAATAAAGTTAGCTAACTGAAAGGCGACGCCTAATTTTTCGGCTGGCTCGTAAGCACCTTGGCTTAAAGCACCCAAAATAGGGACCATCTCGAGGCCAATTACCGCGGCTGAGCCATATACATATTCCAACAGTGCTTTGTAATTGGCATATTCGGTAACAGTTAAATCCATGGTCATCGAATGCAGGAATGCCACGAAATGTTCGTGGGGGATAGCAAAGCGATTTACCGTATCAATTAGTGCGCGGCCAACTTGATCATTGGAATCACCACTCTTAAGACCAGCCAGAACTCCATCACCCCAGGTTTTAAGTTCAGCTGCTTTCTGCGCGTCGGTTAGCGTTGAAGCAAGGTCATCAACGATTTCATCGGCATATCGCGCGAACCCATATAAGGCATGAACAAATGGCCGTTTTGCTTTTGGCAAAAGCAGAGTTGCTAAGTAATAAGTTTTACCGTGCAGAGCATTTAGTCGTTTGCATTCCTCATATGATGCCCGCAACTGCGGGTCAATTATCCCAGCAGCAGTTAGTTCATCCATTACTTAACCGGGCCCACGATTCGTTCTGCAGCTAAACGACCAGAGATCAAAACCATTGGCACACCAACACCAGGTTGAGTTCCAGAACCAGTGAAAACCACATTCTCAAAACCTTTAGCTAAATTGCTAGGTCGGAATGGACCAGTTTGGAAGAATGTGTGAGCACTGGCAAAAGGTGCACCAGCTTCATGGCCCATCGCTTCCCATTCAAGTGGCGTAGTTAAATGTTCAACTTCAATTGCATCGCCAAAGCCGTCGTAACCGCGTTCTTCAAGAGTGGCAATCATTTGATCACGGTAAGGCTTTGACTCTTTGCGCCAATCAATATCGGCAGTTAAGTTCGGGGTTGGGAATAGAACGTAGTAACTCTGCTTGCCAGCAGGGGCAAGATCAGGATCATCATGAGTAGGCACAGTTACTAAAACACTTGGGTCGCTCATCAGTTGCTTCTTGTTAATTAGCTCATCAAAGACACCATCCCATGATTTACCGAAGTGAATGTTGTGATGGGCAATGTGATCGTATTTCTTACTCGAACCAATCAACATCGTGGCGCAAGATGGTGAATAACGTAGGCGCTTTACCGAACGCGGAGTCTTACCTAATAGATCTCGCCATGCCACAGGTAGATCTGGGTTTAAAACAACAGCGTCGCAAGTGATTCGCTCACCTTTATCGGTAATTACCGCTTTAGCGCGACCATTTTCAAAATCAATCTTGGTAACAGTGGTGCTGTATTTGATTTCCACACCATGCTTTTGCGCAGCAGCAGCTAGCGCCACAGGCACGGCATGCATTCCGCCCTTGGGAAAGAAGACACCGTTAACTGAATCCATATATGCGATTACGGCGTAGATAGCCAGTGCTTGTTGCGGGCTAACGCCTGCATACATAGCCTGGAATGAGTAAACCTTTTGCAGGCGGGGATCTTTCAGATACTGATTAACTTTTGGTTGTAACTTTCTAAAGCCGCCAAGTGCGATCAAGCGTGCCAAGTTAGGTGTCAATAAATTTAGTGGTGAATCAATATTGCGATCAATAAAATCATTCATCTCGTACTTATATAACTTAGTTACGAATTCAACATATCGGCGATAGCCAGCAGCTTCGCTCGAGCTAACGGTGCGCGCAATCTCAGCTTCCATTTGATCAGTATTGGCATGGACATCGATTTGCGATCCATCGTCGTAAAAGGCACGATATAGCGGAGTCAATGGCATTAATTCGACCCAGTCTTTTAACTCTTCGCCAACACAATTGAAGGCATCATTGATTAATGAAGGCATGGTTAGAACACTAGGCCCAGTATCAAATGAGTAACCATCGCGTTGTAACAATCCACTGCGCCCACCAGGCACGGACTCACGTTCAATGATTGTTACTTTGCGACCAGCCCCAGCTAGTCGAAGCGCTGCACTAAGCCCCGCATAACCGGCACCAACTACAACGACATGATCACTAGGACCCTTTATTTGCTTAACCATTTATTTTTTCACATATTTCTTTTTGTCGCGATGATTGCCATCTCGGTTAATAGTTCTCTAGCTTGTGGCACTATTTCATCACGATTTAGCGCTTCTAGCGCGGTGGAAGTTAATTCTTCAATTAGATCCTCCACATGCATGGCAGCACCAGTTTCAGCGATAATCTCTTGCAAGCGTGCGATGGCGCTCTCAGAAATATCGTGATTTCCGAATTCCTGCATGAACTCCGCTTCGGCCGCCCCAGAGATGCGATCGTGGGTCATTGCCATGAGAACTGTGCGCTTTCCCTCGCGTAAATCATCCCCTGCTGGCTTGCCGGTAACTTTAGGATCTCCAAAAACGCCAAGTAGGTCATCGCGTAATTGGAACGCTTCGCCAAGTGGCAATCCAAACTCTGAATAGATGGAAACTAATTGCGCACGCATCAAAGGATCAGGAATCGCAATGGCCGCACCTAAATGAAGCGGACGCTCAATCGTGTATTTGGCCGACTTGTAGCGGGCAATGTTTAGCGCTTGAGCAACGCTTTGAGTGCCACGAGCTTGCTCAAATACATCCAGGTATTGGCCAGCAATTAATTCAACTCTCATTTCATCATGAACAGTAAGAGCGGCAAGCAGGCAATCACTTTGGACACCAGAAGTGTTCAACATTAAGTCAGACCAGATGAGAGCCAGATCACCGATTAGGACCGATGCTGATAAACCAAATTGAGTTGCTTTACCTTGATAGTTTTCAGCCGAGTGCATGGCTTCAAATAATTTATGGATTGCCGGTTCACCACGACGGGTATCGGATGCATCCATTAAGTCATCATGTATAAGTGCGCATGCTTGTAAGAGTTCAAGGCTTGCAAATGCGCGCATCTCTGATTGCGATAAATTTGAACCAGCACCCAATGCGCCAACTGCGGCAAAGAGCGGACGAAAACGTTTGCCCCCGTTAATTACAAAGGCGCTCAAACTGCCTGCTGCTGGTTTCAATTCTGGGGCAATTGAGGTGAAGTAATTCGATTGGGTAGTGAGGAAATCCTGGAGTTCAGCCTCGACCTGTTCGCGCAAAGATTTGAGCTGCTCGAGCGGTTGCACAGATGCCTCAGGTTTCACGCGCGTAACGATACGCTGACCTAGTGCTAATACGCGAAACAAAATACTCATTTGAGTTCTTTCCACCAAAAGATCAGGCTGGTGAAGAGCGACTTTGGGCTGCCATGTCAGCACTTGAACCGATTGCCCCAGATTTCATTTCGGTTACTTATGGCGCCGGGGGGTCAACCCGTGATCGAACTATCCGGATAACTTCGCAGATTACCGAACGAACCTCGATTCCAACAGTTGCCCACTTAACTTGTGTTGGTTCAACGCGGGGCGAATTGATTGAAATTTTGCAGAAATATAAAGAGGCTGGCATTAATAGCATTCTAGCGTTGCGCGGTGACCCAACTGGTGGGCCAAGTGCGCCTTGGGTGCCAACGGTTGGTGGCTTTAACCATGCCGATCAATTAGTTGAATTAGCAATGGAAGTTGGCGGCTTTGAAGTTGGCGTAGCCGCATTTCCTGATGGCCACCCAGCATCGCAAGGGGATTTAGCAAAAGATGTTGATGTGCTAATTCGCAAAGAATCTCTTGGTGCCACTTTTGCAACTACTCAATTCTTCTTTGAAGCACAAAGTTATCAACGACTAGTTGAAGCACTTGCCGCAAAAGGATCTAACTTACCAATTATTCCAGGTATTTTGCCGGTTACCAATGTTAAGCAATTGGTGCGAATGTCTGAACTCAGCGGAACTGCGATTCCGGCAAATATTTTAGAAAAATTCTCGAGGATTGAAGATGATCATGATGCTGTTGAAAAGTTGGGCATCGAGATCGCTACCCAACTCTGTGAACAATTACTCGAGTTAGGTGTCCCAGGTCTGCATTTCTACACCATGAATACTTCTTCAGCCACACTTGAGATATATCGAAAGTTGGTTACTAAATGATCACCAAGAAAGAATTCTATAAGCGTTGGAGTGAACTTCACGGCAACGCCGAAATAGCGGGCATCGTTCATGCTTGGCTGGCAATCTCATATCGA
>CAXNJS010000010.1:0-28531 GCA_964202795.1 Candidatus Planktophila sp.
ACTGCTAGGTGGTGATAAGGCTTTCTTTGAATTTATGAAAGCTGCCAAGAAAGCAAAGATCAAAGTACTGGGTGACATAACAACGAATCACTGCAGTAATGAACATCCTTGGTTCTTAACTGGCCAAAAGAGCAAGAGTTCAAAGGAGAACAAGTTCTTCTACTGGGATAAGAAAACTCCATTTGGTTATGCAACGTTCTATGCCGTAAAACAGATGCCTAAACTCAACTTTGCATCAGCTGAATTACGTAAGCGTTTTTATGAAGCAAAAAATTCAGTTATTCAAAAGTGGCTATCTCCTAAATATGGTTTAGATGGCTGGCGTATCGATGTTGGCAACCAAACTGGCCGCTATCGTGAGGCCGATATGCACGATGAAGTTATGCGTGATATCCGTACTGCGATGAACAATATGAAGCCAAATACTTGGTTAGTCGCAGAGAACGCCGATATGTGGCCGACTGATTTAAATGGCACTGGCTGGGATGGCACCATGAATTACAACGGATTCATGCGACCACTTTGGGCTTGGTTTAATCACAATCCAAATCTTGAGACAGGTGGATTCCATGGTTTACCAATTGCGATGCCTAAAACAACTGGTGCGCAATTTGTTAAGGCAATGACTGTGTTTAACTCTTCAATTCCATGGCGCAACTTGATCGACAGTATGACACTTCTTGATTCTCACGACACTGCGCGCATGCGCAATGTTGTGGGTGGCGATAAAGAGAAGCACATGGCAGCTATGGCTCTATTGCTAACTTATCCAGGCGTGCCATCAATTTATGCTGGCGATGAAATCGGGCTTGAAGGCGCCTGGGGTGAAGATGGCCGTCGCACGATGACTTGGGATGATTCTCATAATTGGGATCTAGACTTCTTGAATTCGGTCAAAGAGTTAGTAAAACTTCGTCGTACCGCGCCTGCGCTAATTGAAGGCGGTTTGCGTTGGATTGATGTGCAAGATGATCACCTTTTATTCTTGCGCGAAGCCACTGATCAGAATCTTTTGATTCTAGTTGCACGAGATAAAACTAAAGTTGATGTCGATCTAAGCAAATTTGGTTACTCAATTATTGGTACTCATTTTGGACCAGCAGCTAGCGGTTCTCGCTTGAAGTTAAAGTCTAAGAATGGCCTGGCCGGAGTTTGGGAAGTTGCTTAATGAAAAAATTTATCGCTCTATTCACTATTGCAACGCTGGGGATTTCGGCTGCCGGAAGTTCGGCTGCTCAAAACATCGCAGCGCTAGCAACAAATATCGCGCGCGGTGCGCAGAGCGACGAATCTGCTTACTTTGTAATGACTGATCGATATGCAAATGGCGATACATCCAATGACAATGGTGGCCTTAAAGCAGGTTCATATGACAGCGGATTTGACCCAACTAATTACGGCATGTTCCATGGTGGCGATTTCAAAGGCATAACAAATAGCCTCGATCGCCTGAAAAAGTTGGGTTTTACCTCTATTTGGGTCACGCCACCGGTTAAGCAACAAACTATGCAAGGAAATTCAGCGGCTTATCACGGCTATTGGGGCTTAGATTTCACAACGGTTGATCCGTATCTAGGTAGCGAATATGACTTTAAAGAGCTCGTGGTTAAAGCTCATGCAATAGGTATGAAAGTCATAATTGATATCGTCGTAAATCACACGGCAGATGTAATCCAATATTCAGATAACAACGCCTACGTGAGCCATAAGAGCGCACCTTATTTAGATGCTGCCGGAAAACCATTTGATCCAGCTCTGTTTGCTGGAAAAGATACTTTTCCAAAGCTAGATGCCAATGTGTCCTTTGCTAAGAAACCATCAGTTGATGCAGTTAACGCAAATATTAAGAAACCAGCATTTCTAAATGACCTAACTAATTATCACAACCGTGGCGATTCAAATTGGTCAGGTACCTCAGTTCTAGATGGCGACTTCATCGGGCTAGATGATGTCTTTACCCAAAAGCCTGAAGTGGTTAAAGGCTGGATAGAAGTTTGGAGCAATTGGATAACAAAGTTCGGAATCGATGGTTATCGCATCGATACCGCCAAGCACGTAAACCCAGAATTTTGGCAAGCATTTATTCCAGCGATATTAAAAGCAGCTAAGGCTGCCGGCAAAACTGATTTTCCTATCTATGGCGAAATTTTTGATTCTAATCCATTGACTACTGCGCAATTTGTTCGCAACCAAGCTTTTCCTGGCGTTCTTGACTTTGCTTTCCAAAGTAATGTGACAGCGTATGTAACTAATGGTCGTGGCGCTGAAAAATTAGTCGAACTCTTTAACGCTGATGATCTCTATACGACTTCAACAACCTCGGCATATGGGTTAACTACTTTCCTGGGCAACCACGATATGGGCCGAATCGGAATGTTTATCGATAATGCCGCAAGCAATGAGGCCGATGCGTTAGCAAAATCTAAATTAGCAAATGCGCTTCTTTTCTTATTACGTGGCGGCCCGGCCCTTTACTACGGTGATGAGAAGGGAATGATTGGCAGCGGCGGCGATAAGGCTTCGCGCCAAGACATGTTCCCTACGCAGGTTTCATACTGGCAAGATGAAAAGCGCATTGGCTCTGATCCAATCGGCACCCGCAGTGCTTTTGATGTTAGAAATCCACTTGAAGATCAGATCACTTCAATGCAGGCAATTATTAAAGCTAATCCAGCGTTGCGTGCAGGTACTCAGCAGATTCGCTTCCATAACAGCGAAGTCTTTGCAACCACTCGTTATCTAAATGGCCAAGAGTATGCCGTTGTATTTAACTCTGGTGAGACTGCGCAAGAAGTGAAGTTCAATGTCAGCACTAGTGGTTCAAAGTGGACACCAGTACTTGGTACTGCAATCTCCTCATCGGCATCCGGTGCAAATTTAACCGTCAAGGTTGGTGCAACTAGTTATGTGGTTCTCAAAGCTGCAACAAAGTTCAAAGCCAAGCTAGCTCCAGCAGTAACTCTTAATGCGCCACGATCTGATTTTGCAATGGATTACTTGCTAGAAATAAGTTCGACTGTAAAGGGCGATGAATACAACCAAGTAACTTACTTAGTACGTGAGGCCGGTAAGAATTGGGTCAACATCGGAACTTCGGATCACCGCACCGTAAAGGGCGACATAGCTGCAGCTGGTTTGTATCGCGTGTTCTTAGAGCCACGCAATTATGCAAACGGTACTAATCTTGAGTTTGTCTCAATCGTGAAAAACGCTGCGAATAAAACTGCGGTTTCAAAGATTATTAAATATAAAGTTAGTTATTAGTCCAGCCAGAACTTCATTACTTGGTCTAAATAACTGGCCCACGATCTTTCGTTATGGCTGGTCTTTTCATAAACCTTAGTTGCAAAGTCATGCCCGATTCGGTATCCCTTTTCTTTCATTAACCGATCAGCTAATTCTTGAAATGGTTTGTAATCCGCATCAATACTCTTGGTTCCGCGGCTCATCCAAACTTTATGGGTGCCAGGCTTTGGTAGCTCTTCAACAGTACGTTCGACCAATCGATTGCCACCGATAGTCCAATGTGGCGAGAGCGCTAGAAGCGCACTCATCTGCTCAGGGCGTTGAATTCCAGCGTAGAGAGTTGATAAACCACCCATGCTTGCACCAATCATTGCCCGATTTGCTACTGGTATTTCAAGTTCATAAGCGCTGAGGATTTCCGGCACGATTTGATCAAAAATCATATTTAGATATTGGTCGCCGCGTAGATGAGCCAAGTCTGCCTTTACTACATTAGCTAAATTTACGACTACATCTTCTTGAAAGAATCTTTGCGGCGATAAATCCTTTGCCCGACCATGTTCATCTTGTTTACTACCGCCATGCCAGATTGCAATAATGGCTGGCGGATTAAGCCCAAGATGTTCGGATACCCGAATCGAGCTTTGCGCCATCTCCCAGGTACTACGGCGGTGCGTAGAAGTCTTGCCATCGAAAACATTCTGGCCATCATGTGCGATCAGTAGGTGCTGGGTATCGCCACGAGGAATCCAGAAGTCCACTGTGCGGCCATCGAAATGAACTCGGTTTACCTCACCCGGTACGCCGCGAACTTGATATCTCTTAATTAACTCCATAGTGGTTGAATAATGCCATGAGTTCACGTGCAATTATCTGGTTTCGCCGTGATTTGCGCATCTCTGATCATCCAGCGCTATTAGCCGCGATTGCTACAAGTGATGAGATCGTTCCGCTCTTTAATATGGATAGTCGGATAGCCAGTAAATCTGGTTCTTTCCGTCTGGCATATTTGGCAGAAAGTTTGCGAGCCCTAGATAAGTCTTTAGGTGAAAAGCTTTTGGTAATCGCCGGCGAACCTAGCGAAGTGATCCAAGATGTAATGAGTCGTTACGGTGCAAATTCAGTTCACGTAAGTGCTGATTACACACCATACGGAGTTGCGCGCGATGCCAAAATTATCGCCAATGGAATTGAGTTAACTCAAACAGGTAGTCCATATGCAGTTGCACCAGGACGAGTACGCAAAAGCGATGAAACCCCTTACCGCGTCTACACGCCGTTTTATCGTGGATGGTGCACTCATGGTTGGCGCGCACCGGCTGCAAAACCATTGAATATTAAGGTTGCTGAGCCACTTGCTGGCGATCGCAATTTTCCAGACTGGAACACTAAAATAAATATTTCAGCTGGCGAAAGTGCCGCCCTTGATCGCTGGCAAGAATTTCAAAGTTCTGGCTTAGATTCCTATGATGAGAACCGCAATTTTGCCGGCATTGATGGCACTAGTCGATTAAGTGCGCACCTGCGATGGGGCGAAATACACCCACGCACTCTGCTAGCAAAGTTGGGCGATAGTAAAGCACACGATGTATTTCGTAAAGAAATTGCTTGGCGAGAATTTTATGCAGATGTATTGCACCATAACCCACATACGACTTGGGATTACTACGCACCTCGCTTTAAAGAGATGCGATATGACGAACCTGATTCAAAATTTAATGCCTGGTGCGAAGGCAAGACTGGCTACCCATTTGTAGATGCTGCCATGCGACAACTAGTTCAAACTGGTTGGATGCACAATCGCACGCGAATGGTTGTTGCGTCCTTCTTAGTTAAAGACTTACATTTGGAATGGCAGCATGGCGCTCGATTTTTCGGACAACATCTAATTGATTTTGATGTGGCATCGAACTCACATGGCTGGCAATGGACAGCTGGCTGCGGCACAGATGCTTCACCTTATTACCGAGTCTTTAATCCAATCGAGCAAGGTAAGCGATTTGATGCCGAAGGTGATTACATTCGAAAGTTTGTGCCAGAGCTGGCACATTTATCAGCGGCCGAAATTCACGAACCTTGGCTTTATCTAGATGGCTATAGCAATGGTTATGCAGAGCGAGTTGTCGAACACGCTGCCGAACGCATCGAATCACTTGCACGACTGGGCGAAATTAAAGCTGACAAACCCCTAGATCCTCGCGTTTAGCTTTATACATCGCTTGATCTGCGCGATGCATCATGTCGCGGGTGCCATCATTGGTTACAAAGCCAACACTGACGCCAATCATTATCGTTTCACCAGCTATCGCGAATGGATAACTAGCGCTGGCATGAAGTGCTAAAGCCGCCTCCATAGTGCTTTCAAAGTCACCGGAAATCAGAGCTCCAAACTCATCGCCGCCTAAGCGTGCCAGCGTGGAATGACTTGGTAATGAGCGTCGGAATCGTTGCGAGACTGCTCGCAATAGTTGATCACCAACTTCGTGGCCGTACTTGTCATTAATTGGTTTAAAGCCATTTAGGTCAAGAAGTAATAACGCCCCTTGGGTATTTGAAAATTCAATTAGCTCGGCCATGAACTTACGTCGATTTGGTAGCCCAGTTAATTCATCAGTGCGAGCCAGAGTGCGCTCAGTTCCGATCTCTTGAGCTTGACGAAGTGCAACAACCATTCGGATGAACGCAAGAAATAACGTAGCGATTGCTGGACCAACTATAAATCCGGGTAAGTAGCCAGGTTTTAACGCAAGCAAAGATAAAAGAATCGCGCTGAATAGAACTGCGACAGCAATTAATATTGGGTGCGTTTGAATTCGAGAATTACTCTCATCTCGCTTGTGCCACAACGATTCGACAATAAGAAGTAGCGCAATTAGCCATAACGAATCAGTCCAGCTGCCGAATCTGTAATTGCCATTTCTGCTTAACCAAAGATTTACAAAGTCAGCAGCAGCAAATGAAAATATGCCAAAAGTTAGAATTAAGTTTCGCCAAATAATTCGGTGAAACGGATTTAGCGAAATAATTAGTGCAATCAACACAATGTCAGCAACTGGAAAAATAATGGCAAAAAATGTTTCTAATTGATCACCGTTAAAGTTTGGAAGAACCGGTTTCATTAGCAACGCCGAAGCCAGGGCACTGACACCAAGTGCCACAATTGCTGCGTCTATATTTTCCAGAAACGAACTAGAAATATTTGAGTTCAATAATCGAGGGATAGCAATAAAAATGAAGGGATAAAAAAGCAGGTAGAGAAATTCAGAGATTAATTGAAGATCAGCCGTGAATAAGTAAACGGCTGTTAATGATGAGATTACTGACCCGGCAAACCAGAAAAAGAGCGCTAGCTCGAAGGAAAGACGGGTGCGTAGATCTTCACCATTTAAAGCATAAATACTTAAGACCAATAAGGCCAACGGAACAGCGTTATAAAGCAGCAGATCATTAAGAAAATCAGGCTGATCTGCATTTGTGCTAAAGATAAAAGTGGCAAGAACCAACAGAAAGCTACCGATACGAAATAACTTAAAGGTAGCCACTTCAAAACTGTAAATACTTTTGAACGGGGAAAAGAATAGGGCTAGCCAGAGTTACCCGGCTAGCCCTATTCTTTTAATTAATTACTTATAAACCCGCGCTGCAAAGTAGGTTACGCGAATTCATTGTTTGCGTAAGAGCATCTTTTGCTTGCTTGAGCTGACTTGATGTTAGATCTTTTGTCTTATTAAGGGTTGCGATAGTTGAGCTAATCTTCTTAGAATTTTCAATCGATGCTAAATTCTTTGTTGTTGTGCTCTTTAACTGCATGATTGATGAGTTGTACTTACTAATTGATCCATTAACAGATTGCATCTGAATTTTTGAAGTTGAATTAGATGTCTTTAGTGAAGTGATTGAACTTGAAAGCTGGCTAATTGCAGTAGATAACTTAGTAATCGTAACTGCATTTTTTGCAGCATTAACTGTGTCAGCCTTTAGTGTTACTAACTTAGCTTTCGAATCATTTAAAATAATTGTGAAATCATCAATTTGTTTTGTAACGGCTGCGATCTTGGCAGTCAAATCTGTAACTTCCTTTTGAGCTACTGGAATCAGATCTGTTTGCTCTTTGATCTTGATCGCAATATCAGCGTTCTCTTTAGTCAGAGCATCAATCTGAGTCTGCACATTTGCACTCGCAGCAATTTGAGCTGCAATTTCAGCATCTATTTCTACGAGCGCCGCTGCAGTACTGGTCTCAAGGGCGGCAATTTCTTTTGCTGACTTTAGATATGAAGTTGATTCGTTAATACAATCAACAGCCAAGAAGTACTTCTTGGCATTCTTAGTTGACGCAGTCGCTGGCAAATAGATGGTGGTCTTAGTTCCGTCAAGGGTCACAGTGGACTTAACCGCAGTCACACATTTGTAAGTAAATCCGCTTACCTTGGTGGTCTTATTTACAGTGGTGCAGGTTGAGCCATTGCTGGTAGCAGCTGATGCTGGGGCAGCCATGAGAACGCCCGCAACGAGAGCCGCTGCAATAGAGAGAGTAGAAACCTTGCGCAACATATTGACCTCCATAGATTATGAGGCAATCTTACCTAAGCCGATTAAAAGGACCTGCTTGTAACGCGGGAAATACCTGCGAAATTGGTGTGAGAACTTATTTATTGCGCTGGCGAACGCGAACGCTCATGCCAAGTTTGCGAATTAGCGGTCTTGGCCCAAAACGCAAGAGCGAACTTAGAACTATGTATTGCCAGCCTGGAACTGAAACTGCAGCTCCTTTTTGCGCATCTTTCCAAGCTTTGGCAACAAGATCATCGGCATTTAGCCACATAAAGTTAGGTAAGGCGCTCATCTTCATGCGACCACGTTGGTGAAATTCAGTGCGCGTAAACCCAGGAGCTAAAACAGAAACCTTTACGTTTGTACCAGCTAATTCAGTATGCAGCGATTCGGTTAAAACTGTTAGGTAGGACTTACTTGCGCTGTATGTACCACCAGCAATCCAGGCCGCAACGGATGAAACATTAATTAAAGTGCCAGAGTTACGCTCTTTCATCTTAGGCAAGATGGCATGCATCAAGCGCATTGGGGCACGAACTAGAACATCAAACATCTGTTGCTCGGCGGTTATGTCACTTACTAAGAAAGATTTGTTGATTCCAAAACCAGCATTGTTAATTAAAATTTCGACTTCATTAGATGTGATGAAATCTTCAATTAATTTGCAACCAGAATTAGTGGCTAGATCTGCTTGAATTACTTTGGTTTGAATTTTGTAATTAGTTTCGAGACTTTGGGCACGTTCGTTCAAACGTGGTAGATCACGAGCAACCAAAACAAGGTTGAAACCTTTTCCCGCAAGTAACCGCGAAAAACTTTCACCGATTCCTGCAGTAGCACCAGTGACTAGCGCCCACTTGTCTTCATTACCTTGATCAACTTGATTACTCATGATCTCCTTTAATTCAATTAGGCGAGTGAAGCCGCATCATCAATAACAATGCCGTCAGTAGATTCTTCGCGGATATGCCAACTGCTGTCATATTCCTCGAGCATCTCTAAGAATGGTTTTGCATCAAACCACTCTGGACCATTTACGCCATCTGGCTGCCAGGTACCTTTATGGATTAATTCCATCGCAATAACTGGGTTAATTGCGGTCTGCCAAACAACTGCTTGATCGCCGTAATTAGCCATTGACCATGCGTTATCAACCACGTTGTACATATATACAGCGCGCGGCTTACCTTCTTTATCTAGACCTTTAACCAAAGTTCCGGCACATGTTTTACCTTTCATGCGCGAACCAAGTGTTGCTGGATCAGGCAGTGCAGCAGCTAATAAATCACGCGGTGAAACTGCAACACCTTGCACATCAACCGTATCTTTGCGATCCATTCCGAGCATGTGAATTGTTTTTAGCGTTGTAATGAATTGCGCGCCCAGGCCGTATTTAAAGGCAACTTTCTTCGCATCAACTTTCTGGGGGATAAGCACAACTTCTTCATGCTCAACGTTGACACATTCAACTGGCCCGATACCTTCTGGAAAATCGAATACTTCTAAATCACTAAATGGTTCGGTTGTATACCAACCACGACCGTCTTCCCACATCAGTGGTGGATTCAAACATTCTTCAATCGTTGTCCAAATTGAAAATGAAGGCGCAAATTCAAAACCTTCCACCGTTAAATTTGAACCATCAAAAACAGTTACTGAATCTAAGCGACTAAATAAATAGTCAGATGCGTACTTGGCAAAAACATCACTCATGCCAGGTTCGATTCCCATCCCAACGAGTGCGTAGATGCCGCGCTCGCCCCAGTTCCAGTCACGCGCAAATTGCTCGTCACCTAACTTCACACCAGTTTCGGTATTTGGGTAATGTGGGTGTGGGCGCGATAACGACATTGCCATATCAATGTAATTTGTATTCTCAATTTCACAAGCCAAGAAAATTGGCATTACGAATCGTGGATCTACGGCATTGATCACCACATCGGGCTTGGCTTTGCGAATTAACGCACGAATATCTTCTAGTTCGGCTGCATTAACTTCAGCAGCTGAAAAACGGGCATCTTTAACGCGGGCGACTGCTTCTTCGGCTCGAGTGAAATTGCGATCGGCAATAACCATAGAAGAGATAAAACTTCTGCGGGATGCGATGTTGGCAATTGCTCTACCGACGCCACCAGCGCCTATTACTAGCGCTTTCATTGTTGGCCTCTCATGAGGGAAAAACTCCATCTCGGTAGAAGGCCGAGGCTACCCTCATGAGCGTGATCTGCCAACCTTATGGGAAGGTAGATTTCACCTATAGGTCCCCGTAGCTCAGTGGATAGAGCAACCGCCTCCTAAGCGGTAGGTCGCAGGTTCAACTCCCGCCGGGGACACCAGTTACTAATTACTACGCAAGTGGTTAGATTGTTTGACGGATGCGATGGAGATCTCTCTTATTCCGTAAGTCCAATTTACGATTAGTAGAATGAGATGGCAAATGCGTACCAAACTACTAACAGTAATTCTGATTGGCGCGTTGCTCGCTCCGACTCCAATTGCGCAATCAGCGACTATCAAGCCTGGCGCGAGCTGTAAAAAAAGTGAATTAGGAAAAACTGTAAACAGCGGTGGTTACGTATACGCATGTTGGTACACCAAGACCACTAGCTCAACGGTCAACAACTCCCAGAAGTGGAATCGATTCCCAAAGGGATTTGCTTTGCCTGCTAACTCCAAATTTACAATTGGGGAAATTAAGGGCGAGGACAGTTCAATCTTTATTGATTTCGTTGAGAAGAAAGGGGAGCAGCTTCGTTGGGAGGAAGCAATAATCTCCACACTTAATCAACTTTTTAAAGCTGGCTGGAGCTGTCCGCAAGGATTTGATGTAGGAGTAGAAGTTCACGAGAGAAGTCTCACGCCATCACAGGTGGAATTAGCATTATCGAGAATAGAAACCGAAACAGCCAATAAATGTCCCATTGTTAGCGTTAAATCAACGGAAAATCCTCATTACGACTTAGTTTTCACTTCTTCTTTAGTTAAAGCAGGCCGAGTAATGAGTATTACTGGGGGTTATCAGCCCCGTTCCCTTGTCAAGAAATATCCGAACTTCCAAGTAGGTCTGCAATTCAATACTGGTCGGCAAAGTGACATCGCAGTTGAATGTTCCGACTTTTCGGCGATGCAGTTAACAAAGCTTCAAGTAATTGATAAGAGCACGGGATATCAAATCTCCCTTGGGGCCGAACCAGGCGCACGCCTTCGCAGTATTTTCTTTGGTCTTGAGGCTCGCGCATGCGCATCTGAACATATTGTCGAAGTTGGAATGGTCACGAAGGATCCTTGGGTAAAAGGTTCAACTAACTCATATTCCTATAAACCTAACGAGATTTTTGCGTCGGTTCCATTACTTGAATGGAAAGAGCCATTAACTATCTCCAATGATGAACTGCTCACTTGGCTACAAAGCATGAAGGTAGATGTTGATAAGCGGGAGTTAGCCTTGACTGTGAGGGTAATAAACAAAAAAGCGGCTCAAGGGAGTGAAATGATGTGGAGTCAGGGGGTCTGCATTAATCGCTTCAGCAATGTGCAGGAAATCCCTCGTTGGTGTACTACCCAACCTCAGCCATGAATTAACGGCAAATCTGCTCGCAAATCTGCTCCGCATGATTCAGTGGATGCTTGGCGTACATTTTTAACCAGTTCAGCAGGCAATAACAGCCTCCTAAGCGGTAGGTCACCAGTCAAACTCCCGCCAGGGACACGCATTTCTAGAGTTAAGATTTTTAGATTTTAGGCAAATACGACAGTGCGCTTACCAACAACGAAGATTTTATCTTCTGAGTAAAGCTTTACCGCTTTTGCCAATACCCGACGTTCAATATCGCGACCAATTGCAATTAATTCTTCAGGGGTTGCAATATGAGTAACGTGCGCGACATCTTGTTCAATGATCGGGCCTTCATCTAAATCACTGGTTACAAAGTGAGCACTTGCTCCAATAATTTTCACGCCGCGTTCATGTGCTTGGTGGTACGGCCTTGCACCTTTGAAACCAGGTAAGAAGGAGTGATGAATATTGATAATTTTGCCAGGCATACGATCACAGAAATCAGCTGAAAGAATTTGCATATAACGCGCCAAAACTACGAAATCAATTTTAAGCAATTCAATCTGCTTAGTAATTTCAGCTTCTTGTAAATTCTTATCACCTGGTAAATACATAAATTTAATACCATGAGATTCAACTAATTGACGAAGATCTTCATGGTTTGAAATAACTAGCGGGATCTCAACTTTGAGTTCGCCAAGTTCATTTAAATAAAGTAAATCTCTTAAACAATGACTCTCTTTACTAACCATCACCAATGCACGTGGACGCTCTGAAGTTGGACGAATATGAAGAGCTGGATTGTATTTAGCTAAACTCTCACTCAACGATTTTTCAGCAGCAGCTTGACCTTGTGAAGTTTCAAATCGAGTGCGCATTACAAAGGTGTTAGTGGCTGGGTCCGTGAATTGCTGATTTTCGATGATGTTTCCGCCACAGGCTAAAACCGCCGAAGTCATCGCGTGAACGATGCCTGGTTGGTCAGGGCATTGCAGGGAAGCAATTAAATCCATAGCGAAAGGGTAAGGGCTATTAGTGCTTAAGCGTAAATCGCTGCATTGCCTTAGGCGCCCACCAGTTTCGCTCGCCCAATAAACGCATCAATGCTGGCACGAGTAGGGCACGAATCAAGGTGGCATCAATTATGACCGCCAGAGCAACGCCAAATCCCATTGTCTTAATGGATGTAACACCACTCGTGATGAACGCCGCAAAAACCACAGCAAGTAGAACTGCGGCGGCAGTAATAATTCGTGCTGAACGTTGCAGGCCAGTGGCGACAGATTCGACATTTGATTTACCAAGCAAATGCTCTTCGCGAATTCGTGAGAGCAAGAAGAGCTCGTAGTCCATTGATAGCCCGAACACCACGACTGCGATCAGAATAACAATAGAAGTATCTAACGTTCCAGTTACCGTGAATGAACCAACTAGCCACTGCAGATTTCCGTCAATAAATACCCAAGTTAAAATACCCATAGTTGCGGCCAAGGACATTAGGTTAAGCAAGACTGCCTTGATGGGCAAAATGATTGAACCAGTAAATACGAAGAGCAAAATCAAAACGCTGATCGCAATCCAACCAAGCGCCCATGGCAAGGTTTTGGAAATAGCATCTTGCGAATCGGTGTAATCCGCAGCTGCACCGCCAATTAAAGTGCCTTGTGGTGAATCAACATCTCGCAGATCATGAATTAGCTTTTGCGCCTCTGGCGAACGTGGCAACATAGATTGGAAAGCAGTCACGCGAATATCTTTACCGATAACTTGTGGTGAATTTACACTAACAATTCCAGGGACTCTCTTAATTTCAGCTATGTAGTCAGAGATCTGTTTTTCGCGACCAACACCATTGATCACAAATAAGTCGATAGTTGCAATATTGCTCGCAAAACGCGACCCTTGCATTGCAGTAGCTACTGCAGCTGGGTTATTTGCTGGCAAAATTCTGGCATCACCTTGTGAAAAGGCGATATTTTTAAGTGGTGCGGCCATAACCCCAAGCACAATTAGTGAAAGTAGAACAACGGCAACTGGTCGTTTCATGACGAAGCGGGCCGTTTGTGCCCATCGCCCGTCATCTTTATGCGTAATAGCTGACTTACGGACTACGCCTTTATCTATTTTATTTCCAAGCAAAGCCAGAATTGGGGGCAGACCAAATAAGGCGCCAGCTACTGCAATTGCCACGACCGATACCCCGGCATATCCGAATGATTTAAGGAAAGGTAACGGGAAGAAAGTAAGTGAAAATAAAGTTACCAAAACAGTTAATCCGGAGTAGAAAACTGTTTTTCCGGCACTTGCCATAGTGTTAACAATTGAATCTTCGACGCTTTTGCCACGATGAAGTTCTTCGCGGAAACGGTTGACCATCAAGAGTGCGTAGTCGATACCAAGGCCTAGTCCCATACCTGTTGTTAAGTTAAGAGCGTAAACACTTACGCTAGTAAAGAGTGAAATTAAATAGAGGATAAAGAAAGCACCCAAAATTGCCGAAACGCCAACAATGAGCGGCATTGCTGAGGCAACCATGGCGCCAAATACAAGAACCAGCAGAATAAAAGTAAGTGGAATTGAAATTGCTTCAGCAATTTTCAAATCGCTCTCGATCTTTTCATTTATCGCATTCCCAACAACTCCAACGCCACCCGAGTAAAGAGTTATGCCATCGCGCTTTCCATCAAAATTCTTCTGGAAGTAATCGCCCATTTCTTGGCTCTTGGGCGTAAATGCTTCGTTGTCACTGTAAACCAAAATATAAGCCGCTTTGCCATCTGTTGCTGCAAGTGTTTTCTCGCCACCGGTATTCCAATAAGAAACTACTTTTGTTACACCTGCAACTTTTGCCATTTCAGCTTCTAGCAATTGTGCTTTAGTGGCAATGGCTGGATCAGTGATTGGTAAATCTCCAGAATCGAGAACTACTACGATATTAGGATCAGCAATTTTGAGCGTGTTATGCAAGTATTCATAAACCCGATACGAGTCACTGTTTGGGTCCGAGTACCCACCTGAGTCGAGGCGACTAAAAACGAGCGAACCGACGGTGCCAGCAGTGAGAATTCCGATTATGAAGAAAGCCACCATCGATTTGCGACGACGAACTACTAAGTGCCCAAGTTTCTCAAACATGAGCGAACTCTACCGAAAGGGCTAGACTTACCAATTATGAGCGAGCTATTTCCACAGGTAACTTCAGATGAAGTTGATCACGAACAATCTCTCGAAGATGCTAAACGTGATGCTGAAATCGCGGGCGATAAGCCACCGCATCACGATGATTAATTAATTTTTTATTATTCAGGCTTAGCAGCCGGCGGTGTTGGAACAGATGTGACAGCCGGCACCGATGCAGTTGAACTTTTAGCTGAATCAGTCTTATAGAAACCTGAGCCTTTAAAAACTACGCCGACAGCTGAATAAACTTTTTTGATTTCGCCTTTGCACTCTGGGCAATGCGTTAAAGAGTCTTCGGTAAATGATTGAAAGGCTTCGAATTCATGTTCACATGCAGTGCAGGCATATTGATACGTAGGCATTCGATTCCTTTCTGGCTCAAGTCACTAAAATTTAAGCCTGTTTACTGGGCGTAGTAGAGGGAAGTCTAAAGAAGTGAGACGATTGAGGCTAATCGGAGCGGGTGGGAGGGCCAAATCATGAAGTTGAAGCAATTTTGTGGCGTTCTCGCAACAGTAATTCTGATGGCAATTCCAGTGGCTAACGCAAATGAACTAGTTACTGCCGACCCAGCCAGCGGCTCGACCGTATTGGTTTCACCTAGCGTGGTAACAATTATTACTTCATTGCCGCTTATGGCCGATGGCAATAGCGTCGAAGTTACTGACCCTTCAGGCAATCGAGTCGATGATGGCACGCTAGCAATTGCAGATACCGGAGCACTTGTAGGACTAATTCCGCTAACTGTTAGTGGTTACTACACAGTTAGTTACACATTGTTCGCTGAGAATGATGTACCACTAATCGGAAATTATCGTTTCAACTTTACAGCGCCAGATTCAGTTTCGTCACAATCACCAACTCCGATTGCAATAGATGCAACAGCTAGTGCGCAGCCAAGTGCGGGCAGCAGCAAAGGTACAGATTTCTTAGTAATCATGTTGTTAGTGCTATCTATTTTCGTTTTAGTCGGATTAGGAATGTACGCGCGGAAAATCTTTAGCGAAAGATGAGCCAATCGCTAATCAGTAGCTTATTGACCGTCTTTAAATTTACTTCAATAACGTCGAGTTTCTTCGTAGTAGGCGTTCTTCTAGCAATAACTTTTTTGACTCTTGATATAAATGGAAAAGTTGCGCAAACAAATTTTGAATTAAGAAAACTTGCTGCAATTGCAAGTTTGATTTGGATGTTCTCTAATCTTTCTTTTATTGTTTTAACCTTAGCAAATATTCTAAACTCCAGCGTCTCAGAAGTTTTACAGCCTAATGTTTTGCGATCGTTTCTCTTACAAATTCCACTTGGCCAATATCTATTTACCCAGCTCTTACTTTCTATCTTAATTTCTATAATCATTCCTCGGTTTAACTCAATCGGAACCGGCACATTTTTATTACTTGCCACCTTGCTAGCGATCGTAATTCCAGTTTTTCAAAGCCATTCCGAATCAGGTGGCTCACACTTAATGGCCGTTGGTTCGCTGGCAATACATGTAATTGCCCTAGCTCTCTGGGTCGGTGGCGTATTTGCCCTAGCGTTTTTAGCCCCTGAAAGCAGAGCTACTGCTGTGCCACGCTTTAGCGTTATGGCGCTTTGGGCGGCAATTGCCGTTGTAGTTAGTGGCAGCGTGAATGCCTATATCCGCCTTAACTTTAAGGAAGCGTGGGGTAGTGGTTATACCAACTTAGTTATTGCCAAAGTTGGTCTCACAGCTGGGTTAATCGTGATCGGTTACTTGCATCGTAAGAATCTAACGCCATTATCTGAACTCAAAGGTATTAAATTCCTGCAATTAATTTTGGCTGAAGTTGTCATCATGACTCTCACTCTGGCAGTTGGTTCGCTGTTGGCATCTAGCCAGCCACCAGTGCGTGAATCTGGCATAGTTACTGATAGCGCTCTTTCAATTGTTGGGGTCAAGATGCCACAACCGCCAACACTTTCACGAATACTTTTTGGTTACGAACCAGATGCGTTAATAATTGGTTTCCTAATCATCGCAGTTGCACTCTATATAAAAGGCGTAATGGTTTTAACCAAGCGTGGCGATAAGTGGCCAATCGGGCGCACAATTTCATTTGCAATCGGAATCAGTGCGGTCGATTTTGCAACTAGCGGTGGCTTAGGTTTGTACGCTCATTTCAGTTTCTCTTGGCACATGGTTGCTCATATGACACTTGGCATGATTGCACCTATCGCAATTGTGTTAGGTGCACCGATTACGTTGGCGCTTCGCACTTTGCCGCAAGGTAGAAATTCAGAAGAGCGTGGCGTGCGAGGAACTTTATTGTCAGTACTGCATTCACGGTACTCATCGATAATTGTTAATCCAGTTGGTGCGCTAATTATTTTCGATGGTTCGCTCTTTTTGCTTTATTTCACTTCACTCTTTGGCAAATTGATGAATACTCATGCTGGTCACTTATTCATGAACATTCATTTCTTATTAGCGGGCTTTCTTTTCTTTCATGTAATTATTGGAATTGATCCAAATCCAAAGCGACCACCATTTCTGGCGCGTATCGTTACGTTGTTAGCTGCGATGAGCATTCACGCATTTTTTTCGGTCGCTTTGATGTCCTCTTCGACCTTGATCGATTCAGGCTATTTCGCTTCGCTACAAACGCCTTGGGTGGGCGATCTATTGGCTGATCAAAATAAGGGCGGCGCAATTGGCTGGGCAATGGGTGAAATTCCGATTTTGATCGCGCTTATTGCGACTTTCATAATGTGGACGCGTGACGATGTGCGCGAAACCCGCCGAATTGATCGCTCAGCGGAACGAATGGCAGCCATGGGGCAGCCAGATGAGTTGGCTCAATACAATACCTACCTACAAGAACTTGCTGATCGCGAACGTCGGTCCGGCAAATAAGTGATGGAGTAATAATGGACGCGCTCTTTGATCTACCAAGTGAGTATAAAGATCTGCGTGCAAGTGTTCGCTCGCTAGCTGAAAATGAAATTGCCCCACACGCACAAGCGGTCGATGAAGATCACCGTTTTCCGCAAGAAGCATTTGACGCACTACAAAAAGCTGGCTTAGCCGCTTCGCACGTGCCAACAGAATTTGGTGGCGAAGGCGCAGATGCACTTGGTGTTGTAATAATTATTGAAGAAGTTGCACGCGTTTGCGGATCTTCCTCACTTATTCCGGCTGTAAACAAATTAGGTTCACTACCGCTAATGCTTGGTGGAAATAAAGAGCAGAAAGAACGCTGGCTTACTCAGTTGGCTAAAGGCAAAGGTTTCTCATATTGCTTATCTGAATCAGAAGCTGGTTCAGATGCAGCATCAATGCGCACCAAAGCAGTTCAAAGTGGTGACAAGTGGATCCTTAACGGCAGCAAGAAATGGATCTCTAATGCCGGTTTTTCTGATTTCTATACCGTTTTAGGGACCTCAGATGCATCCCTTGGCGCTAAAGGAATTACCGCATTTGTAGTTGAAAAATCAGATCCTGGCGTATCTTTCGGTGCACCCGAAAAGAAGATGGGTTTTAGAGGTTCACCTACTCGCGAAGTTTATTTTGACAACGTTGAACTATCTGATGATCGTCGAATTAGCGAAATAGGTAAAGGCTTCGCGCTAGCAATGGATACTCTTGATCACACTCGAATTACTATTGCGGCGCAAGCACTTGGTTTAGCGCAAGGCGCCCTTGATGTGGCAACAAAGTACGCTCACGAGCGCAAACAATTTAATAAACCAATCTTTGATTTCCAGGCAGTGCAATTTATGTTGGCGGATATGGCAATGAGTATTGAAGCTGCTCGCTTATTAACTTATGCCGCAGCCGTTAGATCAGAACGCAATGATGGCGATCTAAAGTTCTATTCCGCATCAAGTAAATGTTTTGCCAGTGATGTGGCCATGAAAGTAACTACTGATGCAGTCCAGATCTTGGGCGGATACGGCTATGTATCGGATTACCCAGTAGAGCGAATGATGCGCGATGCCAAGCTAACTCAGATTTACGAGGGCACTAATCAAGTGCAACGAATCGTAATTGCGCGCAATCTTCCTAAACCTTAAAACGCACTATCAAGTCTGGCGTAGCTGCGGCATCTAACTTAATGTCATGCGGTTCGTGCGGTAATTTTTGACTAGATAATTCGCCATCGTGAAGTAAGCCAATTTTCCAAGCTTGAACTTTAGGCAAGAAGCGATCATAAAATCCACCGCCCTGACCTAATCGATAACCGTCTGTGTCCATCCGCAATGCAGGAACCAAGACCACATCAATTGCGGCTAAATCAGTAAAGGGTTGCCCAATTGGTTCAGAAATTCTAGTTTTATGGTTGAGTTGTGTTTCATCGCCATTCCACTGCACCCAGATCATCTCGGATCCACTAATGCAAGGAAGTAGGAGAGTTTTCCCAGCTTTAATTAGGGACTGATTTAACAACTTAGTAACTGGTTCATCGCCATAGGAAAAATAGCTAGCAATTACTTGGGCAGCTGTGATCTCGGGACTTTGTGACAAATGGGTGAATTCAATCGGGATGAAACCATCACTACGTTCGACCCGGTATCGCTTACGTAACCGTTCCTTGTCAGACTTCACATCTTTATTCATAGTTAAATCCCTAGGAAGTATCGAGTTACAAAGTATGGTGGGATTATGTCAGAGCGCACAAAGGTAGATGAGTTTCTCACCTCGCTAATTTCCATTTGTAAGCCACTTGAATCATTTGATATGCCGCTGCTTGATGCTCATGGAGCAACTTTGGCTAGCGATGTTCATTCTGGTGAGCGATTGGTATTGCGGGCAGGAGCCCGAATCAGGGCTACCCAAATCGGCTTAGCTGCCTCAATTGGGTTAGATCATTTACCAACTAGACCACATCCGCGCGTAGTTGTTCTTTCGGCTGGCCCAGACCTAGTCGAGCCCGGAAAATCACTTACCGGTGATGAAGAGTATGAAACTAATTCTTGGTTGTTAACTACAGCCGTTCGCGAAACCGGCGCTATTGGTTACCGGGTTCACTCGATTCCAGATGATGAAGAACAACTGCAACGGGTTATTGAAGACCAGTTAGTACGCGCAGATCTAATAATTATTAGTGGCGAACGCCAAGATGATTCCTTTGATCTAATTACTCGCACTTTAACTAAATTAGGCGAGATCACCACAGTTGATTTGGCCATTGAAGCTAGCGGCCGTCATAACTTTGGCACCATCGGCCCGGATAAAACCCCGGTCGTAACGCTTCCAGGTGATCCGATCTCGGCATATATCTCTTTCGAACTATTTATTCGCCCCATGATTCGCACCTTGTTAGGCGCAGCCACAATTCATCGCCCAGCCGTTAAGGCAAAGCTAGAAAAGCCAGTTGCATCTACGACCGGCCTACGTTCCTATATTCGCGCAATTTTATCGGAAGATGGCAAATCGGTGATGCCACTTCCATCGCAAGATGAGCAATCAACACTCTCTGATGCCAATGCTTTTATTGCACTTTCTGAAAGTGATATTGAAAAAGCAATCGGGCAAGAAGTCACCGTCGTTGTGCTCGAGCGTCGATACATCTAAGTAGCTGTGAGCGATCGTATGTCTGATCAGAATTGGCCGGTCGTTTTACAAAGTAATGAGCTAATCCTTCGCCCGTTGCGATTTTGCGACCGAGCAAAATGGTTTGCAGTGCGTGCTGAAAATCGTGAGTGGCTTACCCCTTGGGAAGCGACCTTGCCACAAGTGCCAGAACATATTGAGGGTGGAGACCTAATTTCAAAAAGGCCCTCTTTTTTCGAGATGGTGCGCATTTATAACCGTGATGGGCGCAGTGGCCGCACAATTTCACTGGCCATATGGGAAGGCCCAAATCTGATTGGCCAGATAACTATGGGCGGCATTATTTATGGAGCGCTGCGAGGTGCACATATTGGTTACTGGATTGATCGCCGGTTTGCCAATCGTGGATTTACTACGCAGGCCGTGGAAATGGTTACTGCATACGGGTTTGATGCGTTAGGGCTGCATCGCGTTGAGATTAATTTACGCCCCGAAAATGGCGCCTCTCGTCGGGTCGCCGAGAAAGCTGGCTTTATTCTCGAAGGTGATCGCCCCCGTTATTTACATATTGATGGGGCATGGCGCGATCACGTCTGCTTTGTAAAAGAGAATCCAGCAATTAAGTAGCCAGTTTTAAAGGCCTCTAAATACCCGATTTGAGCGTGATCCCCTCTATCTTTAACCATCATGGCTTCAGGACTTATCTATCTCGCGATCGCCGGAATGTGGCTTTCCTACTTTCTGCCACGTTGGATTCACGACCGCGAAGAATTTTCTGGAAAATCAGTTGAACGATACAAGAGTGCGCTAAAAGTTGTGGCAAGTAAATCTCCAGGTGGATTACCTGAAACTGGAATTATGCATACTGATTTAGATTTCGTCGCAAAGAATGCTCAAAAGATTTTACGTCGACGAATTATTTTTACCTTATTAACTTTTTCCTTAGTAGCTACTTCGGTGGGTGGAGTCATGAATAAATTACAATTCATTTATACCTTAGTCCCAATTTCTGGAATCGCACTTTACGTTGTGCAAGTACGCCGAGAGACAATCTCAGAGGGACTACAACTTCGTCGAGTCAAACAACTTCAACGTGAGACCAATGGCGTATCAACTACCAACCTGGTTGAAGTAGTAACTCCAAAAGCGACAACTGATCATTGGATTCCGCTTACTGAACGCGAGTTAACTGGCGTGGTTATTTTGCCAAAAGGCTCAGCCGAAGAACGTCGTACCTGGCAACCAGATTCAATCCCAGCTCCAACTTATTTGAGTGCGCCTAAAGCTGTGTCACAGACCCGCATCATTGACTTGACTGAGCCTGGTAAATGGAGCGAAGAGCAAGAGAATTTGGCAATTGCAGCACTCAATGCCGTGGCGCCATCTAAAGATGAAATCTTTGATCAAATACTTGCCGATGAGGCAGTTGATCGCTTGCGCGATGGTAAGGCAGTTAACGAGTAATTAAGTTAGATCCAAGAAGGTAGCCACATTCGGGCATACCAGGCATCGTAGGTAATTATTTCACCAGTAAAAATCGGATAGAAGTAGATAAAGTTCAGCGCTATCAAAACAATTGCAACTGTTATTAACGCTTGCGAGATTTCCTTCCTAACCCTTGATTCCATTAGGTATTTAGCGCAATAAACTAAGGCAAATATTAAAAATGGCTCGAAAACAATTGCGTAGAAAGAAAATACCGTTCGTTTTTGAAATAAGAACCAAGGTAGATATCCAGCAGCTAGACCAGCCCAGATAAAGATTGGTGCGAATTCGTACCTTCTATTTAAGAAATTACGAATCAAGGCTCCAAATACAACGAAGATCGCAATTGTGCCAAACCACCAAAGCAGCGGCGTACCTAACGCCAGAACTTCTTGCGAGCAACTATCCGATCCACAACCCTTAGGTGTGTCATAAAAGAAAGATGTTGGCCGGCCTTGCACTAACCAACTCCAGGGATTTGCTTGGTATGAATGCTTCTCAACTAGGCCAGTATGAAAACCCAACATCTCTGCGTGATAGTGCCAGAAAGATTTAAGGGTACTCGGTGACCAATTGCGATCCCAACCAAGATCACTTCGGAACCAACCGATCCAACTCGCAAAGTAAGTCACAACTGGTAGCAAGCCGTACTGCACTGGAAATTTTAAGATTGGTTTGATTAATTGGCGACCAGAATAGTTATTACTAATTCGATAGAAAGTTATCAGTGCAAATAGAACCAAGAAATAAAGACCACTCCATTTAGTCGCTGCCGCCAAACCAAATGCCAGTCCAGCCAACCAGTGCCAATTCTTTAGCCATGCCCATAGTGCTAATGCAACGAAGAAAGTAAGGAATAGATCAAGGAGTGCAGTTCTAGAATGAACCAGGGCCAAGCCATCTAGTGCGATCAATCCACTGGCAAGTGTGGCCCAGCTATCTGATTTAAATAATTCTTTGGCAAGCAAGCCAACGATAAGAATTAAGAGCGAACCAAAGAAGGCAGATGCGATCCGCCAGCCAAATTCCTGATCGCCAAAGAGCTTTATTCCAAGGGCGATTGCCCATTTACCAACTGGGGGGTGAACAATGAATTCGGGCTTCAAGCCATCGACTTCGACTCCGTATTTCAAATAATCTTGCGCCCCATTTACATAATAGAGCTCATCGAAAATGAAGCCTTTCGGCTGACCTAAATGGAATAAGCACATGCCGAATGCGATTAGCGAGATCAAATAGATCGCATATGGCGCTAACGCTGATCTGGCGAACTGCTTCATGACGGTAGCGTATGCGCGTGAGCTTAATTTTGGCAGCAACCCCACTTGGTAACCCAGGCGATGCGAGCGCGCGCTTAATTGCTGCGCTCACCAGCGCCGATGTGATTGCAGCTGAAGATTCGCGCCGCTTTCATCGTTTAGCTGCCGATTTAGGCGTGACCTTTACCGCTCGAGTCCTTTCTTTCTTTGAAGGAAATGAAGATGCTCGGACGCAAGAAGTTTTAGAGCTACTTAAGACTGGTTCAAAAGTAGTTGTGGTTTCAGATGCAGGTATGCCAACAATTAGTGATCCTGGTTTTCGTTTGATGCGCGATGCGATTGCAGCCAAGATCGAAGTAAGCGTTCTACCCGGACCAAGTGCGGTAACGATGGCTATTGCTTTAGCTGGATTACCAACTGATCGATTTACCTTTGATGGTTTTGCACCTCGAGCAAGTGGGGCGCGACAAAAATTCTACGAATCTTTGCGATTTGAAGAACGCACTATTGTTTTATTTGAAGCACCACATCGGTTAGCTGAATCATTGGCAGATGCGGTAACTGCAATTGGTGGCGAGCGTCAAGGTGCGATCTGTCGCGAGATGACAAAGCGCTATGAAGAAACTATCCGGGGCACACTTTCAGAGCTGCACAATTGGTCTGTTAGTAATGAAGTTTTAGGTGAAATCACATTGGTGATTGCCGGTGCACCAGCTGGCGATGCTGCTGCAACTTCAGCAGATATGGTCACTCGAGTACGTGAATTTGAAGGCGCTGGCATGGACCGTAAAGGCGCAATTGCTACCGTGGCCGAGGAATTTAAGATCCCGAAGAAAATCGTTTATGCCGCAGTCGTCGATGCCAATAAGATGTCCCAATGAGCGCAGTTAATAAGTCTTTCTATCTAACGACGCCGATTTACTATGTAAACGATGCACCGCATATTGGCCACGCTTACACAACAGTTGCTGGTGATGTTTTAACTCGCTGGCATCGCCAACGCGGTGAATCAGTCTGGTTCTTGACTGGAACAGATGAACACGGCCAGAAAGTAATGCGTACCGCTGATCAGAACGGCGTTGCACCGCAAGATTGGTGCGACCGCTTGGTTGCAGATGCTTGGAAACCCAATTGGGCAGCGCTAAATATTGCTAACGATGACTTCATTCGCACTACTGAACCACGCCACACCGAGCGAGTGCAAAAGTTTTTACAAAGCTTAAAAGATGCTGACCATATTTATGCGGGTAAATACGAAGGCCCATACTGCGTTGGTTGCGAAGAATTTAAGTTGCCGGGCGATTTAATTGAATCTGGTGACGAAAAGCTTTGTCCGATTCATAGCAAGCCAGTGGAAATTGTTAATGAAAATAATTATTTCTTCCGGTTATCTGCTTTCACCGATAAATTGCTGGCACATTACAAAGCAAACCCCGAAGCTTGCCAACCAGAAAGTGCGCGTAACGAAGTTATTTCCTTCTTAGAAGGCGACGTTTCAGATCTTTCAATCTCACGATCAACTTTTGATTGGGGAATTCCAGTTCCTTGGGACACTGATCAAGTTGTTTATGTTTGGTTTGATGCGCTACTTAACTACGCAACTGCGGTTGGTCTAACTGATGCACCAGATTCCGAAGGCGGCCAGAAGTTTGCCCAAACTTGGCCAGCCGATGTGCACTTGGTAGGAAAAGACATTTTGCGCTTCCATGCTGTTATCTGGCCGGCGATGTTGATGGCTGCAGGTGTTGAAGTTCCTAAGAAAGTTTTCGCTCATGGTTGGTTGCTAGTTGGCGGCGAGAAGATGAGCAAGAGCAAGCTCACTGGTATCGCACCTAAAGACATTACTGATCATTTTGGCGTAGATGCATTCCGTTATTACTTCTTGCGCGCTATTCCATTTGGCAGCGATGGCTCATTCTCTTGGGAGGATATGAGCGCTCGTTACACCAGCGAATTAGCAAATGATTTCGGCAATTTAGCTTCACGGTTAGCTGCCATGATTGAGAAATACTGTGGCGGAGTCTTGCCCGCAGTAAGCAGTGATGCTGGCTTAAGCGCTGCGTTGGCTGAAACCGTAGCTAAGGCTGATGCGGCGATGGTTGCCCTGGATTTCCAAGGTGGCATCAATGCAATTATGGAATTCTGCAAGCGAGTTAATGGTTATGTAACCGAGAAAGAGCCCTGGAAGCTGGCCAAAGATCCAGCTAATCAAGCTGAACTTGAATCTGTTCTCTATAACACTTCTGAAGCTTTACGTGCGCTAGCTGTTTTATTAAATCCAGTAATGCCAGCAACTTGTGAAATTCTATGGGAATCACTTGGTGCAAATGAAAAGTTGGGCGCAATTGGTAACCAACCAATTTCAAAGGTTGCCACTTGGGGTCAATTGCCAGCTGGTTCAAAAGTTACTAAAACGCCAGTGCTTTTCCCACGCCTTGAAGCTGCGGAATAATTAACTTTCATGGCTGATCGGCACAATCGTGATTTAGATCGTAAACCTGCGCCGCTTCCTGAACCACTTCCAGTTCCTTGCGTTGACGTGCACGCACATATGGAAATCGTTACCGATGCAGCAGCTGATTCAGATGCTGTTGGTCAAGTAATTGCCGATGCCGCATCTGTTGGGATCAATCGCATTGTGCAAGTTGGTTATTCAGCAGAACAATCTCAATGGTGCGTTGATGCTGCCGAGAAATGGAACACCTCAGTACTTGCAACGGTTGCACTGCATCCAAATGAAGCACCAGTTGTTGCTGACCTCGAAGCTGACTTAGCGATTATTGAAAAGTTAGCGCAGCATCCGCGAGTACGCGCCATTGGCGAAACTGGCTTAGATTATTTCCGCACTCCACCTGAATTACGTAAACGTCAACAAGATTCCTTCAAATGGCATATCGAGTTAGCAAAGCGCGCCAATAAAGCGTTAGTGATTCATGATCGGGATTCGCACGAAGATATACTCTCAATTCTGCAAGAAGTTGGCGCTCCTGAAACGACTATATTTCACTGTTATTCAGGCGATGCCGCTATGGCCAAGATCTGTATTGAACGCGGCTACATCTTGTCATTCGCCGGCACTATTACTTTTAAGAATGCACCTGAACTTCGAGAAGCCGTGAAATTAGTCCCGATCGATCAACTAATGGCTGAAACTGATTCACCATTCTTATCGCCAATGCCCAATCGCGGTGCACTAAATGTGCCTGCTCAAGTGGCGACAGTAATTCGGGCAATGGCCGCCGAACGTGGTGATGATTTAGCTGAACTTGCAAATGCGTTAAGTGCTAATGCGGAACGAGCATTTGGAGAGTTCAACTAATGTCATTACTAGGTGCTGCCGAAATTCGTGAACTAGCCGAGTTATTAGATCTGCGACCTGCCAAGTCACTTGGCCAAAACTTTGTAATCGATGGCAATGTTTGTCAGAAAATTGTCCGAGTTGCCGGGGTAACTGCCGATGACATCGCACTCGAAATTGGTCCAGGGTTAGGTTCGCTAACTCTGGCACTGCTAGAAGTTACTTCTAGCGTGATTGCTGTTGAAATTGATCAGCGCTTAGCCGATCGCTTACCAATCACTGTTGCTGATCACCGAGATTCTGGATACCAATTAACAGTCTTAAATACTGATGCACTTGCCCTTCGCACATTGCCAGTAGCGCCAACTGTGTTAGTTGCTAACTTGCCCTACAACGTTTCAGTCCCAGTGTTGTTGCACCTATTAGAAATTCTGCCTTCGCTAAAGACCGGCGTTGTAATGGTGCAAGCCGAAGTTGCTGATCGTTTAGCTGCCAAACCAGGCAGCAAGGAATATGGAATTCCTTCGTTAAAAGCTTCCTGGTGGGCCCAAGTAAGTGGTGCGGGCTCGGTTTCGCGCTCTATCTTCTGGCCAGTACCTGGCGTCGATTCAAAGTTAGTAAGTTTTAAACGTCACGAAACTCCGGGCGATGATGTGATGCGCAAAGGCGTATTCCAATTAGTTGATGCCGCCTTTGCCCAACGTCGCAAAATGTTGCGGGCAGCGCTATCGGGCATCTTCGGTAGCTCGGCAAAAGCCGAAGTAGTTCTGATTGCAGCCGGGATTGATCCAACGTTGCGCGGTGAAGCTTTATTAATTGATTCTTTCTGTGCCATCTATAACGCCAGCCAAAGCGTCAAGTAGAGTTCAATCGTGGTCACAAATTCAGTAACTGTTCGCGTTCCTGCGAAAGTTAATCTGCAACTTTCAGTTGGCCCACGCGAAAAAGATGGCTTTCATGGTTTAGTCACAGTTTTTCAAGCAATTTCTATTTACGATGATTTAACTATTGCCCATGCAGCGCCTGGTTCAGGTTTATCACTCTCAATTACCGGCGATCACATAGCGGGTGTGCCAGCTGATGAAACAAACTTGGCAGTCAAAGCGGCTCAAATAATTGCTAAAACATATGACGTTGAGATCGATGCATCTATGCAGATTCATAAAACAATTCCAGTTGCTGGGGGAATGGCTGGCGGAAGTGCAAATGCAGCAGCTGCAATTGTGGCAATCGATGCGCTTTATTCATTAGGCATGACCCGCGAAGATATGGTGAAAATCGCACGACAACTTGGTAGTGATGTTCCATTTATGTTAAACGGTGGCACTGCAATTGGTCGTGGTCGTGGTGATGAGCTAACTGCAGCGCTCTCTAGAGGCACCTATCATTGGGTTTTAGCACTCTCTTCAGCTGGGTTGTCAACGCCATCGGTTTATGCCGAATGTGATCGCTTGCGCGCTGGTTTAACAATTGCGAACCCACAAGCAAGTGACAAATTAATGCAATCACTTTTAGCTGCTGATGCAAATTCAGTTGGTAAATATTTAATTAATGATTTGCAGAGTGCAGCTTGTTCGCTGCGGCCAGCACTTCGATTAATTCTCGATGTAGGTCAGGAATATGGTGCACTAGGCGGAATTGTTTCTGGCTCTGGCCCCACAGTTGCGTTTTTAGTATCTGATGAAGAAGCTGGCTTAGATTTAGCAGTTGCACTCACTGCCAGCGGAGTTGTTGGTAGCGTGGCAAGAGCAACTGGCCCAGTGCCAGGTGCTCGAGTTATTGAAACGCATTAACCAATTTACTGAGCAGTCGCGCTAAATCAATCTGCTCTTCTTTAGTCAGAGCTGATAACAAATCTTCTTCACGCCCTAATAAATCTTCTAGGGCTGCATCAACGGCGCTCATGCCAGTTTTTGTTAACGTTACTAAGCTACCGCGGCCATCGGCAGGATCAGGTTCGCGCGTGATTAGTTTTAACTCTTCTAATCGATCAAGGCGATTAGTCATTGTTCCGCTAGTAACGAGGGTCTCTGCCATCAAGGTACTTGGTGAAAGTTGATAAGGAGCGCCAGCGCGACGAAGTGCGGCAAGAACATCAAAGCCCCAAGTTTCTAGATCAGCAAATGCACTTCGGCGAGTGATATCGAGTTGACGCGAAATTCTAGTTACACGACTAAGTACAGCTAATGGTGCGAGATCAAGATCAGGGCGCTGTGATTTCCAGTCGGCAATCAGGCGGTCTACTTCATCGCGCATTTTTACCCCCGCCCCTTGCTAATTTTCTTGGCAATTTTCTTAAGAAATCTCGCTATGGGCAAGGTTAATGGTCAAAAGCAGTCCCTCGGATGAGGGAGAATACGGGTTCCGCCATTGTGTAGTGGCTAGCACATGGGCCTTTGAAGCCCAGGGTCCAGGATCGATACCTGGTGGCGGAGCGA
>CAXNJS010000011.1:0-25877 GCA_964202795.1 Candidatus Planktophila sp.
CTCCACCTAGAAGCGCGGCGGCTGAACCTGATGCTGCTAAGCCAGAAACAAAAAGTAGTGAGTCGCCTGGAAATGCCAACCCAACCAGTAGGCCAGTTTCGGCGAAGAGGATGGTCAGAATGCCGATTAAGCCCAGATCTGCCACGATCGAATTTGGGTCAAAGAGAGTTCCAATATCCATAGACCAAGACCCTAGTCGGTCGTAGCCCTTGTTCCAATAGTTTCGCCTAGTCGAGTAAATCTCACGCTAAACGTTCTCAAAAAGGCACAGATAGATAGGTATATTTGCCAATCAATAGGGGGTTATGCGTAAACTCAGGCAACTTTGTGGGCAAATAGCGCCCCCTGACTCTCCAACGGAGGAGACAAGATGCGGGCAAATGCCTCACTCGTGCAAGTAACCGGAAATAACCTCACCTATGTTTATGTAGTTCTAGCCATCTCACTTGTTGCACTTGGAATCGCATATGCGCTTCGTGCTCAAGTTTTGGCGCAGGGTGAAGGCACCGAAAAGATGAAGGAAATTGCCGGTGCAGTTCAAGAAGGAGCGGCAGCTTATTTAGCTCGTCAGTTCCGCACCCTTTCCTACTTCGTAGCGATTGTTTTCGTTCTACTTTTTGTACTCCCAGGAGATGCTGATATTCGTATCGGTCGCTCAATCTTCTTCTTACTTGGTGCCGCCTTTAGTGCACTCGTTGGATACAACGGTATGTGGCTAGCAGTTCGCGCAAATGTGCGTGTTGCTGAAGCTGCTCGTCAGAAGGATGCCGAGCGCGCAGTGCAGATTGCTTTCCGCACCGGTGGCGTTGTTGGTATGACAACAGTTGGCCTTGGTTTAGTTGGCGCTTCCCTTGTTGTGATTATCTACCGCGAACAAGCTCCTGCAGTTCTGGAAGGATTTGGTTTTGGTGCTGCAATGCTCGCGATGTTTATGCGCGTTGGCGGCGGTATCTTCACAAAGGCAGCTGATGTTGGCGCTGACCTCGTAGGTAAAGTTGAAAAAGGTATTCCAGAAGATGACCCACGTAACCCTGCAACTATTGCAGATAACGTAGGCGACAATGTTGGTGACTGTGCGGGCATGGCTGCTGACTTATTCGAGTCATATGCCGTAACACTTGTTGCTGCACTAATTCTTGGAAAAGCTGGATTTGGTAACGCTGGTTTGGTTTATCCATTGATAGTTCCTGCAATTGGTATCGTCACTGCGGTAATCGGAATCTTCCTTACTCGCTTGCGTCCAACAGATAAGAGCGCAATGACTGCAATCAACCGCTCATTCTTCTTATCTGCAATTATCAGCGCAGTGCTAACAGCGCTTGCAACATTTACTTATTTGCCAGATAGCTTCGGTGGTCTTCTCGGTTTAACCAAAGAACAAGTTGATTCATTCGGTGATACCAACCCACGCATCTTGGCAATTGGCGCAGTTCTAATCGGTATCGGTTTAGCTGCTGCAATTCAATTGCTAACTGGTTACTTCACTGAAGTTGGAAAGCGGCCAGTAAATGACGTTGCTGCCTCATCACAAACAGGCGCTGCAACCGTTATTTTGGCTGGTATTTCGATTGGTTTCGAGTCAGCTGTTTACAGTGCTTTGCTAATCGCAGCTGCAGTATTCGGCGCCTTCATGTTAGGCGGCGGTTCAATCGTGCTTTCACTTCTTGCGATCGCTTTGGCCGGAACTGGTTTGCTAACAACTGTTGGCGTAATTGTGGCTATGGATACTTTCGGCCCGATTTCAGATAACGCACAAGGCATTGCTGAAATGTCTGGTGATGTTAAGGGCGAAGGCGCACAAATTCTTACTTCACTTGATGCAGTCGGAAACACCACAAAGGCAATCACTAAGGGAATCGCGATCGCAACTGCAGTCCTTGCAGCAACTGCGCTATTTGGTGCCTTTACTGATGCAATTAAGTTGGCAGTAGTTGAAGCTGGTTCTACAACCGTAGATCTACTTACAAATCTGCAATACCAAGGCATTCTCGATGTTGCAGATCCACGCAACTTAGTAGGTCTAATTATCGGTGCTGCAGTTGTATTCCTGTTCTCAGGTCTAGCAGTTAATGCAGTATCTCGCGCAGCTGGTGCGGTAGTTATGGAAGTTCGTAACCAATTCAAACTACACCCAGGAATTATGAAGGGTACTGAAAAGCCTGAGTACGGTCGCGTAGTTGATATTTGTACTCGCGATTCACTTCGTGAACTTGTGACACCAGGATTGCTTGCTGTTATGGCACCAATCGCAGTTGGTTTCGGTCTTGGCGTTGGCGCACTCGGCGCTTACTTAGCTGGCGCAATTGGCACCGGAACCTTGATGGCGGTTTTCTTATCTAACTCAGGCGGAGCTTGGGATAACGCTAAGAAGATGGTTGAAGATGGAAGTTACGGCGGTAAAGGTTCAGATGCACACACTGCAACCATCGTTGGTGACACCGTTGGCGATCCATTTAAAGACACTGCCGGCCCTGCAATTAACCCACTGATCAAAGTTATGAACTTAGTTGGTCTGTTAATTACACCAGCAATTGTTGGTATGGCACTTGGTGGTCGCGAAAGCACCAGCACTTTGATTGGTATTGTCGCAACGCTGGTAATTGTTGCAGCTCTTGTTCGTAATCGTCGTCAATCGACTTCGATTACTTACTAATACCAATTCGGCTAACTTCAGCTTTTCCCCAGAGCTAACTTAGGAAATTAATGGCGCGTGTATTGAAGAAGCTAGTGATTGTTGAATCACCAGCTAAAGCACGTAAAATTGGCGGCTACCTCGGCGATGATTACATTGTCGAGGCTAGCGTTGGCCATATCCGCGATCTACCTCAGCGCGCAGCTGATATTCCTAAGGAATACAAAAAGATAGCTTGGGCTAAAGAGGGCGTAAATATTGAAGAAGATTTTGCGCCACTTTATGTAATTAACCCAGATAAAAAAGCGAAAGTTGCTGAGCTTAAGGCGCTGATGAAAGATGCCGAAGAATTAATTCTGGCAACCGATGAAGACCGCGAAGGTGAAGCGATTGCCTGGCACTTAGTTGAAGTGCTCGAGCCAAAGATTCCGATTAAGCGAATGGTTTTCAATGAAATTACTAAAGAGGCAATTCAAAGCGCAGTAGAAAATACTCGTGACCTTGATTACGACTTAATCGATGCGCAGGAAACCCGTCGAGTTCTAGATCGACTATTTGGTTATCGCTTATCTCCAGTGCTCTGGAAAAAAGTTATGCCACGCATTTCTGCTGGCCGCGTGCAATCGGTTGCTACTCGGTTAATCGTGGAAAAAGAGCGCGAACGCATGGCCTTCATTTCCTCAGCTTGGTGGGACTTAACCGCTAAATGCGAATTAGGCTTTAACGCACGCCTGCTTAGCGTTGATGGCAAGCGCGTTGCAACAACTGCAGACTTTGGTGCCGATGGCGCAGTAAAAGAAAAATCACTAGCCAACATTTTGTTACTTGATGAAACAGCTGCCAGATCTTTGGTTGCAGCTCTTAAGGCAGCGCCACTAGTAGTTAAGTCGATGGAAGAATCTCCACGAACTGAGCGACCAAAGCCACCATTTACAACTTCAACTATGCAGCAAGATGCTGGTAGTCGGTTAGGTTGGGGAGCGCAGATCACAATGCGTATCGCACAACGCTTATATGAAAACGGCTATATCACTTATATGCGAACTGACTCCGTAAATCTTTCGGCGCAAGCAATTAACGCAGCACGTGAATCTGCCAAAGCTCTTTATGGCGCCGATCATGTTGCTGATTCACCACGCGTTTATGTTGGTAAAACAAAAAATGCCCAAGAAGCGCACGAAGCAATTCGTCCAGCTGGTGAAAGTTTCAAAACTCCTGGCGAGCTAGCACCAGAACTTTCGCGCGATGAGTTTGCGCTGTATGACTTAATTTGGAAACGCACAGTTGCATCACAAATGGCTGATGCTAAAAAGATGCAGATGCGCGTTGACTTCGATGCAAAAACGAGTGATAGCCGCGAAACTATTTTCCGAGCTAACGGTTCAGTAATTACCTTCCCTGGTTTCTTGGCAGCCTATGATGATTTAGCTGAAGAAAAAGAGGGCGAAGAGTCTGAAGATAAGCGCTTGCCAGCCATGAGCGTTGGACAGAGCGTAAAAGTTGAGGAATACAGTTGCGAAGGGCACGAAACAAAGCCACCTGCTCGCTACACCGAACCCACTTTAGTTAAGAAGTTAGAAGAGCTAGGCATTGGTCGTCCATCAACTTTTGCATCAATTATTGCAACGATTCAAGACCGCGGTTATGTTTCAAAGCGCGGGCGTGCTTTAGTGCCTACTTTCTTGGCTTTTTCAGTAACTGGCTTACTAGAAACACACTTTACAAAATTAGTAGATTACGAATTTACCGCCAGCATGGAAGAAGACTTGGACAAGATCGCGAGCGGTCAAGCAAAGCGGGTTGATTGGCTACGTGATTTCTTCTACGGCCACGATGGCGAACCTGGTTTAAATGAACTATCAGCTGACTTAGGCGCAATCGATGCGCGTGAAGTTAACACGATGCGCCTTTCACCAGAGATTGAAATTCGGGTTGGTCGATATGGTGCTTATCTGCAAGAGGGGGAAGGCGAAACTCGCAAACTTGCTAACGTTCCTGAATCATTAGCGCCAGATGAATTAACTTTGGCAAAAGCAATCGAGCTTCTGGCAGCACCATCAGGTGAACGTGATTTAGGAATTGATCCAGTAACTAATTTACCGATTATCGCTAAGAGTGGTCGCTTTGGCCCATACGTGACTGAAGTTTTCCCAGCAGAACCAGTAGTTGAAGGTGCTAAGAAGAAGCGTAAGAAAGCTGATGATCCAAAACCAAAAACTGCTTCACTACTTTCAACCATGACGCTAGACACAATTACTTACGAAGATGCGTTACAACTTTTATCTTTGCCACGTACTCTCGGAACTAATGCAGCCGGCGATGACATTACTGTGCAAAATGGTCGCTACGGTGCTTACTTAAAGGCAGGCGCTGATTCGCGCACACTAACTTCGGAAGATCAATTGTTTTCAATTACCTTAGATGAAGCACTAGAAATTTATTCCAAACCAAAGGAACGTCGTCGCGGAGTTGCTAAACCACCTCTAAAGGAATTGGGTATTGATCCAACAACAGAGAAACCTTTAATTATTAAAGATGGTCGATTTGGAATGTATGTAACCGATGGTGAAACTAATGCGACTCTGCGCCGTGGTGACACAGTCGAAGCGATGACCATCGAACGCGGACTTGAATTATTGGCTGGCCGCCGAGCCTGGGAAGCTGAGAATGGCGGAGCCACGCGACCTAAAAAGAGTCGTAAAAAAGCAGCCAAATCAGCGCCAACTTTGACGAAAAAAACCGTTAAAAAAGTAGCAACTAATCGAGTTGCTAAAAAGGCAGCCACTGGAAAAGCGAAAACTAAGCCCACTACGATTGAGCCGTGAGCAACACTCTTCCAAGACCGGCGGCGCCGGCACCAGATGAGACTCGAAGTGTTTTAGCAATACCGGCTTTTCGCAAACTCTGGCAAGCAATGGCATTTGGTTCACTCGGAGATTGGCTCGGCTTACTTGCCACGACCGCATTAGCTCAACAATTATCAGGTGGAAATTATGCAACAGCTAACTTTGCAATTGCTGGCGTCTTCATCGCACGCTTGCTGCCGGCAGTTTTCTTAGGACCAATTGCCGGAGTTATAGCTGATCGACTTGATCGACGACTGCTTATGGTCGTTGCTGATGTAATTCGTTTTGCGCTCTATATTTCAATTCCGATTGTTAATAATTATTTCTGGCTCTATGCCGCCACTATTTTGGTGGAATGCGTCTCACTTTTCTGGTCACCTGCAAAAGATGCGAGCGTTCCGAATTTAGTTCCGAAAGAGAAACTAGAAAGTGCAAATCAAGTTTCACTTTTCGCCGCTTATGGCACCGCGCCAATTGCAGCTGGACTCTTTGCAATATTGGCACTCTTAAGTGGCGCTATCGCTGCAGCTTTTCCAAGCTTTAAAGGCACCTCTATTGATATCGCACTTTATATAAACGCGCTGAGTTTTGCTTTTAGCGCGTGGACAATTTTTAATTTGCGCGAGATTCCCAAACGCCACCAATCAGGTAAGCAAGCGGACTCCAGTGTTGGCAAATCTTTAATCGAAGGCTATAAAGTCGTAAGCAGCTCAAAGATTATTCGCGGTCTTATTGTTGGAATGATCGGTGCTTTCATCGCAGCGGGCGCAGTTATTGGTTTAGCACGTACCTTCGTAGGTGACTTAGGTGGCGGAGATGCTGGTTACGGCGTGCTCTTTGGTTCGGTATTTACTGGTCTGGCCATTGGAATTGCATTTGGTCCTAAAATATTTGCCCAATTCTCTCGCCGCCGACTATTTGGTGCTTCCTTAACGGTTGCTGGATCCTTCTTAGTTCTACTTGCGGCCATTCCAAACTTCACACTAGCTGTCTTTATCGTGATTATTTTGGGTGCTTTCTCTGGTCTTTGCTGGGTAACTGGATTTACGATGCTAGGACTTGAAGTTCACGATGATGTTCGTGGTCGCACATTTGCGTTCATGCAATCAATTATTCGCGTAACCCTGGTTGCAGTTTTAGCAATTTCCCCAATTATTGCGGCCTACATCGGTGAATACCGAATTAAGGTTCGCAATACCGAAGTTGCATATAACGGCGCCGCTATCACCTTGTTAATCGCTGGTTTATTTGCAATTTTAATTGGCGCAGTTTCTTACCATCAGATGAAAGACCGCCCAAATGTTTCCATCTGGAGTGATATTTCAAATGCAATTAAGGGCGAACTTGGCTCTATTACTGGAGCTCAAACCAAAGGTGTATTCATCGCCTTTGAAGGTGGCGAAGGCAGCGGCAAATCAACTCAAAGTAAATTACTCAAGAAGTGGCTAGAAGAAGAAGGCGAAGAAGTACTTCTTAGCCGCGAGCCTGGCGGTACCGAAATGGGCAAAGATCTACGCCGAATATTGCTTGATCATTCAACTGGTGACATTTCACCTCGTGCTGAGGCTCTTTTATATGCAGCAGATCGTGCCCACCATGTGTTCTCAAAGATTCGCCCAGCACTAGATCGCGGCGAAGTTGTAATTACCGATCGCTACTTTGACTCTTCAATTGCTTATCAAGGTGCTGGTCGGGTCCTAGTTTCAGGAGAAGTAGCGCGAATCTCTCGCTGGGCTACCGAGTCGTTGTTCCCAACTTTAACAATTTTGATTGATCAACCAGCTGAAATCGGACTTAGTCGATTAAAGAGTAAAGATCGATTGGAAATCGAACCAATTGATTTCCACGAAAGAATTCGTCAAGAGTATTTGCAGCTAACACTTCTTGATCCAGAACGTTATTTAGTTGTTGATGGTCGCAAGACTATTGAAGAGATTCACAATGAAATCATTGCTCGGGTTGGTGAAATTCCTGGATTACATCGCAACTTCCGTGATGCGCAAGGAAACCGCCTTATGAAACCAATTCGTCGCGCTGCCGCAACAGCCCGAAATACTGCCCGTAAAACAGTAAAGAAGAAGTAGCGATGTCGGTTTACGATCAATTAGTTGGTCAAAATCATCTGGTTAAAATTCTTCAAAGCGCCGTGGCTGCTGCTCGAAGCGGTGAAGATTCACAAGAGATGACTCATGCTTGGTTATTTACTGGCCCACCCGGAAGCGGACGATCATCCGCTGCAGTTGCTTTTGCGTCAGCTCTAATTTGTAGCAGCGATGGTTGCGGCACATGCGTTGATTGTCGAGCGGCTAAAGCTGGCACGCACGCTGATGTGGAAATTATTCGTACCGAAGGTTTATCAATCAAGATTGACGAGATCCGTGAGCTATTAACTCGCGTGGCTTGGGCGCCAGCAATGGGCGGATGGCGAGTAGTGGTTATGGAAGATTCTGATCGCCTGACTGAATCAGCAGCCAATGCTTTGCTTAAAGCTATCGAAGAGCCTGGAAATCGCACAGTTTGGTTGTTATGCGCACCAACTCTGCAAGATGTTTTGCCAACTATTCGATCAAGATGCCGCCATCTGCAGTTAGTGACACCTAGCGCCAAAGATGTGGCAGATGTTTTAATCAATCGTGAAGGTGTTTCACCTGCGATGGCTGATTATGCGTCGCGCGCTTCACAAGGACATATTGGTCGCGCTCGATATTTAGCTAGTGATGAGACTATTCGTAATCGTCGAAATACTATTATTAAATTACCGATGCAGATTAATGATGTGGCATCTGCGTTTAAAGCCGCTGAAACTCTTTTAAATTTAGCAACCGAAGAAGCTGAAGTTGCCGCTAGCGCCCGTGATGAAAAAGAGAGTACTGAATTAGCTGAGGCCTGGGGCAAAGGGGCAACTGGGCGCGGAATGGCCACCGGTGGTTCAAAAGCAATTAAAGATTTAGAGAAAGAGCAGAAATCAAGAACCACTCGAATGATTAGAGATTCTATTGATGGCGCGCTGGTAGATATCGCAACTCTGTATCGCGATGTTATGTTTATTCAATCCGGAACACAGGGCGCCTTGATTAATCAAGAATTCGCTTTGGACATTTCTAAGATGGCGGAAAGAATTCCAGCGGCTAAAACTGTTTCAAAGATAGATGCGATCATGTCGGCTCGTACTAATTTAAGTCATAACGCAGCGCCTTTGCTCACGCTAGAGGCGTTAATGTGCCAATTAGCTCAAGCATGATTTTAAAAAAAGTTGCAGTTTTACTTGCTTCACTCTTACTTTTAAGCAGTTGCGCGGCAACTGAACCAGATCCGCTTTCCACGCTTTCCCAATATGAAACTCAAGAACTAAAGTGGCGAGATTGCTATGGAAATTACCAATGCTCATCTTTGCTAGTACCAATTAACTACGCAGACTTATCGGTTGGAGCTTTTTCACTCTCTTTATTGCGTTATCAAGCACTAGATCAAGAACGTCGAATTGGCTCATTGGTCGTAAATCCAGGCGGGCCAGGCTCATCAGGGGTTGATTATGCCTATAACGCTGAATACATAGTTAGCCCTGAGATTCTGGAACGTTTCGATATTGTCGGTTTTGATCCACGTGGAGTCGGAGAGAGTGCTGCAATTAAATGCCTAAGTGATGCTGAAACCGATGCCAGTTTTGCAGCGGACCCGAAACCAGATGATGAAACTGAGTTCGCACTATTTATTAGCGATGCACGAGATTATTTTGCCAAGTGTGCTGAAAACACTAAGTATTTAGCGGAATACAGCACATTAAATAGCGCGCGCGATCTAGAGATATTACGTTCAGTTCTTGGTGATCAGAAGTTGAATTTCTTAGGAAAGTCTTATGGCACATACCTCGGAACTTTATATGCTGAGTTATTTCCAGAAAAGGTAGGTCGATTTGTATTAGATGGCGCAGTTGATCCAAATAGTAATAATAGAGAAGCCATGCTTGGCCAAGCAATCGGTTTTGAATCGGCACTTGATGCATTTATAGGCAGCTGTTTAAAGATTAATTCTTGTGCTTTAACTGGTGATTTAGAAAATGCTAAATTACAAGTTATTGATTTGTTGACCAAAACCGCGATCACACCTCTAAAGAGTAAATCTGGGCGTGAAGTTACCGAAGGTTTAGTATTACTCGGAATTGCCTCAGCTTTATATGACAGTGAATCAGGCTGGCCTGTTTTACGTGATGCGTTCAAAGAAGCAACGCTAGGAAGCGGCGCAAGTTTCTTAACTTTGGCAGACCAATATGCTGGTCGGCAAGAGAATGGAAGTTACCTAAGCAATGAAAACGATGCGTTACAAGTAATAGATTGCCTTGACCAAAATGAACTAGAAACAATTTCCGCATTTAAAAAGGGCGTTGCTGAATTTTCAGACAAAGCGCCAATATTTGGCCCATATCTGGCATATGCCGGATTAGCTTGCCGCTACTTGCCAAACTTAAGCAGTGTGGAACAAATTGAAATCAAGAGCATAAATACAAAACCGATTCTGGTTGTCGGAACAACTAGAGATCCAGCAACTCCATATAAATGGGCGCAATCGCTGACAAAAATCTTCGATGGCTCCGTCTTGATTACCCTCGATGGCGATGGTCATACTGGCCACGGACGTGGCTCAATATGTGTTGATTCAGCAGTCGATCGCTACCTTTTAACCGGTAGCACGCCTAAATTAGCTCTTTTCTGCTCAAAATAATCAGATCTTGGAGCATTAGACCTGCCACCGCATAATTAGGTCATGGTCGATACCACAGGCGGATTTACTAGCGCAGGTCTGCAATTAGAAGCAGAAACTTTATTGCTGCCATCTCTATCGCAAAGTGAAGCAATAGAAATTGGTGAGATAGCTCATCAACTAGGACACGATCGTGGTCTAGCCATCACGATTGAAGTGCAATTAGGAAAATGGTCGGTATTTCATATAGCGCTACCCGGCACAAAACCAGAAAATGATAATTGGATTGCTCGCAAAGCTCGAGTAGTTCATGCAACTGGTAACTCAACAATGCGCGAGCGAGTATTTGCTGAAGAAAATGGTTTTGATTGGTATTTAAAGAATGAATTATCTGAGGAATTGCATGCAATTCATGGCGGTGGATTGCCACTTAATGTGAACGGATTAGGATTGGCAGGAGTATTACTAATTAGTGGCTTGCCTCAAGTTCAAGATCATTTGCTTGGAGTTGAAGTTATTGCCGAATTCTTAGCGCGAAAAGGTGAACAGCAGTGAGCATTTGGGTTTGCGGTGAAGTCTTAATCGACCTATTGCCAGGTGAACCTGAGCGCATTGCAATTGTTGGTGGCGGGCCAGCAAATACCGCCAAAGCACTTTCTCGCTTGGGTCATGAAGTTCAATTCATTGATGGCATTTCTACCGATGCTTATGGAAAATCAGCACGCGCAGAATTAATTCACGATGGTGTTGGTTTAGATTTGGCGCTAACAAGTGATTTACCAACTTGTACCGCAACCGTTTCATTAAGTAGCGATGGTTCTGCTAGTTATGAATTCTTAATTAATGGAACTGCCACATTCGCTTTTGAAAATACTTGGTTACCTGATCCAGAAAAATACAAACCAGAAGTTTTGCAAATCGGAACACTGGTCACAATTATTGAACCAGGTGCCTCTGTGCTTTATGACTGGGCTGTGAAAGTAAGTGAATTTGCGCCTATCGTCTTTGATCCAAATATCAGGCCAAGTGTTATGCCTGATCTAATTAAGTATCGGGATGAAGTTGAAAAATGGCTAAAGATCAGCAGCGTTGTTAAATTTAGTGAAGACGATATCACCGCGCTTTATCCAAATGAAGATCCAATCGGTGTTGCCAAAATTTGCCTGGAAAAAGGCGTGCAGTTAGTCGTGATTACGAGAGGCGCAAATGGCTTAGTTGGCGTCACTTCCGATGGCGTAGTTGAAGTCTCGGGGATAAAAGTTGCAGTTGTAGATACCGTTGGTGCTGGCGACACCGTGGGCGCAATAATTGTCGAAGCTGTTACCCAGATAGGTATATTGAATTTAACTAGTTCGAAATTGCGTGAAGTTTTACATCGGGCTGCAGTTGCAGCAGCGATTACCTGTTCTCGTGCCGGAGCTCAACCACCTCGCGCATTTGAACTTACCGAAGCACTTGAGCGGAACTAAAATGCAATTCATTGATGATGCTGAATTTCAAATAAATATTGATTTAGATCAAGGCGCACGTATTGCCTCGCTAATTTGGCGAGATATGCAGTTCACACTGCCCTTTCGTGGCACCCCCGTAGATTACGGTTGGTATGGCATGGGGCCATGGGCTGGGCGCGTGCGCGATGGCTTAATTACTGGCGCTAATGGCCAAGAGCACCAATTGCCACAAATCTTTGACCCACCGAATGCGCTGCATGGCTATGGCTTTACTTCATCTTGGCAAGAAATCGGCCCAGGACGTTCGTTACTACATTTACCCGCACCTTATGGCGGCGCGACTTTAGAACAAACAATTGAAGTATTAGATGATGCAATTCGTTGGTCACTTGAATACGAACCAGGTGAATGTGATTTGCCAGCTTGGTTAGGTTTACATCCTTGGTTTGCTCGCGACTTAGATCGTGGTGGCAGCGCAGTAATTGATTTTTCGGCAAATCAAATGATGCAACGTGGTTCAGATGGGCTACCAACTGGTGAATTAGTTAAACCGTCACCTGAACCTTGGGACGATGCTTTCACTGGAATTATTGGAACCCCAGCAATCATTTGGGAAGATGTTGCGCGTATAGATATTGAGTGCGATGCACCTTGGTGGGTTGTTTACAGCGAAGATGCTGAAGGAGTTTGTATCGAACCACAAACTGCGCCACCTGATGCAGCGAATCTTGGAATTACTGGCGAGCACTACATCGAAGCGTTATTCGTTTTTACCGAAGAATAAAAAAAGGAATAGGAAGATAACTTGATCAACCGTAACCATTTGGCCAAATTAATAGCCCACGAAGAAGAACGCTTTCTAAAGTTGCATCCAAAAAGTGGTGAGCTTTTTGAAAAAGCAAAGCAATCAATGCCGGGCGGAGTTCCGATGTCCTGGATGGCTAAATGGCCTGGCGCCTACCCAGTCTTTATTGATCAAGCAAAAGGTGCACGCTTTACTGATGTCGATGGCAATTCATATATTGATTTTTGTTTAGGCGATACCGGCTCAATGACTGGCCATTCACCAGCTGCCACAGTGGCTGCGATTCGCGAACAAGCCGGCAAAGGAATTACCGCGATGCTGCCAACAGCTGATGCTTCAATTGTTTCAGCTGAGTTAGCCAACCGCTTTGGCTTGCCGCTTTGGCAATTTACCGTCTCAGCCACCGACGCTAATCGCCATGTAATTCGCTATTCCCGCCTACTTACTGGCCGTTCAAAAATTGTGGTTATTGATCGCTGCTATCACGGCTCAGTAGATGAAACTTTTGCCACTTTAGATGCGAGCGGCAACACCGTAGCCCGCGAGGGAAATATTGGCGCACCTGTGGCACTTGATAAAACAACCCGCGTTGTTGAATTCAACGATATTGCCGGCATGGAAAAAGCATTAGCTCATGGTGATGTTGCAGCGATTTTAATGGAACCAGCGATGACAAATGTTGGAATTGTTCTGCCCCAAGCTGGGTACTTAGAAGTGGTACAAGAACTCGCAAAGAAGTACGGAACTATTTTAATCATTGACGAGACTCACACAATTTCAGTTGGTCCGGGCGGAATGACCGCCGACCTTGGGTTAAAGCCAGACTTTCTAACCATAGGTAAAGCAATTGGTGGTGGAATTCCGACCGGAACTTTCGGTATGACTCAAGCGATTGCTGATTCAATCAAAAATATGGTTGAGTTAGAAATTATTGATACCGGTGGCATCGGAGGTACGTTGGCTGGAAATGCTCTTTCACTCGCTGCGATGCGCGCGACACTTACTCATGTTCTAACTCAAGAAAATTTTGACCGCATGATTGATCTAGGAACTCGTTGGTCTGATGGCGTGGATGCTGCGATTAGTGAATTTAATTTGCCATGGAGCTGTAACCGTTTAGGCGCGCGTGGTGAATACATATTTGGCAAAGTTGCGCCGGTAACTGGTGCTGATGCAAATAACTCAGGAGATTTTGAATTAGAGCAGTACCTACATTTGCGAATGTTAAATGATGGGTTTTTGATCACACCATTTCATAATATGGCCTTGATGTGTCCTGATACTACGAGCGCAGATGTTGATGCCCATACAGCTGCATTTCGCAAGATGTGTGCTGATTTAGTTGAAGCCTAGTTTCTTATAAAGAATAAGTGCGGCATGGTTATCAGCATCAACGTAGAGCATTGATTCTTTGATTCCTTTGCTTTGGAAATAGTGCAAAGCAGTAAGCATTAAGGCTTTGCCCAGCCCCTTGCTATGCGCAGCTAGGTTCACGCCAATTACATAAATTTCCCCAATGGCACCCTCATTTACCCGGTCATTATGGATTTTCGTCCAACAGAAACCAATTATTTTGCCTTTCTTGCGCGCCAAAAAGAAGCCATCGGCATCAAACCAACTTTCTTTCATACGGTTTGTTAAGTCCTGCATTACCCAATCGCCTTGGTCAGGATGCACAATAAAAATCTCGTTATTTAGTGCTAACCATTCATCGGCATCGACTGGTTTGAAGGTACTTATCTCGGCAGAGGTATTTGGCTCTGGCAAATCAGCGGCAACAAGGAGGTGCATTTTTAGAATCGTGCGCACAACTAAATCCGTTCAGTGACTTGGGCATCTTTCATCGCACTCGTTATGGTAAAGCGATATCCCACATTTCGCACGGTGCCGATAATTGCTTCGTGCTCTGGGCCAAGTTTTGAACGCAGACGCCTGATATGCACATCAACTGTGCGAGTACCGCCGAAATAATCGTAACCCCAAATTTCCTGCAACAACTGGGCTCGAGTAAATACGCGACCAGGGTGTTGGGCTAAAAATTTGAGTAGCTCAAATTCTTTAAAAGTTAAATCTAGGGCGCGACCTTTAATGCGTGCGGTGTAACTATTTTCATCAATTGAAACTTCGCCAGTTCTAATTTCACCAGAACCTGGATCACTTTCGGCAAGTTGTGCTGCGTATTCACCAATTGCAATTCGAATACGCGCATCTACTTCGGCGGGACCGGCAGTATCAAGAATTACATCGTCGATGCCCCATTCGGCACTAAGAGCTGACAAACCACCTTCGGTTGTAATAACAACAACGGGTGCACCCGAACCTGTGGCATGAAGCAACTTCGCTAAATTTTTAGCAGCTGGAATATCGCGACGTGCATCTAATAACAAAATGTCTGCTTCAGGCACATCAATTAGAACACTTGCTTCAGCTGGAACAATTTTTACTTGATGTTGCAACAAAGCTAGTGATGGCAGAACTTCGGCGCTCGCGCCAAGAGTGTTTGTAAGTAACAAAACTCTTGCCATTTGCGCTCACCTGCTCCCAGTTGCGTTCTAGGTGTTAAGTGGCACAGACTACTCTCGTGAAATCTTTCCTACCAATTCTTATCGTGCTTGGGGCTGCTACTGCTTATGGCCTCTGGTACCAAAAGTCTCGGGGCAAGATTCAAGCCAAAGCCATCTCTGGCAAGGCTTTAACATCAGCAATAATTGGTGGCGAACTTGGCTCGCGGGCTACCTTGGTGCAATTCTCATCAGCCTTTTGCACCCCTTGCCGAGCAACTCGCACCTTGCTTGAAAACGTTGTTACTGAACTAAGCGATGTGCGACATGTCGAAATTGATGCTGAAACCAATTTGGAGTTAGTTCGCAAACTGGATGTTCGCTCGACCCCAACCACGCTAATTCTGAACAGTTTTGGCGTTGAAGTAGGGCGAGCCGTTGGCGCCCCTAAGCGTGATCAAGTTTTAGCTGCACTTGCAGCTATCAAGTGACACCTGCAAGTTACTCGCAATTAGGCTTTTCTACATAGCCTCCTTACTCTTATGACATGTCTTTCGCCCTAGATAGCTTCTTTACCAAGCGTCGCGTACTTGATTACGGACGTTTAGCTGTCTCGCTGTGTTGTAACTAAAACTTAAAATACCCAGTTTTAGTAACCCACAACAGAGAAAAGTAGGAGACAAATGACAACTTTAGAAAAAAAAGAGACCTCGGTAGTAATTGATGCACGTGGTCCACGTTTTTCGGCAGCGATTACAGTTTTTGTATTAGCAACTGCGCTAGCAACCCAATCACTGCCGCTGATTGCTTTTCAATTAGCGGTATTTCTAATTGGCGCAACTAGAGGCCCACAATTCACGCCTTACGCATTTCTATTCAAGAGCTTGATCAAGCGACGTTTAAAGGGTGAATTTGTTCCTGAAGATGTGCGACCACCTCAATTTGCCCAAGCTGTCGGGTTAATTTTTACAGTAATCGCTGTTGCTGGGCTGCTATCTGGTGCAACAATCGTTTTCACTATCGCAACCGGATTTGCGCTTGCAGCAGCTTTCTTAAATACCACCTTTAATTACTGCTTAGGCTGCGAATTTTACTTAATTCTTCTGCGTGCTCGCCGCTAATTGGCTGCCAGGTAACTCTTTTTATGAAAATCTAAGTAAGATTAACTTATGGCCGATCAGCATGAATTACGCGATAAAGGTTTGCGCTTAACTCCGCAACGTGAATTAGTTTTAGCTGCCGTCCGCGAACTTGGCCATGCCACACCTGAAGAAGTTGCCGAAAAAGTGCGCCAAACCCATCCTGGAATTAATCTTTCAACGGTCTATCGCAACTTAGAAACCCTAGAAAATGTGGGCTTAGTTCAGCACACTCACTTGGGCCACGGCGGCGCTACTTATCATGCAGCCGAAGAGCTAACCCACCTACATTTAGTTTGTGGAGTTTGTGGTTCAGTCGGCGATGCACCAATTGATGTTGCGGCTAACTTTGTAAATTCTTTGGCCGATGATTATGGTTTTAAGACAGATGTCACGCACTTTGCCATTTATGGTACTTGTTCAGTGTGTTTTGCTGCTGAAAGTAAGTAATGAGCGCCGTACTCGTTGAGGACGGCCCCGATAAAGGTGCTGTATGGCATTTCGGCGATCCAGTAAAGGAACAACGCGCACTCGAAGCCGGCACAGCTTGGGCAGATTTATCACACTACGAGGTCGTCGCACTATCTGGGCCAGAGCGTTTAACTTGGCTACACCTATTAACTACTCAAGATCATGAAAATTTATTAGCTGGTCAATGGCAGCACGCTTTGATTTTAGATCCGAAAGGCCACATCGAGCATCAATTCTTTTTAGTTGATGATGGTGACACCACTTTGCTGATTGTTAATCCGGGTCGAAGTGCTGAATTAATTTCGCATTTAAGCAAAATGAAATTTCGTGCACAAGTTGAAATCCATGATGCAACTGCCGAATTTGCAGTATTACGAGCCCCAGGCAAAATGGATGAAATCGCTGGCCCATATGCACTTGTCCCACGCGCCGAATTAGCGAATATGATCGAAACTTTTAATTCTGTCGCAACTCAAGTGGGTACTTGGGCACTTGATGCGATGCGAGTAGCTGCTGGATTGCCCCGGATAGGTTTTGAAACTGATCACAAATCTATTCCTAACGAACTTGGACTATTAAATAGCGCGGTACACCTAAATAAGGGTTGTTACCGCGGCCAAGAAACTGTTGCAAAAATAAATAACCTAGGAAAGCCACCACGTAGATTAGTTATGTTGCACCTTGATGGGACCGAAGTTAACTTTCCTAAAGTTGGCACTCCAGTAGAAAATGACGGGGTAGTCGTTGGTTATTTAGGAACTGTTGCCAGACATCATGAGTTAGGCCCAATTGCACTCGCGGTCGTGAAGCGCAATATCCCTTTAGACGCAACGCTTTCAGTTGCTGGGATTCCTGCTTCGCAAGAAGCGATAGCCGCGGGTAATTAGTAAATGGAACTACTCGGTCAGTTATTACTTACTTTAGTCGCAGGGCTCGCGATCATGTGGGCCGTAAGAAAGATGTAAGTAACCGATAGACTTACTGGCATGGAGCTCTTAACCTCAATTCTCCTTGGCCTGATTTCATTAGTTATCGGCGCTGGATTATTGTTCTTTGCATTTACTAGTCGCAGAGATCACGAAAGTGCTCGCTACCGAGATAGCAGAAAGCGAACTGGCAGATAATGGTATTTACGATTCCGGAAGGTCTTCACCCTGATTTAAATCCACTAGCTTGGCTAGTTGGAACTTGGCGCGGCAAAGGTCATGGCGAATATCCAACGATTAAACCCTTCCAATTTATCTCCGAAACAGTTTTTAATCATGATGGCCGCCCGTTTCTAAATTATTTCTCCCGCTCCTGGATTGTCGATGAAGATGGCGAGATTATTCGCCCCGGTGCAAGCGAGGCTGGTTTCTGGCGAATTAAGCCAAATAATGTGCTGGAAGTTGTTATTTCACATAACACTGGAATAACCGAAGGCTGGCTTGGTCATTTCGATGGGCCAAAGATTCAATTAGCGATGGATCAAGGTTATTCCGCACCTTCTGCAAAAATTGTTACTGCCGGCGTTCGCCTTTACGGATTAGTTGAAGGCGAACTTTTCTACGCTTATGACATGGCTGCCGAAGGACAAACACTTCAGGCCCATATTTGGTCAACTAGCCCACGCTCTGCCGATTAAAATGAGCGTTGTTCTAGCGCAGTTAGTGCGTAGCGGATTAATCGAATCAACTCACAGTGGCCATTTAATTCTGATTGGTGCCGACGGATCTGATCTATTAACCCTTGGTGATGTAGACGCTGAGATGTACCCACGCTCGGCAATTAAATCTTTACAAGCAGCAGCAATGGTGCGACATGGGTTAGAGCTAAGTGATGAGCAATTAGCTTTGGTTTGTGCGAGCCATGGTGGTACTGAGAGGCATCAAGAAGTTGCTCTGGAAATATTAAAGAGTGCTGGTTTGTCGGAATCGGATTTACAAAATACGCCAGATCGTCCAATTGATCGCAAAGCACGTGTTTCCTGGGGAGCTAAGCCAGTAACTTCGTTAGCGGCAAATTGCAGCGGAAAACATGCCGGAATGTTGGCAACCTGTGTTGTTAATGGCTGGGATATTAAAACTTATCGCGATGCTAACCACCCATTACAAATCGCAATTGCAAATGAGATTAAAGATTTAATCGGTCAAGCAGTAAATCGAGTAAGTGTCGATGGTTGTGGTGCACCATTGTTTTCTATGAGCACTCGATCTATTGCAGTAGCTGCTAGAAAAATGCGAATAGATCCTGACCCAGTTTTTTCAAAAGTCATTAGCGCATGTTTAAAACATCCCGAAATGATTTTGGCTGAAGGCGCCTTCGATACTCGCATGATGCGCGCAGTTCCTGGACTATTGGTAAAAGGCGGCGCCGAAAGCGTGATGTTGGCATCTTTGGCTGATGGCAGCGCGATCGCTTGGAAAATTTCTGATGGCAGCAATCGTGCAAATGGCCCAATAATGAAAGCTGCCCTCGCCAAAGTGGGCATAACAATCGAGGGTGAAGTTGTTGATGTGCTGGGTGGTGGAACCGTAGTCGGCTCACTTAGCGCTACCTTTTAATCAGCGTTACCCTTTAACCATGAACGCTCGGATTACAACTTTGATGGTGCATACCTCGCCCCTGGATCAACCAGGAATTGGTGATGCTGGCGGCATGAATATTTACGTAGCTGAAAGTGCCGAGCGTATGGCTGCGATGGGCGTAGAAGTAGATATTTTCACTCGTCGTACAAATTCTAAAGTCGCAGATATTGTCCAAGTGTCACCAGGAGTTCGAGTAATTCAATTAAATGTTGGTCCACTAACTGGTGTAACTAAAGAAGAGTTACCAAAACTGAATTCAGCTATAGCAGATGAATTTACCAAAAAGCTTTCAGGTGAAACAAAATACGATCTAATTCATTCACATTATTGGATCTCTGGCAAAGTGGCGATGATAACTAGTAAAGCTTTAAATATTCCGTTCGTTCACACTATGCATACGATGGCGCGAGTTAAGAATTTACATTTGGCTGAAGGCGAAACTCCTGAACCAATGATCCGGGTTCAAGGTGAAACCCAAGTGGTTGCAGCCGCACAAGCTTTAATCGCTAATACTGATGCCGAAGCAGCTAGTTTGGTCTCACTGTATGAAGCCTGCCCAGACAATGTGCGAGTGGTTTCGCCAGGCGTTGATCTTTATAAATTTATTCCAGGTGATGGCAAGAAAGCTGCTCGTGAGCGCTTAAATGTGCCAGCGAACTCCCATGTAATTACGTTTGTGGGTCGCATCCAGCCCCATAAAGGGCCAGAACTACTAATTAGGGCAATCTCAGAAATGCTAACTCACTCGCCTCTTTTACGTAGTGGCTTGATTGTAAATATTGTTGGTGGTTCATCGGGTTCAAATACTTCTGAAGTAGAACGACTTAAAGAATTAGCCGGGTGGCTGGCAATTTCTGATGTTATTAAATTTGCCGAACCTGTTCCACGAAATGATTTACCAGATTGGTATCGCAGCGCGGATTTAGTTTGCGTGCCAAGTTATAGCGAATCCTTTGGCTTGGTAGCTCTTGAAGCGCAAGCATGCGGCACTCCAGTGGTTGCAACAGCTGTTGGTGGCTTGCGTACTGCGGTTGCCGATGGCATTTCTGGAGTTTTAGTCGATGGCCATGATCCGCGCGCTTGGTCATCCATTTTGGCGCGCTTATTAAGCGAACCACAGCGCCGAGTTTTACTATCAATGGGCGCAGTTGAACACGCTTCACACTTTGGCTGGGATGCAACAGCACGTGGCACCTTAGATATTTACGATCAGGTTTTATCGCAAATTGCACGCGAACATATCGCCGGAGCATAAAACATGAGTTTGCTTAATCCAACGGAAGTCATTTTAGAATTTTTAGAATCTCATGATCTACCTTTTGAGCAGAGTAATCCAAATACTTTCTTAATTACTCTTCCTGGCGAAAAAAAGCAGCAAACTCATTGCGCATTAGTAATTGGTGACCATTCATTGAGCATAAATGCATTCGTAATTCGTAAGCCTGATGAGAATGAAGATCAAGTACATGCATGGTGTTTACAGAAGAATGCTGGACTCTACGGAATCGCTTTTGCGATCAATGAGTTACGAGATATCTATTTAGTTGGCCGTTTGCCGTTAACTGCAGTGACCAATCAAGAGATAGATCGAATAATTGGTAGTGTGTTACAAGTAGCTGATTCCTCTTTTAATCCATTACTTGAGATTGGTTTTTCCAGCGCAATTCGTCGGGAATGGGCTTGGCGGGTTTCGCGCGGCGAATCGCTGGCAAATCTCGAAGCATTTTCACATTTGATTTAATTCATCTAGGATTGCGGCATGAGCAACTTTGAATTAATCCTATTGCGCCATGGCGAAAGCGAATGGAATGCTAAGAATCTCTTTACTGGCTGGGTAGATGTTCGCTTATCTGTAGCAGGTGAAGCAGAAGCTGCTCGCGGTGGAAAGTTACTCGCTGAAAATGGGTTATTGCCCGATGTTGTTCACACTTCGCTACTTCGTCGCGCAATCCATACCTCGCAATTAGCACTCGATGCTTGTGATCGACATTGGATTCCGGTTAATCGTTCTTGGCGCTTAAACGAGCGTCACTACGGTGCGCTGCAAGGTAAGGATAAGAAAGAGACGCTAGCTACTTATGGTGAAGAACAATTTAAACTGTGGCGCCGTTCCTACGATGTTCCACCACCGCCAATTGATGCCAATGATCCGTATAGCCAAACTGGTGATGATCGCTACGCTGACTTAGGCGCAGATATGCCAGCAACTGAATGTTTAAAAGATGTGGTCACTCGCATGATGCCTTATTGGACCGGCAATATTGTGCCTGATCTTCGAGCAGGTAAGCGAGCGCTAGTTACTGCGCACGGAAATTCATTACGTGCACTAGTTAAGCACCTCGATGGAATTTCAGAATCTGATATCGCGGAATTAAACATTCCAACCGGAATTCCACTGCTTTATAAATTAGATGCAGACCTAAAGCCAATTAACCGCGGAGGCGAGTATTTAGATCCAACTGCTGCAGCGGCTGCAATCCAAGCAGTAGCTAATCAGGGCAAGAAGTAATTAATTATTTAGTTGAATTTGAGTACTCGCCGGTGACCAAGTAATAGACACGGCGGGCAATCGATACAGCATGATCTGAGCAACGCTCGTAATAGCGGCCAAGCAAAGTCATATCGATAGCAGTTTCAATTCCGTGTGGCCAAGAATCATCGAGCAAGATTTCAAATAAGCGACGATGCAAAATATCCATCTCGTCATCATCTTTTTCAAGCTGTAGTGCGGCTTCAAGATTGCGAGACTCAATTACCCCAATTGCTTTTTGAGTGATACGAGCTGTTACATTGCCCATTTCTTGCAAAGTTAGAACTAGCTCTGGTGGAACTGCCGCTGCTGGGTAGCGCATACGAGTCAACTTAGCTACGTGATGGGCCAAATCGCCCATACGCTCTAAGTCGGCGCTCATGCGCAACGAAGTAACCAATGTGCGCAGGTCGCCGGCGACCGGTTGCTGGCGAGCCATCAAATTGATCGAGCGCGCCTCGATGTCGTGCTGCATGTCATCGATTACATCATCTTCGGAAATAATCTCTTCAGCCACCTTTAGGTCAGCCGTAAGCAGAGCGGTAGTCGCGCGCTCCATTGCCTTACTTACTAAATGGCCCATTTCGACCAGGGAGGTTCCAATGCCGTCTAAGTCATCGTGAAAGGAATCGCGCATGGGGTAAACCTAGACCCACCGCGCATCTGAGCGGCGTTATTAAGTGAACGGGTCGCAAATCTGAGGTAAATATCTGGGTGAAAGGGGTGTAAATGGCTGATTATGTAGTTCTGAAAGTGAACTCTTCTCTACGATAAGGCTATGTTCCGGCGCCGAGACAAGGAAGCAACAGTCGAAAGTGGCTGGGAAATTCCTGATTCCCTACTTGAACTTTTGGAAATCCTCGATGCTGAGTATCTGATTCTCGCCCCGGGTGAACAAGTGCTTTCTTCTTCAGCTGGCACTAGCGCGCTATCAATGATTCGCGATGGTCGGCTAGTTTCGACGCCACTTCTTAACTTAGTGCGTGCGGTGCGTCGCTCAAATGTTTATCAAGAAGCAACTGTTGAATTACCACGCGGCCCGATTGGTCAAGGAACCCACGATCTATTGGTCCGTGTTTCACCAATTGGTGCTGAAGGACTAATCGTTGCGCTCATTTTTGACGATAGTGAATTTCGGCGTCTCGATGCAATCCGTCGTGATTTCGTGGCAAATATTTCCCATGAACTTAAAACACCGATCGGTGCGCTATCTATCTTGAGTGAAGCAGTCCTTGGCGCAAGTGATGATAAAGAAGCAGTTGAAAAATTTGCCGGCCGAATGCAGATAGAAGCTAAGCGGCTAACTGATTTAGTTCAAGAAATTATTAACTTATCGCGGCTACAAGATGGTGATCCACTTAAGAACGCGCAACCATATTCCATAATTGATTTAGTCAATCAAGCAATAGATGAATCTCGACTTACTGCCGAAAAACGAAAGATATCTTTAGTATTTCTTCCAATCACAGATCATTTAGTTTTAGGTGATCGCAGCCAGCTAGAGATGGCAGTGAGTAATTTAATTGAAAATGCCATTAACTACAGTCCAGACTTAACTCAAGTAGCTATCGTATTAACTGGCAAAGATAAATTAGTTGAGATTTCGGTAACCGATCAAGGTATTGGAATTCCGGAGAAAGAAATCGAACGAATCTTCGAACGCTTCTATAGAGTAGATCCAGCGCGCTCGCGAGCAACTGGTGGAACTGGGCTAGGACTTTCGATCGTTAAGCATGTTGCCACCAATCACGGTGGAGATATTTCAGTCTGGAGTAACGAAGGCTCCGGAAGTACCTTCACAATCCGATTACCAGAATTTATTGAAGCTGAAAGTTATCAATCAACTAACCAGGAGGAAAAATAATGACCCGAATATTAGTGGTCGAGGATGAAGAGTCTTTTTCCGAGGCGTTGGCCTATCTCTTAGGTAAAGAAGGCTTCGATGTTGTTGTGGCCGACACTGGTACAGCTGCCGTTGAACTTTTCGATAAGCACGGTGCCGACTTAGTGCTGCTTGACTTAATGTTGCCAGGCTTATCTGGAACTGAAGTTTGCAAGCAATTACGCACGCGTTCCGCAGTACCAATCATTATGTTGACTGCCAAAGATGCCGAAATTGATAAAGTGGTTGGGCTTGAACTAGGCGCCGATGATTATGTAACTAAGCCGTACTCATCACGAGAGCTAATTGCTCGCATTCGAGCGGTATTGCGCCGACATAGCGATCTAGGTGAAATCACTGAAGATAGCGGTTCGCTAGTTGCTGGTCCGGTCCGTATGGATGTTGATCGCCATCAAGTCAGCGTCAATAACGCTGCAATTGCATTACCCCTCAAAGAGTTCGAGCTGCTTGAGTTCTTAATGCGTAATTCAGGCCGAGTACTAACCCGTATGCAGTTAATTGATCGGGTCTGGGGAAGCGATTACGTTGGAGATACCAAGACGTTAGATGTTCACATCAAGCGCTTGCGTGCAAAAATTGAATCAGATCCAGCAAATCCAGTCTTTATTCAGACCGTTCGCGGGCTTGGTTACAAACTAGAAGCTTAAGCAGTTATGCCGGCGTAAGTATCTCGTTTGTCGCGCACAATAGCTTTTACGGTAACTACGCCAGCAGTATTAAAGAAGAAAGAAAGCTCAACCGTGTTGCCAGCTTTTACACCAAGGTTAGGTACAACCGCTTTGGCATTTGCTGAGTCACCTTCGAAAATCATTGGGAAATTTTCGGAAATCACATTGGATTCATTGGTGACTGTAGCGAGAACGTTATTTACGGAGATCCCGAGCAGTGAATCAGGTGTTGAGTTTGCGTTAATAATGGTGCCAACTATCACTGCACTGCCATCTGGTTGAGCAACCAATAAGAATCCACGAAGCTTAAGCGCACTGGTATCAGTCATTACAGTAGTTTCTGCGCCGTCGGTAACTTTAGTGATGTTGCGAGCTGCAGCATTTTCACCTGCACCGCAGGCAGTTAATGACGAGAGAGATGCAATAATTATTAAACCGATCGCAACTTTACGTGATTGCATTTTTCTCCCAAGAAATAATTGCTTAACAATGCGCGCTTATTCTCTCACGAGAAATAGCTGCTAAAACCAGTTAAATACAGGCAAAATACCCAAGGTGACTACCCTCACTAGTTGCTGGTATGATTACCCTCTATCGAAGGGCTCCCAATGTCATTTAAAGTAGGCGAAACTGTTGTTTACCCTCATCACGGCGCAGCGCTAATCGAGGCAATTGAAACTCGAGTGATAAAGGGCGAAGAAAAAACCTACTTAGTTTTAAAGGTTGCTCAAGGCGATTTAACAGTCCGAGTTCCAGCTGAGAATGTTGACCTTGTTGGAGTGCGCGATGTTGTAGATAGCGCCGGGCTTGATCGTGTTTTCAGTGTTCTACGTCAGCCATACACCGAAGAGCCAACAAACTGGTCTCGTCGTTACAAGGCAAATCTTGAAAAATTAGCTTCCGGTGACGTAATCAAGGTTGCCGAAGTTGTGCGCGATCTTTATCGTCGCGATCTTGATCGTGGACTTTCTGCTGGTGAAAAGCGCATGCTTTCAAAAGCAAAGCAGATACTAGTTTCTGAACTAGCTCTCGCTGAGCGCACCGATGAAGAAAAAGCATCAGTAATCCTCGATGAGGTCTTAGCTTCTTAATTTAAGCTCGATCGGAGCCCTTATGTCTGGCCTTGTTGCAGCAATTATTGCTGCTGCCGGATCCGGTGTTCGCTTCGGTGCCGATATTCCAAAAGCTTTAATTCAATTGGGTAATCACACGCTAATTGAACATGCTGTGGCCGCAATTTCACCAGCGGTAGATCAAGTAATCGTTACAGCCCCGGCCTCTTACTTAAGCCAATTTCAAAGCCTGCTAGGTGATGCCGTAACGGTGGTAGTTGGCGGCCAAACTCGTTCGGAATCTGTTCGAGCTGGCTTAGCTGCAGTCTCTAGCGATACGCAGTATGTATTGATTCATGATGCTGCTCGCGCTTTAGCAACAACAGATTTAACTAATCGTGTTTTGTTAGCTCTACAAAATGGGGAAGTAGCGGTAATACCTGGCGTACGTCAAGCAGATACGATCAAGAGTGTTGATGCAAATGGTTATGTAACCACAACCCCTAATCGCGCAGACTTACGTAATATCCAAACCCCACAAGGCTTTGAATTTTCTGCGCTCAAAAAAGCACATGCTACAAATGCTGAAGGTACTGATGATGCGGCCCTAGTTG
>CAXNJS010000012.1:0-24483 GCA_964202795.1 Candidatus Planktophila sp.
AAGTCAGCCGTTGAGACCCAGGGCTATCCCCCAACCATGCGCGAACTAGGCGTAGCTGCTGGGCTAACCTCAACTGCCAGTGTTTCCTACCAGCTTGAGTCCCTCGAGAAAAAAGGCTTCATCCGCCGCGATGCCACCCGTGGCCGCGCCATAGAGGTCCTGATGCCAGAAGATAAGACCGCAGAGAATTCCACCCCAGTTGATAAGACCAAATACATCCCGCTGGTAGGTCGCATCGCAGCCGGTGGCCCAATCACCGCCGAACAAGAAGTCGAAGAGACTTTCCCACTACCTGAATCCCTTGTCGGCAGCGGAGATCTATTCATGCTTCGCGTTGTCGGAGAATCAATGATCGATGCCGCAATCTGCGACGGAGACTATGTAGTAATCCGCTCTCAAAAGGATTGCAACAACGGCGAAATAGTTGCCGCCATGATCGATGGCGAAGCAACCGTTAAAACCTTCTCACGTAAGAACGGCCAGATCTGGCTACTACCTGCCAATGACAACTTCGCACCTATCGATGGAAACAATTGCGAGATCCTGGGCAAAGTAACAGCTGTAATGCGGAGTGTCCGTTAACTCTTAATTACCTTAGGTGATTTCTGTGTCGCCAGGTGCATCCAATGCCTTGAATTTAGCTTCCATTGTTGGATTCCCGCGAGTTAGCTTCTTGATAGTTAGTTCATCAGCCTTGCTATTTGCACGACGCAGATTTTCATCAGAACCGAGCAACGCATCCTTGGTCTTTTGCAGGTGATCAATGGTTTTATCGATCTCGGCAATGGCAGTTGCAAACTTCTCAGAGGCTAAGCGATAGTTCTTGCCGAAAGCGGCTTTAAAGGTTTCTAGCTCTTCTTCAAAGTTAGAGACATCGATGTTCTGCTCTTTCATGCGAGCGAGCTCCTTCTTTGAGGAAACGGCGCCCTGTGCGGCATTACGAAGGATTGTGATAATTGGAATAAAGAACTGTGGGCGAACCACATACATTTTTGGATAGCGATGGGACATGTCTACAATTCCGGAGTTATAAAGATCGCTCTCTGGCTCAAGCAATGAAACCAGAACGGCATACTCGCAACCTTTGGCATTACGATCTTTATCCAATTCTTTTAAGAAGTCCTCATTCTTTTTCTTGGTTGCCGTGGCGTCATTTTCATTCTTCATCTCAAACATAATTGAGACAGTCTCAATTTGATCATCAGTGAAGTCTCTAAAAATGTAATCGCCTTTGCTGCCTTCCTTAACTTCGTTATCTTTTTCGAAGTAAGCATTTTGGAAACCAGCTGCGCGAATGCGGTTGAATTCGGTCTCACAATGAATTTCTAGTGTCTCGCCCACCATCTTGGTTGAAAGCTTTGCCTTTAAGTCTTTGTAATACTCAATCTGCTCATCTTTAGTTTTGAGTTCAAGTTGGTACTTCTCGTTAAGAGCAGACTCTTGAATCTTCTGCTCGAATTCTTTTGACTTAAGGTCACTAGCCAGAGCATCACGCTCTTTCTCAAGCTTTGAAGTTGCTTCATTAACAGCAAGTTTGCTTGCTACTGCGCTGGCATCTAGGTCAGCTTTAAGTTTTGCGATTTCAGCATCTTTGCTGGCTTTAGCTAAATCAAGAGCGCTCTTCTTATCAGCTTCAGCAAGTGAAAGGCGGTCGTTGATTGCTTTCTCGAACTCTTTATCGTGGACTTGCTTAAGAATCTCGGCATAGCCGGATCCATCAATTTTGAAAGCCTTGCCACAGCCAGGACAGGTAATATCGCTCATTTGTTAGCCTTTCGTTTGCTCGTTTGAATTATATTCATCTTTACTCTTCATCCTTCATAGTCTCTTGAATGGTGGCGATGCGGCGCTTAATTTCGTCTGCTTCAGTGACCCGGCCCTTGATTACCAGGATATTGGCAATCTCTTTTTCAAGTTCAATCGCAAGATCCCAATCGGTATCTCGTGCGTGCACATTCATGCTTAGAGCTTGGCGTAAGTTATCTTCAGCCTCATCAAATTCACCTAGTAAAACTTTGGCACAACCAAGGCGATAGCGAGCCCAAGTCTCGAGTGCTTCTTTCTGGGCAGATTGCGCAAAGTCCAGAGATTTTTGAGCATGCGTTGTTGCTTCAACTCCATTCTTAAGTTCGATATAGGCAACGGCTAAGTACTCATCGCAGTAATAAACCTTCTCGGGTTCTTTAGCTTTCTTTAAGTAATTACGAGCAGCCAACATATATTCAAGAGACTCGGCATACTTTTCCATGCGGATAAGTGCAAAGCCACAGTTATAAGAATCAATACCCATCGTGAAATCCGTTGTGTCTGGATCAATTTCAGCAATTGCATTTTGGTGACACTGTAGAGATTTTTCATACTTACCGGCAGCGAAATAGAAGCGGCCAGCATCACGCATCATGTCTGCAGCATCAGTCGGATTATCTTCTTTAAGTAGATCAACAGCTCGCAGTGCAAGCTCGGCGGCTTCTTCATCACGATCTAGTTTGCGAAGCGACCAAGAGATGCCCTCGTAAACATGCATTAGTGCAGACGTACTTGTTTCAGCACCAAGTTGTTCGTAAATCTCGCGCGCACTTTCGCAAAGCGCTAATGATGCTTTGTGGTCACCACGGTCATAGGCAAGATGACTTAGCGCAACAAAAGTTTCGGCACGTTCAGTGCCTTGGGTATTTGGAATTCGCTGCCAGAGTTCTTTCTCGTCCTGCTTTTCGTTATTTGACACTTATTTCCTTACGTCTTGCTAGCTAGTAACGGTGAAATTACTTGCAGTCACTGACAAAAAGTGGCTCTAAGTAGCGCTGTTGGCTGGTTTTAGAGTCGAGCGGTGACATGAACTGCGGGTTGCGGTAGTGGGGCTGCTGCGGCCTGTAGTGCGATGGGCTTTGGATCTTGGCTTTTTGGGGGAAGCGAAACCTAGCACAGGATTTTCGAACATGCGTTCGGAGTTCTTAGGGTTTCACTAGGAGCGTGTCGGGTTTTAGGCTCAAATCGAGCTTAGTGACTTCTGGCAGGCAGGTGGGCTTTGGCTTAGCTCTCATTGAGGGCTCTCGAGTCTGGCTTCTTCTCAATGAAACGCAAGGCTAGACATAGCGCCTGCCAATACTTCCTTATCCCAAATTGCTTCCAACCCTGAGGAATCTATCTTTGAATGCTTCATCAAATCCTCAATACCTTTGGGCGTGAAAACTAAGACTCTTTGTTTACGAACCTTGGCTGCTGCAAGCTTAGACTTTAACTTCAATTCATACCCTTCGTCGCCAATCAAACCTGCTATTTCTATATACAAATCACCAATTAAATAGTCAGCGCGTGTTTGATTGGTGCTTGTATATCTTGGCTCTTTTTGATGCTCTAGGCCGCTCTTAAAGAGAAGATTGCAAAATCTCCATTCAAGCATTGAGAGGCAATAGTGCCCATCTTCACTGACCCCTTGCTTTCCTCGCAGGGTTGTTTTAAATTTTTCAACCAAACCGGCGCGATGCAGTAGTTCCCACCAATTAAAGGAGTTTACCTTCCAGGAATCTACCTTGGAATTACCAGTTGTTACCGCTTCAAATCCACTAGGCATAGACATAGCAACCATCACTGCTTCACGTATTGATCGATTTTTCTCTTCGGCAGAAAGATTTTGGCTTATGTGTTTTAAGACTGGTCGCGAGCGCCAGTCTTTGTCAGGAATAACGCCAGTTGATTGTTTATAAGTGACAAGTGCTTGTAAGGCATCACTTGATTCACCGACATTCTTATAGTCAGTGCCGAATGAAAGAGATCTGCAGTCTGAGCACAGCACAGTGGGGCCAAGCCTGACGATACTTCCAAGAGAGACTAAAAACTTGTACTTGGAAGTCGATGCAGGTGTGCAGAATTCTTCGCACAGGTCAGAAATTGACTGCTCTGCTTTACAAAAAATACATTTAAAGGAGCTTGGATGCTTAGATGCGATAAGGTCAATTAACTGCGCTCTGTCACTTATTTCATTTTCCATTCCAAGAGTTGTATTTAACTCTCCAACTAACGGAAGTGCGTAAATTCCAAAAGATTCGATTGCGGAAAGGTACCAATCCGTTTTCTTCTCCACTTTTGAAGGTGTGATAATTGGCTGACCCCATTCTAAGTTGCGAAAAGTCCCAGCTTTTGACCCAGAATCGAGAGTGACTTGAGCCCAAGAAAGGTCATTCATCCTGGATTGAGAAAACTTCTGCTCTACGTAGGACTTATTAATACAAGCCAAACAAGGTTTACGATTTCCAAAATCTCCATCCAGGACGGTCGGTAGAGTCATCCAAATTTCACTACACAGTGTTTGAATTGCAGGAATATTGGTGAATGGCAATTGCCCCAAATTAGTATCGAATCCCAGGTGAGCGACTGTGGGATCAGATTCGTTAACAAGCCATGTTCGAACTTGAACAGCAAGTTTTCCCTCATGATGCAATCTTCTGAAGAGATAATGTTCTGGGATATCAGATGTAGTACTAGTTTCCAGAGCGGCCGTCCGTAGTTCCTTTCGCGCTGCAGCTTCGAATTGAAAGCGATCTGGCAGTTGAGCTAAATTGATCGGCTTGGAAAGGATATTTTCATCAGGATGAGATTGGAATCTCTTGTGAGTTAATTTCACTTTCCCAGCGGCTTTAAGAGAAATAAAATTGTCTACAAATTCTTGAGGGAAGATTCCATCATTTATAATCTTCTTGTAATCCTGAGGCGGCGTACAAACTGGACAAACATCAGAGGGTTCAATTTCTTTTTTGAGAGAAACAAAGGAATTCGGAATCTTGCAAGGGTCCCATAAGATAATATAGATTGCTTCAAGCATCTCCAATTTAGAAAAATTTGAGCCTAATGAGCAAATCGCACCTCTTAATTTGAAGAAATAATCATCCTGCCCATAAAACAGGTGACCTGTTGTGTTTGGGTTGTACTGATCATCGAGTGCTGACCAGCACCAATACTTACGTGTAGGTGGAAGAATATCTGTGGGTACATCTGTAAAACCTAAGGTGTAGGGATCCCAGGAGTCGAATTCGATTACATGATGAAAGCCTGTTCGCTTGATTCGCAGGTAAGGGATCCCGTATCGAACGCCTTTTTGAACATTCCAATTCAAATCCTTGAGTTCATTGACGATCTCGTCGATATGTGGGTCAAGGGTCTTACCCAGTGGATATTGAGCCTCAGGCATCGACTTTTTCACACTGCACGTAATACTTCTTCAATTTTGCTCCGGGAAAGGCTCTCCTTGAATGCTTCCACTTAGGTATTTGATCAACCAGAACTAACCACCCTGAATCTACGGGAACATCTACGTCGCATAGCCAGCACTTATCTGCTCGCTCGTTTCTATATCCCGTGTGACCCTTTACGTGGACGAGTTGAACACGCTTCCCATATTTATCTTGTGAACACTCACCTGAGAAATGTCGCACCCTCCACTTTTGGTACTTTCCGCCTAATTGTTCGTAAAAATAAGCTTTTGGAATCTCGTTCCAAATGATTAGTTCTCCCCCAAAGTGCGGAATAAACTTTCCGCAAACGTAACAATCGCCGTCTTGGGTTGTGATTCTCTTGCCTTCCGAAAGAGCGATCTCTGCCTCTGTATTTAACTTTTGCAGTTCCAATAATTTTGTTAAGTCACCTTCTTCTGCGAGCTCTTGCGCTTCACGCCAATTTGCAAGGTGGGTTGCCCTTACCCTCGCATTTTCCGGATCTCGACCATAAAAAATATGGAATCGATCTACTATTTCTTGGTGCTCCGAAAAATATATTAGACGTCCCAGCAATTCTTCTTCCGTGCTGTGATAGTAGCCTTCCCATATCTCTGCTTGCCAGAAATATTCTGGGACTAAGACAGTGGGGTTTCTTAGAATTTCTTGATACTCACCAATCAATTCATGTATCCGCTTGATAGCACGCTCTTGAGGCAGACCTGACAATTCAATGTTTTTGGTAACTACTTCTTCGTCAGTGTATTCGTTTCTAGATATCTTGGATTTGAATTCGAATTCGTCATCTTCACTAAGGTATTCAAGAATAGACTCAGAATTTGCTTCAAGATCAGATTTAGCTATTCTAAGATTGTCTTGAATTATCTGTAGATGATCTTCTAATTCTTCGTAAATTTCCCTAATATAATTTTCATACTCTGCAAGCCAGATAGCTTCTTGGTATTTTTCCTCAAGAGTGCTCACAAATGGGAAGAGGTCCTCGCTTGGAATTTCAAATGGCAGATTCACTTTGAGGTGCAACCCTTTCATTTTTGGATTCAGTTAGATTTTACTAGCGACTAGAGGGGCAGGCGCGGAACTGAGTGTGTCGCACTTCCGAAGCAAGGATGGATAGGCTACTGAGCTGCTGATTTCCTATAGAACACCTAACCTTTGCGTTTCACTACATCGGCTTTCTAACTCGAATCTACATCCGTCCAAATTTAAGCACATAGCATTGACCGAGTCAGTCAGTTGCATAGTAATCAATCTGCTTTAAGGCTGAGTTGATACAGGTTTTGTTACCACCCATGCTCGTGTGTAAAAGAACTATAAGGTTTGTTTTTGGGTCATACATCAAGTCTGCTGAATAATTAGAGTTTCTAAAGAAATAATCAGAATTAAAGGCTTCGTATGCGTCATTTTCATTCGAGTAGAGGAATAGCCAGGTTCCGCTGTAATTCAAGTTGCACTCAATTACATAATCTGGCTCCGTGAAAAGACCCAGCTGCCTATGAGAGATAACGCCATAGGGAGAAGTGGCAACTTCGTTAATTTGCCATCTCTCTTTTGGTGCATTTAAACGGTTCAACAAATCCTTCATTTTCCGTTTCGCACTACTGCCACCTGAAGTGCTCTCTTCTTGAACAGTTACATCATCGCCACCTTCTGGCTCAATACCAATATCAAAGGTTTCGGTATTTGATCCGTTATAAAGCTCATCCTCGGCTGTAATTGTCAGCACTGAGAATATCAATTTGTTGTTAGCATCATATCTAGTGTCACTAATGGAAATTTCAACTGGATTCGGAATTATTACCCCTGATGCACAATCTGGATCGCAAGTATTGGAGTAAAAGATTCCTTTCGCAGTCGCAGTGGTGTTATCCCAGCTCGAGTAAGTAATTTGCTCGATATACATGCCACCATCAGCACAAGTTAAGGTAATCGAACTTGGTTTTTGTGAGTAGCCGTATCCACATTCAGAAATAAAGGCCTCTACCGGTGCTGGGTCACTAGAGACTGTCTCATTAACCGTTGCTGATGTGTTCGTTTCATTTGATCCGCAACCTGTCAAGGTAGACAAAAGGAGAATCGCTAAAGTTTGGATAACGAGAATTCGCTTCATAAGAAAAGTCTAAAGGGCCCTGGCGTCATTAAAGCTTTAGACCCATGGTCCATTCATTTTCATTCTTATCAAGGAGCGCAAAACCCAATTTGGTATAGAAAGTGAAGGCTCTGGCATTTGTTGCACCCATCCCCAGATGTACTCCCTTAGAGCCTTGCTCTCGCAGCGTTTCAATTAAGAGATGCATCATTGCTTTGCCAATTCCACGACCTTGAGCTTTTTCAAGTAAATCTATATGTAAGTGACTTGGGTAATCTTTAACAACTTCTTGCGGTCTAAGCGGTGGGTTCTGGATATATCCAAATAAATTCTTTTCCCGTTCATTGAAATTCGCTGGTGAGCGGTTGCTGTATTTTTCTTGAATCAAAGGCCACCATTGTTTACTTAAAGTATCTTCAAATGCTCTGGTATCAAGGGCGGCAAGGGCATAGCCAGAAACCCCATCTTGCATCAAAGTCAAAGCTAAATCAGGTTGAAAGCTTAAATACGGCCCTACATAAATTTCGCCGAGCATATCTTTTTCGTTATATAAATGAAGGGCACTGGCACCGCTATCACCGGTTGCTAAACAGACGTGATAGAGACCTGATCTATCTTCTTCTTTGAATCTACGAACCGCCTCACCTGAGTCAAAAGTAATGAGATCCATGGGGCAATATTACTGAAAAACCCTTGTATACGGGCTGAAATTCTGAAACCCTTAACCAAATTTAACGGGGGGCTTGGCATGAATTCAGATTTCGTGGAGATCCCCTCCTTGTCGCCTACGCCAGATATTTTTTCTTGCAAACGGGTTCTTGCCATTCAAGCTCACTACGACGATATAGATATTGCAGTTGGTGGGTTAGTTGCCCAGCTGGTAAAAAATGGAGCTGAAGTTCTCTACGTTACAGTCACTGATGACTTAGCCGGCGTAATTGACTTAACGCTTTCAAAAGAGGTTGCAGCTGCGCGTCTTGCAAGTGAAGCTGAAAAGGCGGCGCAGATTCTGGGCGTACTGGGCATTTACTATTTAAATTATCCAGATGCAGGTGACTGGACGGTCTACCAAGCACGACGTGACTTAATTACAGTTGTGCGCCAATTCCAACCAGATGGTGTTATCTCATTAGATCCGTGGCTAAATAATGAAGCACATGCCGATCACTACAAGTCAGGTTTTGCCGCCGTTGAAGCTGCAATTTTGGCAGATGTATTAGGTGTTGAAGGTAATGATTTGCAGATTCCGGCAGAGTTTGTCAGTGATCAAAAGCGAGAAATTGAAGCTGTTGCTCTCTTTAACTCGAATCAAGCTAATACTTTTGTTGATATCGATCAGGTTTTAGAGACAAAATTAGCCGCTGTCTCCCAGTACGTCAGTCAATTTACCGATGACTCCATGGCCTGGATGTTAGAAGCTCTACCAAAGCGATCTAAGTACTTTGCCGGACTTGGACATGCTGCCAATAAATTGAGTAAATCTGTTACCTATGCTGAACCCATTAAAGTCTTAAGCACGGGGACCCTTCATGCCGCTCGCTAATAATGTAACGGCCTCCCAAAAGGCCAGACTTCATTTACTGAATTTAATAGTCTCATCGCCACAAGGCTCACGCTTGCCAGGTGAGCGTGAATTAGCACAGGATTGTAAAGTCGCACGAATGACCGTTCGTCGCGCAATTGATCAGTTAATACAGGAACAGAAGTTAGAGAGACGACCAGGATCTGGTACTTTCATTACTTATGCGCCAATCATGCATGAATTCCGCTTAAAGTCCTTTACTGAAGAGATGACCAGTTTAGGCTTAAAACCGAGTTCAAAGATTCTCTTGTTTAAATATGTAAAAGCGGACTCTATAAAATCATCACTTCTTAACGTGCCGATAGGTTCAGTACTTCTTAAATGTACGCGTCTGCGCCTTGCTGACGGAGTTGCACTAGGTGTTGAGACCGTCTTCCTTCCAACTGCCTATTTTCCCGGTATCAAGGAAGCGGATTTAAGTGGCTCTCTTTACACACTTTTGCTCGAAAGATACGGAATCCAAATTATCAATGCCAATACAAGTTTTTCTGCATCGATTCCAAGTCAAGAAGTGGCTGACCAGTTAGATGTTCAAAAAAATAGAGCCTGCTTAGAACTTGAAATGACTGACCTAGACCAAAATGGTCGAATTATTATGCTTGCAAATTGTGTTTATATCGGCGATCAGTACAAGTTAAACCTATCGCCTAATAAAGAAAGTTCAGAAATGGAAATCAGAGAAAAGGATGTGTCATGAGTAATTTACTGGGAGCAACTGCTGCAGAAAATGCGCTATTTAAGAGTTTTACTGAGCGCCATCAGGTGTTTTTGGACTCTGGTTTTAGTAAAATTACTGTTAGTGAGAACTCTAAACTCAGACCAGAAGAAGCAATAGTTACCACTTCCCTATCAACAGATAAGAAAGCAACTATTGAGAGATCAACATATTCAGGATTTCGCTATGCCCTTAATATCTTACTTAAATCTCTATTAACTAATGTGGCCGTTACTAATCATAAGCATTCGCCAGACTTTAAAACCAGAGGTGTCATTGAAGGCTTCTATGGAACTCCCTGGAGCCACGAACAAAGATTGCGCGGGCTAGCTCACTTCTCTGATTTCGGTTTTAATCGCTACTTACTAGCGCCTAAAGATGACCCATGGCATCGATATGACTGGCGCTCAGCACTTAGTGAAGACTTTTTAAATCGAGTATCAGATTTGATGACTGAGGGTAGGAAAAATGGGGTCACCGTGGCCGTTGCAATTTCACCAGGCCTGACAGTTCAATACTGTGATGCCAGTGATGTGGCAGCGATAATGGTTCGCTTCAAGCAGCTGCACAGCATCGGCGTGCGTGAATTTGGCCTGTTTCTTGATGACATTCCAGCTCGTTTGCAAAGTGATAATGATGTTGCAAAATTTAAATCCATCATGCAAGCCCATAGTTACTACTGCAATGCAGTCTGGGCAGAGTTAAAAAAGCTAGATTCGGCAAATACCTTAGCAATTTGTCCAATGCAGTATCACGGTAAAGCAACTGAGGAATACATAACCCAATTTGGTAAGGTTCTTAATCCTGAGCTAGCCCTGATTTGGACCGGGCGCGAAATTTGTTCGGAATATCTTGATATCTCTGATGCCAAAGTATTTACAGCCAACACCAATCACCTGCCTTTGTATTGGGATAACTACCCGGTAAATGACGTCGCTATGGTGCACGAATTACATGTGGGCCCAATTGAGGGACGTGAAAAAGGTTTAGAGAGCCATTGCCTTGGATACTTTGCTAACCCAATGGATCGATTTGAACTCTCACTTATTTCGTTAAGCACTATCGGTGACTATTTGTGGGATACCCAGGGCTATGACCCACAAGCAGCTTGGGAATATTCATTGACTTTGTTAATGGATAACGCTGGCGACCGCGCGGCAATCCGTAATCTTTTGCGCGCCTGCTTTGAATCTTGCTTGCGCGTAAATCCAGCACCGGACTTTAGTGCGATGCTGGAGGCAGCATCCTTTATGTGGAAGACTGGCAAACCTGATCAAGCCGGAAAGCTAGTTGAAGCGCATTCCAAGCAGATGCTCAGTGATGTGGCAACAATAAAATCAGCAAAATTTTCACAACCTCACTGGCGCGAAGAATCCTTGAAATGGCTAACCAAGTATGAAGCGGTTGGAACGGCATTTCTAGAAATTGCCAGTATTTTAAACAGCTGTGGTGTCTCTGCAAATTCAAATCTCAAGGGATCAGCGGCTGATCTAACTAAAATCAATTTAATTCGGGCATCTCTTAATTCAGATCCAACTCGCATCTTTGGTAACGGTTTAGATATGACTTTGGCTGAGTTAGCCGATGAAATCCGCTGGTCACTTAACGCTTAGCGCCACTTTTCGCCCATCACTTAAGTACTTCCATTGACCTTCAATCATGGTCGCACAAACGTTAGATTCTGGGTCAAGTAGTACTAAATCAGCCAATTTTCCAACTTCGAGAGAACCAATATCTGCTTCTTTACCCAAAATCTTGGCCGCATTTAGTGAGGAGATTTTGCTCAATTCCGGCTGAGTTAACTGAGCAAATTTAGCTGCATTCTTATAGACCGAATTCATATCCAGCGCGCTTCCGGCCAGGGTATCTGTGCCTGCGACAACGATCTTTCCACCTGTTTTTGTGACCGCTCTATCTGGTACTTCGCCATATTCTCCATCTGCAAGTCCTGCCAAAGATGTGGCGTCAGTAATTAAATTAATTCGATCAACACCTTTACATTTTAAGGCAATTCTAAATATCGCCTCATCAAGATGAACCCCATCTAATATTAATTCAGCAAAAATCTGATCATTATCTAAAATGGCACCAACCACGCCAGGATTACGGTGTTGAAGTGGTGACATGGCGTTGAATAAGTGAGTAGTAGACCTGGCTCCTGCTTTTATCCCCTCGACCGCTTGCGCATAGGTAGCATTGGTATGACCAATTGAGGAAATAATATTTTTCTTGGATAAATATCTAATCAGCTCTAGCCCACCCGGAATTTCTGGAGCTACCGTAACCATCGATATGAAATTATCGGCAGCTGAAATAACTTCGTCAATTGCCAACAAATCAGCCTCTTTTAATTGTGCAACCACATGTGCACCAGGCTTATGCTCTGAGATAAATGGCCCTTCGGTGTGAATCCCTAAAACTTTGGAGCCACTTTTATTTGTTCTAGAACTTAGCGCTAAGGACTTTAGTATCGCTAATAAACTTGAGAATTCTGTGGTGTGGGTAGATGCCAGCATTGATGTGGTTCCATTTTTTAGATGGAATTCTCGGGCTAAGGTGTGCTCAGCCGGATCAATCGATGTGAAAGCGCCACCATTTCCACCATGCACATGGAGATCTATAAAACCCGGGGTTAAAGTTGCTTCTTGAGCGTCAAAAATTAACTCGGAACTACTGGAAGAAGACGGTCCTTCTCCAATCCTTGCAATTCTGCCGTTAATAATTTCCAAAAAACCATTAGAAATTACAGATTCAGGCAGAACAATCCGGGCATTTTTAATTACACAACTACCAGATTGCAAGGTAAGCGCCTGACTTAAATCTTGATCGCTGGAAACTTCAGCGGTGAATTCGCCTTATCACCATGGTCTAAGTTAGCGCTTACCAGTAATGGCGCAGGCAAAGAATTAAGTAAAAATAGCTTGGTGACTTCGGCATTTATTGCTTGTGCAATAAGCACAAAACAGACGGTAGAAGCTGAACAAATACTCTTGCCATCAGGTAACTCGGCAACGGCATCCCCGATTACGGATCCATTATCAAGGGATATATCAACCACGTCGCCAAGCATCAAAGTCGATGGGTGCCTAGAGTCAACTGAGTCACTATGTTTATTCGAACTCAATCCAATAACTTTGATGCCGCGCTTCTTGCATTCAAGTGCCATTTCCACAATCGCCCCGTTGCGACCAGATTGTGAGGCAATTATTACCACATCATTTGCTTTAACTTTATGATGATCTAAAACTTTAATGCCATTTTCCGGAATTCGCTCAGGCGCTGAATCACGAAGATCCCAAAAGGCATCTCGGGGCTCTAGGCGGATATCTTGTAGATGCATAGATTGAAATATTGCCAAACCGCCAGCGCGACTGGAAAACTCCATCGCCAGAGATTGCGCATGGCCGGCACCAAAAGTAAATACATGGCCACCACTGGTAACAGAATCAAATATCAGCTTTGCAGCTGCCTTGATTTCTGGCAATTGTCTTTTGACTGCATTTAAGCCAAGGTCGGCAATTAATGCAGCTATCAAAGCTGAATCAATATCTTCAACTCTATCGACCTTCATATCTACTCCCTTATTAGATTGGTAACCCGAAATCCTTACTTGCCGTACCCATCTGAAAGACCCTTAATGAATTGCTTCGAGAAGATTGTGAATAAGAGGATCAGCGGAATTGCGCTAAGCACTAAGCCGGCAAGCAGAGCCTGCCAATCATTATTGTAAGTACCAACAAATTGCTGGATACCCAGTGTTAAAGTCTGGGTTTTAGGTCCTGCGGTAAGAATTAGTGGGAACCATAAGTCATTCCATACAGGCAGCATCGTGATCGCAGCCACCGCAGCAACACCTGGCATAACCAGCGGAAGAACTATTAGGAAAGTTTTAAACTCATTTGCGCCATCAATGCGCGCCGCTTCCTTTAGTTCATTAGAAATCGTTCGAAAATTGGTAACCATTAAAATTACCCCAAGCGGTACAAAGATTCCTACATAAACAAGAATGAGAGAGATATGAGTGTTTAAAATATGAAATTTAACCATCATTTTTATAATTACAATAGTGCCTAACGTAACTGGCAACATGATGCCAATTGTAAATAAACCGGCAATCATTTTTGAAAGTTTTGTGGTGTATTCAGTTATTCCATAGGCTGCTAAGCAGGAGCAAATGACTGTTAATACTGTCGCACCTAAAGTGATAATTGTGCTGTTTGCATAATTTCTAACAAAGTTTCCTTGTGCAACCGCACGTTTAAATCCATCGAAGGTGAAGGTCTCAGAGTTTGGAAGCTTTAGCGGTCCAGTAAAAATGCCTTCCATAGTCTTAAATGAATTTATGATTATTATAAATATTGGTCCAAGTGCAAGTATCGCAAAAAATAGCAAAGATAAATGCACTATGAGATTTTTAGGTTGAGTTTGAAATCTGCCTTTTTTGTGAATCATAACTGGCTTGCCTTCAAACGGCGTTGCACAGTCGCAAAATATACTGCTGTGCCCAATAAAATTATGAAGAATATTACTGTCGCTGTTGCAGCGCCAAGATTCTGGTTGCCTAGGTCAGCACCCCAACCAAAGAAAGTCCGGTAGAACAGTGTGCCCAGAACATCAGTGGCATAGTCCGGACCGGGCATTCCACCATTTAGCGCATAAATTATGTCGAAGCCATTGAAAGTCCAGATAAAAGTTAAAATCGTAATAATCCCAATTTGAGGAGCTATCAGGGGGATTTTAATTCGAAAGAAAATTCTGAGATCTGATGCACCATCTACTTGAGCAGCTTCGATAATATTGCTGGGAATTGAAAGTAGCGCGCTGTAAAGAAAAACCATAGGAATCCCCATGTATTGCCACACCGACATCAAGGTAATTGTCGGAAGCGCAGTAAGTTTTTCACCCAACAATGGATAGTCAACTATTCCCCACAGTGGGCTAATGATTAATCGCCAAATGAAACCAACAATTACAACCGAGAGGGTCGTTGGGATAAATAGTAATGTGCGATAAAAACTGGTCATTCGTCGAACTCGACCCGAGGTCAAGAGGGCTGCCATAAATAGAGCCGTTGGAAGTTGTATTGATGCTGCAATTAGGAAAAATTGACAGTTATGCAAAAATGCGTAGAGGAGTCTCTCGCTTGCTTCATCATTCGTAAATAGGAAAACAAAGTTTTCTAAACCAACAAAGACATCTTCTTGGTAGAAACTTATATAAATCGTGGAGAGTAATGGAAAAACTGCAAAAAGCAGAAAAAAGGCCAGGGCTGGAGAGGTAAAGAGTAAAAGTTGTCGACGGCGCCTACGCGCCAAAGTTTTTGATTGCAAGTACTCCCCCAGTTAATTCAGTAGTAAATAGAATGGTGAAGGTGCTCAGACCCAATATGGGTCTGAGCACCGACATCAATTACTTCTTTTTCTGTGGTGGATACCAGGATTCCAACGACTTTTGTAGTTCAGCCGCTGCCTGTTTTGCGGTCATCTTCGTAGTCATCATCACATTTAGAAGATTAGTAGTGACAGAGAACCAGTTAGGTGTACCCGTATTCATCTTGTCCATGCCGATTGGAGCATTGACGATCGCTCCGTCGCGCAGGTCAAGCCAAGCTTGTGCTGTTTTATTGTCGATTGAGATCTTGTCCTTACTTAATGGGAAGAACCCAGGCAAGCTATTGGCATATACCTGTGCAAACTCCTTAGTTGTAAACCAAGTAAGAAGTTTTTTAGCTGCAGCTTGGTTAGGGCTGGCAGCGTTGATTCCAAAGCCATGATCTGCAAGCACTTGAACATATGGCTTGTCACCGGCTTTAGCTACTGGAGCCCCAAATACGCCAACATTTGATCCTGGTGGTGCCATTTCTTTTACACTCCATGAGCCTTCAGCTGCAATTGCAGCGCGGCCAAGAATGAATAGCTGCTCAGCATCTGAGTAGGAGACAGATGAAAACGCTTTAGGAAGATATGGCTTCCATGAAGCTAGAGCTTCGAATGCAGCAACGTACTCTGGATCCGTAACTTTTCTGGTGCCGTTATCAAGAGCCACTCCACCAGCATCACCCTTCCAGTAATAAGGTCCCACTAATTGAAGACCCATCTGATCGAGCATCCAAGAATCTGCTGAGGTACCAGTAGCCACAAGTGGTGTGTACTTTCCATTTTTCTTTATTTTCTCAAGTACTGCAATAAATTCCGCTTGAGTCTTAGGAACAGTTAATTTCAATTCCTTAAAGATATTTTTATTATAGTAGAAACCTGCACCTACTGAGGCTGATGGTACGCAGAATGGAACGCCCTTGGCATCTGCCCACGATTGCATTGATTGTTTTGTGAAATTCGTGAGTCCAGGTAAACCAGTTAAATTAGTTAGATGCTTATCTTTTATCAGGGCCTTAGTCAAACCATATGGACGACACATAACTATATCAGCGGCAGTTTTGCTCTTCATCCGCAAACTAAGTGCAGAGTCATATTCGTTTGAAGGACTTGGCGCCCATACAACTTTTACACCAGGGTTAGCTTTTTCGTAAATTGGAATTATAACTTCTTTCCAAATTTTTGAATCATCCGTACGCCATGAATCAATTGTAAGAGTTGTCTTTGTTGCTGCAACAGCTGTTGTTGACACAATTGTTGCAGGAATAATTAAAGAAAGACCCACTACAAAAACTAAACTTTTGCTTCTACTTTTCATTTTCACCCAATCACAGTAGTTTGTTCACAATGTGAATACTTTTCCAAGGTAAAATCTTCCATTGCGCTCAAATAAAGTCAAGCACTTTTTCAGTTGCCAGGCTCTAACATTTTTCTAGACCATATATGAAACTGGTATACCTAACTAATTTGCACCAATGCGTGTGGTTACCTGCTCTAACATCGGCGCTTTATTTAATGCCACAATTCGGGCACCTGCGATAGCGCCACCTACTGGTTCTTGGTACTGCGCCTCTGGAAGAAACTGAGCTACAAATTCGTGGAATGTCTTTTCTAAAAGGGGGCCAATGTTAAAGATCCCACCAGCCGTGGAATAGGAAAAAGGCGCTCCTGCTAGCTTGGAACGTCGAGCAGCAGCCTGCACATTCATAGCAAGATCTTGAGCGGCGCAACGCAGAATCTCAATGGACATTTCATCGCCCTCTTTTGCCGCTTCAGCAACACTCTTGCTAAAAGATGCGACTACTTCGATGGGGTTTGGCGCACCAAAAACGCTATTCACAGTGTTTTGCAGCGTGCCGAAACGTTGAATCATCGCTTTATGAAGAGCAGTTGATCCCGGCAGGCCATCATCAACCATTGCCGCGATCTTTAACCCTTGTCGCCCAATCTCATGTCCACTTCCACGATCTGCAAATAGCGGACCATCACCATCGATGCGATACGGGACGCCTTGCCTTGAAATTGCCATCACCACAGAACCAGTTCCGGCCGCAACAACTACGCCAGGTTGATTTCCAAGCGCGCCTAGATAATTCATTACGACATCACTTGCAATCGTAAATCGATCAGCTTTAACCAATGATGAGATTGCTTTAGCGGCAAGATCAGAAGATGCTGATGGTGCTTGAGCACCGTTTAACCCAAATGCAACTCCGGCAAATCTTGACGTGTGTGGAAGTTGGTCAAATGTTGTACGCAAGCTATCAACAACACGCTCGTAACCATTAACACTACCTATTATTTCTAAACCAGGCCCACGACTTTTCGCAATTTCAGATCCATTTGAATCAACAATAACTGCTTCAGTCTTAGTTTTTCCACCGTCCACTAATAAATACAACTCACTGTCCTGCTTAATGCTTTGCATCATGCTCTTTCCTGAACGGGGTCACATCATGAGAAAATCCAAGTAACTTTTAGTGTATTTCAATTTTAGACTAATTGGTCATGGAATTAAACCTTTTATTACCCCAACACCATTACAGTTTCCACATGCTGACGCCTTATCGCAAACTTTTTGCTACGCCAGGCGGTCTCGCATTCTCAATTCCTGGATCTATTGCACGTTTACCTATCGCTATGACTTTCTTGTCGGTCACTTTTGTTGTGCTTTACGAAACAAACTCATATACATTAGCGGGAACGATCTCCACTGGGGCAGCGTTAATTAACGCTGCCTTTTCCCCGCTCTGGTCGCGAAAAGCTGATCAACTTGGCCAAGCTAAGGTTTTACGCTTCACAATTCCTCCATACATAATTTTTGGCCTACTTTTTATCTACGCAATAACTCACAACTTCCCCACAATAATTTGGATGGCCTTCATTTTCATCGCAGAGGCATTCTTGCCCAACATCGGTGGCCTAGTACGAAGACGTTGGCTGCACACCCTGGAAGACAAAGAAGATGGTCGGCAACTCATCAACACTGCATACTCATTTGAAGCACTTGTTGATGAAATAGTATTTATCATTGGACCCCTCGTAGCATCTGCAGCAGCAATCTCAATTGCACCACAAGCTGGGATGTATTTTGCATTTTCTTTTATGAGCGTCGGGACTGGACTCTACCTTTTGCAGAAAAGAAGTGAACCGCCACCTCATCCAATTGTTAAAAGTGAGAAGCGGACCGCAGTTCTTGCGATTCCCTACGTTCAGGCGATTTTCGTGCCCTACATTTTTCTTGGAATATTCTTCGCGTCCGCCACTTTCAGCACAATTGCGTTTGCAGATCAACTCGATGCTAAAGGTTCTACTGGCATACTTTTAGCAACTTGGTCAGCTGGTAGTGCTGTGGCCGCAATCATAAATGGTGCAATAAAGTTGAAAATAACCAATGGTCAGAAGTTTATTTATTTGATAATTGCGATGTTTTTCTTAACAATTCCACTTCTCTTCGTAGATTCAATATTAGTCCTTGGCATAGTGCTTTTCTTAAGTGGCCTCGGTGTCGCACCAATACTCATTTCTGGTTATGCAATAGTCGAAAAATCCGTTTCTCCCGCAAAAATTACGGAGACTTTCGCCTGGATACTCGCAGGTCTGCAGATCGGAAACGCACTCCCAGGTCCAATTTCTGGATACATCATCGATAACTATGGGGCCAGTAAATCTTTCATCATTCCAGTAATCGCCCTTCTAATAACAATTCTTTCCCTCCTGCCTTATTGCAAAGTTTGGCGTGTTCTGATTAAGATTTAAGTTCATGTCCACGTCAATCGCGTCGTACCAAACCAGATAACTAAAGGGGAAATAATGACTGTAACTAAAGCCTTCGCAGCTATGTCGGCAAAGGGTAAATTTGAACCATACGCCTTTGAAAGACGAGAGCTAAGAAGTGAAGATGTTGGATTCCGCATTGACTTTACTGGTATCTGCCACACTGACATCCATCAGGTAAGAGAAGAATGGGGACAATCGCTTTTCCCTATGGTTCCAGGGCACGAGTTCGTTGGTACTGTAACTTCAGTTGGTAGTGGCGTATCAAGATTTAAAACTGGTGATCGCATTGGCGTAGGAGTTTTTATCGATTCCTGTAGAAAATGTGCGAACTGTCTAAATGGTTTGCAGCAATATTGTTTGGCTGGATATACCGACACTTACAACGGCTATGAGAGAGATACTGAGCAGATTGCCTTTGGTGGTTATTCAAATTACTTCGTAATTCCAGAGAGTTACGCTTATAAACTTCCTGCAAATCTTGATATGGCAGCGATGGCTCCGTTGCTCTGCGCTGGAATTACTACTTACTCCCCGCTAAAGAAATGGAAAGTCGGTCCAGGAAGCAACGTTGCAGTTGCTGGACTCGGAGGTTTGGGACATATGGCCGTTAAATTTGCCGTAGCCCTTGGTGCCAAAGTAACTGTTTTATCCCACTCTGATGCTAAAGAAAGTGATGCAAGGGCTTTTGGCGCAACTGATTTCATTAACACTGGAAAAGCAGATTGGCATCTTGAATACCAAAAACGTTTTGATCTCATTTTAAATACCGTATCTGCCCATTTAGACCTAGAGCCCTATTTATCAACACTTGCAACAGATGGCTCTCTAATAGTGATTGGCGTTCCGAGCGAGCCCTTCAACATTAGCGCAGGATCTCTGCTGGATGGCAGGCGCTCTGTTTCAGGCTCTTTAATTGGAGGAATCCCTGAAACACAAGAGATGCTTGATTTCTGTGGGGCTAACAATATAGTCAGCGAAGTAGAGGTAATAAGTGCTGATTATATAAATAAGGCTTATGACAGAACTGTTGCAAGTGATGTCAGATACCGCTTTGTTATCGATTGCTCAACTTTCTAAATAATTCTTGCAAGTAATGCAAAAATCGGTGCAAGGGCTGTCGTTGGCAGAGGATTACTGATCGCTATGACTTCAGGTCACTTCTTCTTATAGCCTTTTGGGCACACTGGCTTAATCGCGGTTACCTTCTTTGTGAGTTTTCCATTAACACAAGTAATTGTTGTTTTTTTAGCGGCGGCAGCTTTAGCTTTCGCATCGGCAAGAATCTTTGCAGCTGCGGCCTTTGCAGCTGCGGCCTTTGCAGCCGCGGCTTGCTTAGCCTTTAGATCTGCAGCGGCTTTGGCATCTGCTGCTTGCTTAGCCTTTAGATCTGCTGCGACCTTCTCTGCCGCCACTTTTGCATCTGCTTCTTGCTTAGCCTTTAGATCTGCAGCGGCTTTGGCATCTGCTTCTTGCTTCGTCTTTAGGTCCGCGGCGACCTTCTCTGCCGCGGCTTTTGCATCTGCCTCTTGCTTAGCCTTTAGATCTGTTGCCACCTTCTCTGCTGCAGCTTTCGCATCTGCTTCTTGCTGAGCTTTTAAGTCTGCAGCAGCTTTCTCGGCAGCTTCTTGCTGAGCTTTTAAGTCTGCTGCTGCCTTATCTGCCGCAGCTTTTGCATCTGCTTCCTGCTTAGCCTTTAGATCTGCCGCAGCTTTATCTGCCGCAGCTTTATCTGCCGCAGCTTTATTGGCAGCATCAATAGCAGCTGCTTGATCAATTGAATTAGCCGTTGTCGAAGGTACTGGGGCTGGAACGGCATTTGTCGAACCGCATCTAGATGAGCAATTTGCGGTAATTTCAATATTCATGGGTTCATTTGCGAAACCAGAGATTTGATAAGTGAGATCATCAATTTTTCTAACTAACCCAACTTTATTTTCTTTATATGAAATCACTGGGTCAAGGAATCTGATTATTATAGATACCGAACCAAAATTAGTTTGATCACCTGTCGTAGAAGATGGATCTAGATTTGCTTTATAGCGAAAAACAATATTCCCGCCTGTAACACTGGCACTTATCTCACCTGAATCAGTTAAAACATCCTTCAGTGCGCACTTAAGAATATAGTTTGATAAATCTTCAGTAATAGGTGCATCTTTGCAAAAACCAATTTGGGCCTCTGGATTACTACTTGCTTCGCTTTTTACCTCCGCCAAACTATTTAGCCCCACCCCGGCCGCTGATGACTTCTTGAGTGTGTAAGTTATTTCGCCATTGATTCGGGCGGCCGAACTAACACTTAAATCGCCTCTAACCTCAACGCAGGATGACAGTAAAAGCGCTAGCGAAATAATTACCGCTCCGAGGCCGACCTTTCTAAAGATCATGTGATTAGGCTAATGGTTCTTAATCACTATTTTGAGTCTAGAATGCGGACATGACCTTTACTTTCTATTCAACATCCTGGTGTGGCCCATGCAAGCGCCTTAAGGGACAACTGGCAGAGCTTGAGATCACCTTTGAAGAGGTAGATATTGAACAATCACCGCAAGGCGCAGCCCTGGTTGAATCTCTTAATAATGGCAATCAGATGGTGCCGACTCTGGTTTTCTCAGATGGAACATCAATGACTAATCCATCTGCGATGGCGGTTAAAGAAAAGCTCAGCACGCTTTAAGATTAAATTTAAAAGACCACCCCCGCATATCGCAGGGGTGGTCTTTTAAATTTGTGAAGAGTTTAGCTACGTGGCTCAATCTGATGAATTGAGAGTGAACCAGATAGCTCATAGCTGGTGATGATTAGTGCTTTACCAGATGGTGATTTATCAGCAGGAACGAAGACGATTCCTTCTGGTGACCAGTACTTAACATCTTTGGCCGGTGTTGCCTTGGTAGGTAACATCTGAAGCCACTCAATAAAGACTGGCACTCGTGGTTGGGTGATATCAAAGATAGCTAGCGCAGTCATTCGCTCAAGACCAAGGATTGCGATTCGACGATCACCGACCATTCCAACTGCAACGCCTTCAGGTTCTGCGCCCTTATCATCGGAGCGATCTTGACCCACATAGTTCATCGTGCTCTTATCCTTTGAGTAAGAATGTGCACCATTGATATTTGCCACACCAAAGGCCAGTGTCTGAATCTGATCTAATAGATCGCCACTATCCCAAATTGCTAATCCATTGCGATACATAGTCATTGAGTTTGAGCCACGTAGATGGATAGTGTCGATATCGCCATCGCCATCCTTATCGCCAATATTTGGATTGACCTTTGCGCGACCTAGGGCAGCGGTACCTGACAATGTGGTCCAGTCAGCAAAGCGACGTGGATCAACTTTGAGTGCAGCACCGCGAAGATCATCATTTAAGCAGGTGTACTCGCGAGCATCACCTCTTAACCGAATTAGCTGCGCCGTTAATACTTAATTACCGCGATTTACGCACAATCAGCATCACTAACCCAATCACAAAGATAACAAATCCAACGGGCAGCGTCATCATTAAGAACCAGAGATATACCCCAGTGCCACTGCCCTCATCCCACATAGAGCCGCCTTGAAAGATGGATGTAATGAAGGCAATAAGAATTGGTGAGATGGCAAAGATCAAGCCCACTCGGATGAATGGAAAGCGCTTCATGGGAAGAAGGTTTTAGTTCTTCTTTACATATTCAGATGCGTGAGGAAAGCCATTAGCTGCTAGCTTTTCAGCCATATCTTCTTTAACAGCCTTTACGACTTTATGTGTTCCGTCGCAGTTCTTCTCTTCATCTCTGGTGTGACCACACTGGCAAGCGCCCATGACATCTTCCTATTCTTAGTAATTTACGTGAAATTTTAACGGTCAGGACTCAAAATCCCCGCCTCGACCGGTGATCTTCTTCTTGCTCTTTGCTGGTCGCTCATAGGCAACCAGCAAAGCGGCAATGATCATGGCGAAGACACCGATAAGAAGAAACTTTTCCATTTAATTATCCGAGGACTGCCCAAACAACAAGTGCGAATACGGCAAGACCAAGACCAACCATTGCAATCGCAGACAGGGATAGCAGACTGCGTGACTCAGAAATTCTTGCTGATAGCGCAGATGGCTTTTCAATTTTCTTCAAATCTACGAGTAGAACTTCAGCCTCGCGAATAGTTGCATATTGAGAAATGAGGGCAAGAATTCCAGTCGCAGCAGCCACGCCTATTGTTAAGTATTTAGCGGCATCTGTTGCAGTCTCAAATTTTCCATAAGCTGCCAAAACGAAAACACCGACTAACATCAGAGTTGGTGCGATTTGAGCATTGATAACCTGTGAGCGCTTTGTGTTCCAAAGTTCTAATAAACCTTTTTCGTCCATGGTCTCTCTCCCGTTCGAGTTGCCTTTGCAACTAGGAGAAGCGTAAGCCTGAACTTTGAACTTTGCGCGTCGAATCTGGAAACAACAGGCGAACTTGCCACCCAGCCTGTGCTTGCCTCCTGAGAGAACCTAATTTTCTCGTTATTTTATAGCTAATTTCGAGTTGCTGACCTTTTTGACTAAAGATAGGTTTTTGCCTGATAGTTCACCCAACCGAAGGAGATAGGTATGAAGGTTTTGCGTAGCGGAGCAGTCGTAGCTGTGGCGTTGATTGCCGCACTTACATTGTCAGCATGTGGAAGTGATTCAGAAGAGACTATGGATACAGCTGCAGAAGAAACAACTGTCGGCACAATTGTTGATGTTGCAAGTGGAGCCGGAAACTTTACAACCCTAGTTGCGGCAGTTACAGCAGCAGATTTAGTAGAAACTCTTAGTGGAACAGGTCCATTTACAGTATTTGCACCAACAGATGAGGCATTCGCGGCACTTCCAGCTGGCGTTCTAGATGCACTTCTATTGCCCGAGAATAAGGCACTACTTGCACAGATTCTTACCTACCACGTTGTTTCAGGCATGGTAATGGCAGCTGATGTGACAGATGGCGATGTTGCTACTGTAGAAGGTTCAACAATCAAACTTTCAACAATGGGTGGCGTAACAGTTAACGGTGCAAAAGTTGTTGCCGCAGATGTTGCAGCTTCAAATGGCGTGATCCATGCAATTGATGCAGTGATCTTGCCACCAGGAGTAGATGTAGCAGCACTTATCAAGTAATGAATTTTTAATTCATTAAGTAATTAAGTAGAGGCCGCCTCAGATATTGGGGCGGCTTTTTACTTGCCGCTGCGAATACTGCGCCAAGCGCCAGTTGACCAGAGAGCGAACCATAGGAGGCTGAATTGATCTGCGCGTGAAACATAGTGACCTTCATCTTGGACGACCGTTGCTTAATAGGATTCAATGAGTAAACTCGAACAAGACACATTTGAGCTTTAATTATTCTCAGGAGTATATAAATGGATGCAAATGCCGAACTTGAGCAAAAAGGTAAAGATTTAGCCATCGCATCATTAGCAATATCAATTTCTTGTATTTTTATGAGTCTTGGAACACTCTCTTTTATTGGCTCCATTATTGGCCACATAGCACTGGGAAAATTGAAGTTGACTGGAAATACCTCACATAGAGGTTTTGCAACTGCTGGAATAATCGTCGGTTATGTAGCTACTGCAATTTCAGTTCTAGCGATAGCAGGATTTCTTATTGTCTTGGCCATAAGCGCATTTTCCTTATACTGAAAACTTTAGATAGTAAAGCCCCTTTCATATATTGTTCATACGAAAGGGGCTTTACTGTTTAACT
>CAXNJS010000013.1:0-23637 GCA_964202795.1 Candidatus Planktophila sp.
AAAATAACATCTGGATCAGTCTTTAATAAATATTCAGCCGATAGTTGCGGATAGCCATAAGAATCAGCCCCAGCAGCCTTATCTGCGATATTAATCAGGCCAAAGTCCTTATAGACCTTGCCGATGAAAGTATCGGAGGTAACTGAATAAAGCGTGTTATCGAGCTCATGGAAGAAAGTTATCTTGACGGTTTTTTTTGTTCGGTTGATAATTGATTTAATTAGCGCTGCCATTTTGAAAGTTACTTTCTTGGCCTCTGATGTGTGATCAGTTACTGCACCAAGAACTTCAATTTCTTTATATGCCTGGGCTAAGGTCTCGGGTGCTTTCTCCATCAATACCGGGATCTTTAATTTCTCGAGTGCTTCTTTGACCACCAAAGATTTCATGGCATCGACTGACAAGACAACCAGATCTGGCTTAAGTGCAACGATTGCTTCAACATTTGGCTCAAATGCACTCAGCTCAGTAATCGGAGCTGACTTGGGATAATTTGAATATGAGTCAACAGCCAAAACTTGTTTGCCAGCGCCGATTTCAAATAGTGATTCAGTCGCACTTGGTGAAAGCGAAATAATGCGAACTGGTTTCTTGGCAATAATTGTTGAGTATCCGCCAGATGAAATAGTTAGTGGATATTTTGTATCTGTACTTGCCGCGTTTACTGGTGCAAGCGGGGCAAGTAATAAAGCTGTGACCAAAAGAGAAGTCGGTCGAGTAAACCTTTTAAACATAAAAATACTCCCTCAAGAGATTTGAGGGAGAAAGGGGGCAATTAAACGAAAGGTTCCGCATAAAGGCCCAACCTTCCTCCGAGGTTGGATAACACTTTCGGCGTCACGCCAGGCGACCTGGCTTAGATCTTTCGATCTTTACAGTTGCGGGACAGCACCGGAATCAAACCGGATTTCGCTAAACGCAACGCCACTTGTTTTTTGGCGGCAATGCCACCTGGATCAAGTGCGCTGAACTTATCACGGACAATCACAAGTGGCTATGAAGTGCGCTTTCTTCGGAATTTCGCGCTTAAACCCCACGTAGTGACTCGATAAATAGCTTCAAAAACAATCTTTTTCGACATTTTACTAACTCCATATTTACGTTCTACAAAGGTGATGGGGACTTCTAAAATATTGCCACCTAACTGAGCCATTCGCATTGTCATCTCAATTTGAAAGCAGTAACCCTCACTCTTTACAGATTCCAAATCAATCTGAATCAACTTTTCGGTGCGATAAATACGAAAGCCCGCAGTCATGTCTTTCACTTTGCCACCTAGTAATAACTTGGCATAAACATTGGCAGATCGAGATAGCCATTGTCGACGCCTGGCCCAGTTCTCAACCGCGCCACCAGCCACCCAACGAGAGCCAATTACTAAATCTGGTTGCTTCTCTTGCATGGCAGCCATTAGTAACAGCAAGTCGCTCACTTGGTGTGAACCATCGGCATCCATTTCAATTAAATATTTATAGCCGCGGTCCTCGCCATATTTGAAACCAGCTTTATACGCGCTACCCAAACCTAATTTTTTCTTTCGTTCCACTACAACTATGCGGCCACTTTTCAAACCAAGTGCGCGACAAGCATCGGCCGTGCCATCAGGTGAACCATCGTCGATAATTAAGATATCAAAATTTAATTCGAACAATTGTGGCAATAAAACGCCAATACTGGTTATCTCGTTATAGGTGGGAACGATTACTAAATAATCGCGATTCATCTAACTGCAGCCCCGCAAGTATTAGTTAGTTAACGTAACTTTAGAGAGGCCAACCGGTGCATCTGGATCAAAACCAGACTTCTTAGCAAATTCGAGTGAGAATCTTTGAAGTGAGATGGCATCGACAATGGTTGATTCCATTTCATCACGGCAATCAGAGCCTGCGATGACTATGTCACCTGCCTCAGGTGAGCCACCATTGCCCACCCAGAAAATACGTCCAGTTATCGCACGAATGCGCGTGGTTGCCTCAGAGATTGAGTTAAGTGGCAAATGTGCTGGCGCCAAGATAAACACTTGGGTTTGTGGGGTTAGCGCAGAAATTGGACCATGCAGATAATCAGCTGTGGAAAGTCCTTGCACTGAAACTTTGCAGGTCTCTTGAATCTTAAGCGCGGCTTCACGAGCATTTGGATATGCAAAGCCACGGCCAAGAACCACAGTTTCATTTTCACGGCTACAAGCTTCTACTGCTTGGCTAACTAGGGCTGCGTTATTAACTAATTTTTCAGCTTCGGCAATTAGTGTTTCACCATTAATCGGCAGCTTTGCCCAAGTTGCAACCAGTAAATATGAGGTTAGTAGTTGAGCCGAGTAACTCTTTGTCGCAGCAACTGCTAATTCAGCTCCGGCTTGTAGATCTAAGTGATGATCGGCTGCTTTTGCCAGTGGCGAATTAGCATCATTAGTTAATGAAATTAATTTAGCACCTGCGCTTTTAGCAGACTTTGCAAAAGCTACTAAATCTGGTGATTGACCACTTTGGCTTAGTGCAACAACTAAGACACCTTCATAGTGGAGCTTGGCATTATAAATTGTTACTGAAGATGGCGAAGTTAATCCGCAGGGCAGGCCAAGTTTGGTTTCAACTAGGTACTTCAAGAAGTGAGCGGCATTATCTGAGGTGCCACGGGCCAAGATTAAAACTGATGAGATTTTGTTGGTACTTAAAATATCTTTGATTGGCTCAAGAGCATCAAGATTGCTCAAGATGCGACGAAATACCGTTGGAGTCTCTGCGATCTCTGAGGCCATTACGGCACCTAATGATTCATTGGCCATATTCATGTAGCTATCTTCCCATAATCCTTAATGGGCTTCCAGCACCTCTTTTAAGCGCACTAAAGTCTTAGCAACGACTAATTGCGTCCAGGGATAAGCCTTTCGAAACTTGAGCCAGCTCTGTGAAATGGATTTACGGCCATCAAATGATTCGGTGACTTCGCATTGATTTGGGCTGATCTCGCGAATCTCATAGCGCCAACGCCAGCGGCCTGCATGGCGCCAAGCAATTAACTTATTCTCTTCAAACTCAACAACGGTATTCATAATTCGGTAGTCAATTCCAAGATGCATAGCCATGCCAAATTTTGCACCAAGTGATAAACGCTCTGGCCCGCTGATGTTATTTTGAATGGTGCCTGAACCATCAATTTCTTTATGGCGGCTGGGGCTTGCTAATAGATCAAAAATTTTGGCAGCTGGAGCATCAATAACAATGCGAGCCGCCTTGATTTTAGGGTTACCGGTTTCAAAAATCTCAGCTCGAACTTTGTCGCCTTCAGCCATCATTATCTTTGCCTCTCTATTAACATCGCCTAATGCTAATCCTCTTGCCTCCTAGTGAGAAGAAGAAATCAGCAACTGGCTCAGAAAAATTCGATTTAAGTTCACTGGTTTTTGCATCCGAGTTATCTGATACTCGAATTCAAGCCACAGCCAACCACGTCGTGTCGCAAACTTCGCCGGCCATCGAAATTTATGATGGCGTTCTCTATCAAGGGTTAAACTGGAAAACTCTTTCAGCTGCCGAACAAAAACGAGCCAATTCTAAAGTGCTAATTGTTTCGGCGTTCTTTGGCTTAGTTAAGCCGCTAGATCAGATATTTAGCTATAAAGAAAAGATTGATAATAAGTTATGGCGTGATCCGATTGCCCACGTAGCAGCAAAGTATTCAGATGAATTAATCATTGACTGTCGCTCTTCAACATATAAAGGTGTTTGGCCAATAAGTCCGGCAAATACAGTTGAGGTAAGAATATTTCAAGTTGCCGAGGGCAAGCGAAAAGTAATTACGCATATGTCTAAGAAATATCGTGGCGAACTAACTAGGCACTTGCTTACACAACCCACTGACCCAGTCACGCCGGCAGATGTGCAGCGCATGGCTGCGGAGTTATTTGAGTGCGAACTCCACCCGCCTGCCGATGCTCAGCCTTGGGCGCTTGATCTACTGATTTCCGAATGAGAAAGTAGTCGCGTTAGAATAGGGCCATGGTGATGCACAAGGTAATTCTGTACTACTGCTTCACACCTATCTCTGACACCGCTGCAGTTAAATTGTGGCAGCGCGCCCTATGTGAATCACTTGGATTAAAAGGTCGAATTATTATTTCTAAGCACGGCATTAATGGCACTTTAGGTGGCGAGATTGAAGCGCTTCGCACCTATGTAAAGCAGACTAAGAAGTATGACGGTTTTCGCAAAGTCGATTTCAAATGGTCTGCAGGAGACGGCACCGAATTTCCAAAATTGTCAGTAAAGGTTCGTAAAGAGCTGGTGGCATTTGGTAATCCGGATGAAATTCAAGTCACTGAAAATGGTGTAGTTGGTACCGGTACTCATTTACGCCCTGAGCAAGTTCATGAATTAGTAGCAGAACGTGGCGATGAGGTCGTTTTCTTTGATGTTCGCAACACTTTAGAATCCAAAATTGGTAAGTTTAGAAATGCGATTGTTCCTGATGTTGAATCCTCACGGGACTTTGTGGCCGAAATTGAAAGTGGTAAATACGATCATTTGAAAGATAAACCAATCGTTGCATACTGCACTGGTGGCATTCGTTGCGAAGTGATCTCCGCTGTCATGAAAACACGTGGCTTTGAAGAGGTATATCAAGTAAAGGGCGGAATCGTTCGATACGGAAATAAGTTTGGTGATGACGGCCTTTGGGATGGCTCGCTCTATGTATTTGATGACCGCATGGCAATCGATTTTTCATCAAAGGCAAAAACTATTGGCGAATGCGAAGCCTGCTCTGTACCAACCAAGATTTACGTAAACTGTTCAAATATTGCTTGCCATAAGTTGGTTTTGCTCTGCGAAACCTGTGCAGCTAAAGATCGCTCCAGTGGCTGCGAGCATGACTTATCTAAGAAGCGTGATTCATCACTAATTGGTTAACTTTTGTTGAAATAGAAATAACCTGCAGGGTAATTTATTAAGCAGATGGAGATTTTGTTGCTGCTGGCTTTTTGCTTGGCTTAACCGGTTTTGTAGGTTGAGCTGGTTTTGCCGGTGGCGTTGGCGCAGGTACTGGTTTTGGCTTAGCTGGTTTCATACCTGGTTTAACAACAGCTTCCAATGCAGAATTGCGTAATGCAATAGCTGAATCCATTTCAATTTTTCCAGCAGCGCTAGCAGCTTTCTTGTCTTTGGCAGTGGCTGCAGCAGTTACAGCAGCGATAGTGCGCACTTTGATTGCATCAGCATCACTTTTGAATTTAGCAGCAATATCCTTACGTGCTTGTTCTGCCGCCTTAATAGCTGTGTTCCAATTTTGCATCGCAGTTTTGAAGTTATCTTGCTCAGCTTTTAATGCAACGTTCCAATTTGCTACTGCAGTTTTATACTGCGCAAACGCTAATTCATAGTCGCTCTGAGCATCGGCTAATGCACTATTTGTCGAAGCAACCAGCGAACTGGCAACTAGTGCGATTACTGCGAGGCGCTTTTTCATCTTCGACCTTTCGATAGCCCATCCCGAGGATGAGATAAGGATGCGGGATAAGTTTGTGAAATCCGTGTGAATCTTAATGATTTCACGAATGAATTGGTCTAACTAGCCTGCCTGCTATACCCAATGAGCGCTCTACGGCCTAGCCTTATCGACATGTCTGAGCGGCCAAAAGTATTAGTTATAGATGACGAGCCTGGTGTCCGAGAGCTAATTAGCGAAGCGCTGAGTATCTCTGAGATCACTGCCGTGCAGGCTGCCGATGGGCTCGAGGCGCTCTCGTTCCTGCGCCGCGAGAGATTTGATCTGCTAATCCTTGATATCAATATGCCAAAACTAGATGGCTTAGCTTTGCTGGAAAAGTTACGCACTGAAGGAATGTCAGTTCCGGTTCTGATGCTCAGTGCACGTGCGGACAAGGCTGATATTAATCAAGGTTTACGAATTGGCGCCGATGATTACTTAACTAAACCTTTTAGTATCGAAGAGTTGGTACTGCGTGTGAAAGCAATTATGCGACGCAGCAAAGGTGAATCTGTCGAAGTCAAAGTGCTTACCTGCGGCCCAATTTCAATGGATTTTTCAAAGTATTCTGTTAAATTAAATGATCAGGCAATCGATCTATCCCCCACAGAGTTCAAGTTGCTCGAGCAATTAATTCTAAATCGCGGAAATGTGGTCACCAAAGAAACTCTGCTCTCTGAAGTTTGGGAGATAGATTTTAAAAGTAGCTCTACAGTGGTCGATACCTATATTTCTTACTTACGTAAAAAACTACATATAGATGGCTTTGATGGAATTAAAACAGTTCGCGGCATCGGTTTTCAGATAGTCGCTGATTAATGAAATTGCAGACCCGCCTTACTGCTCTTGTTTCAGCCATCATCATTTTAATATCAGCTGCAATTGGTCTTTTTGCAATCAGTATCACCGAAAGTAATGAAGTTGGCCGAGTTGATTCAATTCTTTCGTCAGCTGTAAATCAATTAGTTGATACCCAGGATGATCCACTTTCTCTTGCCTTGCTTTTGGAAGATCAAAGTGACCTGAAATTTACGGTTTCATACATATCTGCAGCGCGGGAAATAACAGCACTTAATCAAAGTTCTGGCGATTTGCAGGGCGTTCCTAATGATCAAGATTTGTTAGCAGCGCTTTCTGAAGGCAAAACTCTAAAGACTGATGGAATGAACCGCATTAGAGGCCTGCAGTTACCAGATGATGAGTTCTTGGTTCTCTCAGTTTCACTTGCTGATATTAAGACTGCTAAAAGTCAGAACATTCGCTACTTATTCCTCTTTACCCTATCTATGGTTTTACTAGGAATCGCAGTTTCAAATTACCTATTCCGCCGTGATAACGAGTTAAATGAAGTTGTTAACTCGCTCCAGAAGAATCAAGACAGTATGCGTGAGTTTCTTGGGGATGCCTCACATGAACTGCGCACACCGTTAACCGTAATTAAAGGTTATGTCGAACTTTTGAGCAAAAACCAAATACCTGATGTGACAAAAACTGCCGAATATTACGCACGCGTCGGACATGAAATCGAGCGAATGCAATCTTTAATCAACGACTTACTCTTGATCGCCGAACTAGAAGATCAAACTCCGATTGCACCTGAAATCATTAATTTCTCTCGTGAAGTTGCGCATTTGAGCAATGATTTGAAAACCCTGCAGCCCGAGCGCCCAATTGAGACAAAAATAGAGCCAGGAATACTGGTTAATATCTCTCATAATTATGCACAACAAATGCTGGCCAACATATTTGCCAATCTTCGCCGGCATACTCCCGAGGATTCGCAAGTGCTAATTCTCTTGGCCACCGCTGGCAATAAGGCAGTCTTAACTATTTCTGATGCTGGGCCTGGATTGCCTGAAGAGATTTACAAGTCTGGAATTCAATATTTCCAGAGGTTTGACCGTTCGCGCTCACGTGAATCAGGTGGTAGCGGGTTAGGTATGACAATTATGAAACGAATAATTGAAAATGCCAACGGTTCGATTGAACTTCGTAAAAGTCAATTTGGTGGCCTTGAGATTGAGATTAGCCTGCCAATCAACCGCGACTAACTTGACTAGCTAAGTAGTTAGTTAATTACCCCAGTTGCAAGTAATACTAATAGAAGCGAGCCAAGCCCAATTCGATAAATAATAAATGGTGCAAAGCTCCTGGTGGCAATAAACTTGAGTAACCAAGCTATTACGGCATAGCCGATTATGAATGCGATTCCGGTTGCAAGTAAGGTTTCCAAAATTGTGAAGGTGCCAGTATCGCCGCCTTGTTCGATAGCACCTTTAAGTTCATAAAATCCACTACCAAATACTGCTGGTAGAGCTAACAAGAATGAATATCGAAGAGCTGCTGGTCGGCTATAGCCAAGAAAGCGACCCATCGCAATTGTCGCACCAGATCTAGAAACACCTGGGACAAGTGCGAGTGATTGCGCAAATCCATATAGCAAGCCATCTCGAACATTTAAATTAGATAGATCGCGCTGGCTATTTCCATACTTATCCGCGATACCCAGAATCACACCGAAGATAATCAGGGTGCTGGCAATTAACCAAAGTGAACGAAAATCATTGCTGATTACATCTCTGCCCGTGTAACCCAATACCGCGATTGGCAAGCTACCTACAATTATTAACCAGCCCATGCGGGCTTCTGATTTTTCACTTGCCGTCAATGCTGGACGTTTTGTTATCTGCCGAAACCAAGCCGAACTAATCTGCTTAATATCATTGCGAAAGAAAATTAGAACAGCCAGCTCGGTGCCGATTTGGGTGATTGCAGTAAAGCGGGCCCCTGGATCTTCGGCCGTTCCAAAGAACACTCCAGCAATTCGAATATGCGCACTAGATGAGATCGGCAGAAATTCAGTTAACCCTTGCAGAGCACCTAAGAAAATCGCTTCGAACAAGACAGCTCCTTGGTTAACGTGAATTAGAAGCCCATCTTATCGAGGGATCTACTCTAAACTCTGGAACTGTGAGTTATTACGAGTCCAAGGTTCATGTTCGTTGGCGCGATACTGATAACTTTAGACAATCTCTGCCACAACCTTAGTTAAATATCGAAGCGATCAGCGTTCATCACTTTAATCCAAGCGGCAACAAAGTCATTAACGAACTTGGCTTTGTTGTCATCTTGGGCATATAGCTCAGCATAAGCACGAAGTACTGAATTAGATCCGAAAACTAAATCTGCCCGGGTTGCGGTGAATTTAACTTCACCGGTTGCGCGGTTGCGAATATTGTAAAGATTCACGCCCGCTGGCTCCCAGACATAGGCCATATCGGTCAAATTCACAAAGAAATCAGGGGTTAGAGCACCTACCTGATCAGTGAACAGGCCATGTTTGGTGTCGCCGAAGTTTGTGCCCAGCACGCGCATTCCACCCAAAAGCACTGTCATTTCAGGCGCTGTTAGCCCCATCAACTGTGCGCGATCAAGAAGTAGTTCTTCAGGTGTAACTACGTAATCTTTGGCTTGCCAGTTACGGAAACCATCGTGAATTGGCTCAAGAGGTGCGAATGAATCAGCATCAGTTTGTGCAGCAGTTGCATCACCACGACCAGGCGTGAAGGCAACTTCGATATTGTGCCCGGCAGCCTTTGCAGCCAGTTCAACACCAACACCACCAGCTAAAACAATTACATCGGCAATTGATGCAGCACTCTTTGCGGCGATTGGTTCGAGAACTGAAAGCACGCGAGCTAAACGTGCTGGCTCATTACCTTCCCAATCTTTCTGAGGTGCTAACCGAATACGAGCACCATTAGCTCCGCCGCGCTTATCAGAGCCACGATATGTGCGAGCGCTATCCCAAGCAGTTGTCACTAAATCTGAAACTGATAGACCAGATGCGGCAATCGCTTGCTTTACTTCAGCCACGTTGTATTTGGTATTGCCAGCCGGAACTGGATCTTGCCAAATTAAATCTTCGGCCGGAACATCAGGTCCGATGTAACGAACCTTTGGTCCCATATCGCGGTGAGTTAATTTAAACCAAGCGCGACCAAATGCATCATCGAATGCTGCTTGATCTTTTTGGAAACGCTCTGAAATCACTCGATAAGCCGGATCCATCTTCATGGCCATATCGGCATCAGTCATCATTGGGTTGTATTTAATTGATGGATCTTCAACATCTACTGGCTTATCTGCTTCATCAATGTTAATTGGTTCCCATTGTGTGGCACCGGCCGGAGACTTCTTTAACTCCCAGTCATACTTAAAGAGCAGCTCGAAATATCCACCATCCCATTTAGTTGGATTTGTGGTCCAAGCCCCTTCAATTCCGCTGGTTACAGTGTCACGACCAATGCCACGGGTGGTGTGGTTCATCCAGCCCAGGCCAGCTTCTTCTAGCTCAGCAGCCTCTGGCGCTGGTCCTAGGTTCTTAGCTGAACCATTTCCATGTGCTTTACCAACCGTGTGACCGCCGGCAGTAAGTGCCACAGTTTCTTCATCATTCATGGCCATACGGGCAAAAGTCTCGCGAATGTGGGCAGCAGTTAATAGTGGATCAGATTTTCCATTAATACCTTCAGGGTTAACATAGATCAAGCCCATCTGAACTGCAGCAAGTGGATTGGCCAATGTCGATGCATCTTTAACATCTTCATAGCGTTCGTCACTTGGTGCCAAAAATTCACTCTCTGAACCCCAATAAATATCGGTCTCTGGATACCAAATATCTGGACGACCAAATGCGAAACCAAATGTCTTAAGGCCCATGGATTCATATGCAATCGTGCCAGCTAGTACTAATAAATCTGCCCAGCTAACTTTGTTGCCATACTTTTTCTTAATTGGCCAAAGTAGTCGACGTGCCTTATCTAAGTTCGCGTTATCTGGCCAAGAGTTAAGTGGTGCAAAACGATTGCTGCCGGAACCAGCACCGCCGCGACCATCGGCCACGCGATAGGTACCGGCTGCGTGCCATGAAAGACGAATCATTAAACCGCCGTAGTGACCCCAGTCAGCTGGCCACCAGCTCTGACTATCTGTCATCAACGCATGCATATCTTTCTTAAGGGCTGCAATATCTAACTTCTTGAGCTCTTCTAAGTAATCAAAGTCTGCGCCAAGTGGATTGGTCTTGGTGTCATGTTGATGCAAGATTTCCAAGTTAAGGCTCTTTGGCCACCAGTATTCGTTAGCAGAATCGGCCGTGGTATTTGCGCCGTGCGGTACTGGACATTTTCCGGAATCAGACATGAGATGACCTTTCAATACTTTGAACGTTATATAAGGATCCTAAAGGAGTTCAGCAGAAGTGCAATTTATAGCCTTTTTCCCTTCAAAATATGAGATTTAGCGGGGGAAATGGAATTCTCTTGAATCGAAACAATCTTGAGAACTAAGATTTAAGGCATGACCGATCCTGCATTATTAAGACTTTATAGGCACATGGCTTGGGCCAACCATTCTGTGTTTAGCCAACTCAGTGAACTTCCAGAGGAAGCACTTTCATTTTCAGCCTGGAATCCAGAGTGGACGGTTGGTGCCATCGCTAATCACATCGTGATGGGTCAATCTCGCCTACTTGCTCGATTAAAGAAAGAAGATGCACCTGCCGAAACCCCATTTCCATTTACTTCCGAAGGAATGAAAGCACTTGCAGCTCAATCGCTTAAAAATGATGAGGCATTTCTGAATTGGATAGATAAACCAGAAGAGCTGCTGACCTTTGTTCGCTACGAAAAGACGGTCTCATTTCTAAATACAACGATTGTTGCGCAAACCGTTAATCACGGCATTGAACATCGCGCACAGATCGCCGACATTCTGGCAGTGAACAAAATGGATGTAATTAACCTAGATGCTCTTGACCCTATTTCTTATGAAAGAGCCCACCGAAGCAATTAGTAAAAAGCAAAAGGGACTTGGTGATTAACCAAGTCCCGATTACTACCAATCCATCGTGGTTGAAGTATCGCACATAATCTATGAAACAAAAAAGAAAGCAAAAGGGACTTGGTGATTAACCAAGTCCCGATTACTACCAAACCCGAAGTTCTGAATAAGTATTACCTAAAACGTTGTTACGCAGAGTAATAACTTCTGAAAGAAGTTCAGTCAGTTACTTTCCATCCCAATTAGCAAGCTCTACGGCAAATGGATCAAGACCCATTGGGCCGATCTTTAACGCATAGGTGTGGAACTTCTTCAGTGAGAAAGAGTCACCTAATCGTGCCTTGGCATCTTCGCGTGCTTTCATCCAGACGCGCTCGCCTACCTTGTAGGAAATAGCTTGGCCCGGCCAACCTAAGTAGCGATCAGTTTCGCTACGTGAATGATCTTCATCAAGTAACGCTTGTTCGTTTAGAAGTTTGCGTGAAGATTCAGCGTTCCAAACATTGCCATCGAAATCGGTGTAACCAAGGTGCATTCCGATATCTACAACAATGCGAGCTGCGCGCAAAGCTTGAGCTGATAAATAGCCCATTTCGATACCTGGTTCATCAAAGGCGCCAAGTTCATTCATAAAGCGTTCGGCATAGAGCGCCCAACCTTCGCCATAACCACTAATCCACGCTGCATTTATCTGAAAACGTGAGAGGCGATCCTTTTCAATTGCAACCGTTGCGCACTGCAAATGATGACCAGGAACTGCCTCGTGATACCAAGTCGAAACTAAGTGCCAGCTACTGACTTCGTCTTTGCCCAACATTGGAATCCAGGTTGTGCCTGGGCGAGATAAGTCTTCAGATGGGGGGTTGTAATAAGGGGCAGAAGCACTGCCTTCAGGGGCTAAGCGGGCTTCGCAGATTTTGATACGATCATCAATATCAAAGTACTCGCCATCTATGCGCACCATTGCGGCATCAGTGAAATCTTGCAGGTACTTAACGACATTTGCTGCGCCCTTGATTACATACTTTGGATCATTATCTAAGTGATCGGCAACCTCGCGAAGAGTTTTAGCGCCAGGCTTAATTTGTTCGACAATCTCCCACATGCGTTCGTTGATCGCTTTGAGATCTGCCATACCCCATTCATATGTGGCACGTAGATCTAACTTTGCACCTGTGAAGTAACGTGCCCAAACTGCGTAGCGATCTGCGCCAACTGCGTCATTTGGGGTTGCAATCGGAAGGTATTGGCTCTTTAAGAAGCTTGCGGTTTCAGCTGCGGCTTTTTCGGCCAACTTTGCATTGGCATGCATCGCTGGATATTTGCCATCTGCATCAAAGTTCTTACACATCGCACTAAAGCCACCGTTGGCATAGCTTTCGAGTTGCTCGATAACTCCACGCACCTGACGTTGCGCAGTTGTCTTGCCGCTCTTAGCAACTTCCATGATTGCGCCAGTCCAAGACTTGTATGCACCATCAACTGCAGCTAAACGCTTAGCAATATTGTCGAAATCTTGATCAGTTGCCTTTGGCATCAATTCAAAAATAGAGCGAACGTTAGAAGGTGGTGAGGTCAGCACGTTCCAGAGCACGAATGATTCTTGGCTCTCATATAGGGCAAGACCTGATTCGAGGCGCTCTTTCATAACAGTCTGAGCAATTCGATCGATCTCATCGATTGGTGTTAGAGCAACAAGCTTTGCCAACGTTGTCTTAGTTAGATCAGCAGATTTTGCAGCGCCAGCAAGTGAGAAATCATCAAGCTTGTCTTGATTAAGTCCATTGCCCAGGTGAGTGCAACTCATTGGGCTAAGGGCGGCAGCGTCATCAATATAGGTGTGGCTGAGTTCGAAGATAGGAGATCTAAAGGTCATAGACGGATTCTTTCAATGAGCCGATCATTTGTCCATGTAAAAAAGGAAAGAGCCTCGATTTCTCGAGGCTCTCCCATGCACAGCTAACGCATTTCCCGTGATCACTACCAATAGATCGAATTGCGCTAACTAAGACTGTGGTGGAGACGACGGGGTTCGAACCCGTTCCGACGGTTTGGTAAACCAACAGGCTGCCAATTACAACACGCCCCCAACACGAGAGCGAAGTTACGGAGTAATCAGCAAGCTAAATTTGTTAGGAGAAAATCCTGTGAACGAAAAAGAGTTGTGGAAAAGCAAAAGGGACTTGGTGAATAACCAAGTCCCGATTACTACCAAACCGTCGTGGTGAAAGTATGGCACACAAATTAAGAATTATACAAAAAGCAAAAGAGACTTGGTGAATAACCAAGTCCCAGTTACTACCAAACCCGAATTGCTGCCTAAGTATCACACAGAATTTATGAAACTAAGTAAAAAGCAAAAGAGACTTGGTGATTAACCAAGTCCCGTTTACTACCAATCCGTCGTGGTGAAAGTATGACCTAAAACATCGTTACTCGGAGTAATAAAGTTTAATTCAACCAGTTGTGTGGAACTTTAACTTTATTCCAACATAGCTACCGAGAAATACAAAGGCAAAGAAAACCCAGCCAGATAACGCAAATGCTTGGGTGCCAGATAGCAGAACGCCAATAGTGCAACCAAGTGAAGTCATTGAACCCCACCCAAGAAGTACACCACCAAGAAGTGCGGTAGAACTATTCGTTACGGTTAGTTTCGAAAACTTAAATCTGCCACCGGCTAGAGCTGCGGCAAATGATGTGCCCACGATGCCGATAACTAGCCAACCATTATTTGTGATGGTTTCAGAAAGTACTGCAATGCAGCCAGCCACTTTGTCTAAGCCAAATAAAGTATCGGCGCCTATTTGGTTGTCATCCATAAAGGTGCGAGCTGTTGTGCTGAGCTGGCGAGTAACGCCAAGAGGTTCAACGCGTAAATAGGCAAAAGTTCCGACTAAACCTACGATCGCACCGGTTGAAATAGGGCTCCAGCGCTGGGTAATTAAGTTCTTAAACGTTGAACTAAATGAGAGAGAAGCACTCGGAACACTTCTAATCGGTTCAGAATTTGAGCCTTTTTTAATCGCAAAGAGCGCCAATAGAAGAAGTGCGCCAAGTGTGATCAAAAGTGCACCGGAATATCCAACGTAATGAGGCAGCCAGACTGTTGGGGCATCTGAAATTGCATTTAGGTAGAGCCAATTCCAGGTGAGAAAAGCTAGAACGAAACCAATTAGCGTGCCGATTAGTGCTGGAATAGCACGTAAGTAACCCTGTCCAAGGCGATAGAGATGTCCGCTAATGCAGGCCCCAGATAAAGCCATACCAATTCCAAATGTAAAAGCAGATACGGCAAGTACCCAACTAACTGGCCCGATATGTGCAACCGGTGGCAAGCGATCGGTACTGGTGTCAGGTAAGAATTGTCCGAAAATGATGGTGTAACCAATTGAGCCAACTGCAATAGCTACTAATACTGAGAGAAAAGGGGTTGTGTTCTTATCTTCGATTCCATCTCTAAAAATACAGAAGAAACAGAAGCGACCACGCTCGAGCAAAAGACCCAAACTCATGCCAATAAGAAGAGAAATTGGCGCAGTCGAATTCTCAAGATTTGAAGAGAGAATAAAAGCTGTAGCTAGAAGGGCAGCAATAACTAAGAACGAGATGCCGGTGCGGATTTTCTCTTGTTTAGTCCATAAAGAATCAGCAGCCCCGTGATTATCGGGGCTGCTGCTCTTTAGGTTTAGGGTAGAAATTACAGTGCTCCCCAGATTGTGCCGGCAGGATTACTAATTGGTGCACCCACTGAATTTCCATATTCAGTCCATGATCCGTCGTAGTTCTTAACTCGACTGAATCCAAGAATCTCACTTAGTACGAACCAAGTAAGTGATGAACGCTCACCGATTCGGCAGTAAGTAATTATCTGGTCAGCGCCAGTTACACCTTTATCCGCATAGAGCTTCTTGAGTTCTGCCACAGTTTTAAATGTGCCATCTGAGTTCACGTTCAAACCCCAAGGAACATTTATTGCTCCTGGAATATGACCAGCGCGAACTGCTAATTCCTGGAATCCAGCTGGTGCGAAGATCTTTCCGCTGTATTCATCTGCAGAGCGGATATCGATCAACGTTGCTTTGCGCTCTTTCTTAGCAACTGGCAATACATCTCTAGTTAAGCTAGCGCGAAGATTCTTATCGGCAGCTTTTGCTACGAAGTTGCCAGCCTTAAATGTTGGTACGGCAGTTGTTAGTGCACGGCCATCCTTTTCCCACTTAACGCGGCCACCATCTAGTACTCGAACATCTTTTTGACCGTAGATATTGAAGATCCAGGCGCCCCAGGCGGCAAACCAGTTGTTCTTATCACCGTAGAGAACAACTGTGGTGTCCTCATCGATGCCAGCCTTTTGGACAAGGGCGGTGAACTTAGCTTGGCTGATGATGTCGCGATTTACTGTGTCCACTAGATCTGTGTGCCAAACGAACTTAATTGAATTCTTAATGTGACCACGCTCGTAGATACCTGGCTCAGTGCTAACTTCAATAATGCGCACCTTTGGGTTATCGATGTTCTGCTCTAGCCAATCAGGTTGAGCAACTGCGCGAGCTAGGTTCTTTGGACGGGCTTCAGCAGGCAATACACCTGTCGTAGCTAGGAGGCCAGAAATAACTGCTCCTGCGATTAATTTCTTTGAAATAGACATTATTTTCCTTTGTTAGTTTTGTATTTAGAGTTTTTAATTGAGAGTTTTTTTACAGAAGAATATTGACGTGCTAAAAAATTAAGAAGATCAGCAGCTAGTGATGCGGCAGTAGTCAATTACGCGACGTTTAGTGAAGTACATCGTGACTACCTTCCGCTCTATACATTTATCTAAATATAAATGAACTAGGCAGAAATATAGGGTAATGAAATCACAATGTAAAAATGCGAATCACTTGCATCTGCAATCTATACCCCGGCTGTTTCTTTAATTAGTTTTATTGTGGTTTCGCGGTGGTTCCACATAATCACATGAGCACAATTTGGGACCCGAATCCATTTTGCATGCCTAGGTAGAAATGACTTTTCCTGGGCCAAAGCCTCTGGCAGAGTTAAATCAGAGTCACCAAAGACTACGGAAATCTTTACCTCAAGGTTGACGGCCGAATCAAATTTTCGCCCCCTGATTCCTTGCCACAAAGGTTGGTAACCCTTAGAGCGAGCCATCGCAATCACTGAGTCTCTGCAGGATTCGTAACTGAGCTCACGCCACAAGTGAGTAATTTTACGATAACCCAACGCTTTTAACGGTGGTAGTCGAAATGCAATCGGCATAAAGAATTGCGAAATCTTTGCCAAAATTCTCGAATCAATACTCGGTGGAATCTTCATTGTGGGAGCTTCGAGCCATAAGCCAGCTGGCGCTAAGGCGGTAACACTTTCGACCTGTGCTGGTCCAAGGGCTGCCATTTCTAGCGAGATCCAACCACCTAATGAATTGCCAGCCACATGCATCTTGCTCACGTTGTGCGCTTCTTGCATATAGCCCAGAATCATTTCTCCGAGTGAACGCGGGTCATATTTTTCATAATTATCTAAAGTTGCCTGACCATGTCCGGGTAGATCAATGGAGTAAACAGTGAAGTCTCTTTCTAAGTCAGGGATCAAGCTTTTCCAGATCGTTCCGGCCGAACCTAAACCATGGACCAGCACCAGGGCAGGATTAGAATTTTTGGTCATTGACACGGTAGAAGTAATGCTCACAGCGCAATTATGGCTGAGAACTAAGAAAAATGTACCTCACAAGCTTGAAATCCCTTAGCGCTTTGCAAACCGCTTCTTTAGAGAATTTGCGGCAAAGATAATTGAACTCACTTTTAGTCGGTACCCAAGCCCGGCATATATCGGCAGTGCGATTGCTCCGGCGATAACTAAAGTCAACAGTGAGGTAATTGCATTTGGCTCCCCTGAATTTAGGAGATTTTCCAAAATATCCGAAATCAATAAGCACGGCGCAAATGCAACAGCAGAAATAAATATGATCGAAATGAGTTCTCTTTTTATCGTCATGCTCCCAATCTGCTTGGTCAGGAGATGTCGTGCTAGGAGCGAACTAGACAAGTATCCGATACCAAATGAAACCGCGATACCCACCGTAATCAAGCGAATCGGCAGAACTAAGTAGCTAATACCTGCGCACAAGATGGTCACTATGTTCATTAATAGCGTGATCGCCGCTGGAGTCTTGGTATCTTCAAAGGCATAGAAACCGCGAAGCATCACATATGAACTACAAAATGGGATTAAGCCCAGTGCAAAGCCCGACAAGATCATGCCAATCTGACCAGCATCTGCACTGCTTGAGCCAGCAAAGATCAAGTGAGCGATTGGCTGGCCAAGAAATAGCATCGCAAAAGCAGCTGGAATTATTAGCGAATAGAGATTCAAAAGCGTCTGCTGGATCTCATTTCGAACATCTGAGATTTGGGCCTCTGCTGCCAGTCTAGAGATTCGGGGCAGAAGCGCTGTAACTAACGAGACGGCGATGATCGAATGCGGCAATAGGAAAATAAAGTGAGCATTTTGATATGGCGTGAAGCCAACTCCCACATCAATGCCTGACTCTTTAGCGCGAACTGAAGCAGCCGTTGCTAGATTTACAATCACCATAAAACCAACTTGATTTATCAGAACAAAAATCATTGTCCATTTCGCCAGATGGGCTGATTTACCAAGTGAAGACCAGTGAAAGTTCGGACGAAGCCGAACGCCAGATTTTACGATTACTGGAATCAGGATTGCTGCCTGCACAAATGCGCCAAGAGTTGTACCAAGCCCTAAGAGGGCTTTAGCAGATGTGCTGATAACACCATTTTGGGCATCTGGAGCTATCGCGATGAAAGTAATCAGAACACAGATTACAACTACGTTATTAAGAATTGGTGCCCACATCATTGGCCCAAAACTTCCACGGGCATTAGCAATCTGACCAAAGAGCGTGAACAGACCTAAGAAAAGAATTTGCGGCAGACAGTAACGAGTAAAGAGAACTGTTAATTCAAATTCATTCTCTAGGCCGCTGCCACCAAATTTGGCAGCGTAGAGTCGAACTACAAGTGGAGCGGCAAGAACACCGATAGCGGTTGCAATGGCCAGGATCGTAAATGTTGCGGTGGCAAGTTGCGAAACGAAGGAATGACCACCATCTGGCTTCTTCATCTCTCTAACAATTTGTGGAACAAAGACCGCATTTAGCGCGCCACCTGCGACCAAAATGTATAAAACAGTTGGAATGGTGTTGGCGACTTGAAAAGTGTCACCCACGATTGCGGTGCCAAGGGCAGCGACTAAAAGTAGATTTCGGGCCAATCCAGTAATGCGCGAGAAGATAGTGCCAACAGCCATAATGGCTGAAGATTTCAAGACCGATGGCTCGCTCATATCTCTAAAGATTCTTAGCTAAAGATGATCTGATCGAAGGTTGTAGTTGTGTAACGAACTCGCACCTTTAACTCTTCGCCCGGCTTTGGTTGATTTGAGCCGCTGCAGATCAATAGTGAACATTGCATATGTGGGGATTCTAAGAAATCTAACGTCTTGCCATCTAGGCGATACGGGCTTCGCATTCTTCCAAAGGCTGATTCAAGTGCACGCGCAATAATCTTTATTCGACCTAGAAGTGAGAAATCATTTTGCGGCGCGGTCAGCCCAATACCGTGGGCAGTGCCGCCACTTGCCACAATGACATTTCCGCGAGCTGGTCGTTGTTGGTAGCCAGCTACACCTTGAATCTTTCGATTCTCAAGTACTGTCGCTCTGGCTTCGAGTGCTGAATCTGCTCCAAGCCAAAGCGCTGTGCCAATTCTTTCGCGGAAAATAAGTTTTGCGAATTCTTGTCTGACGCGATCTGCGCCATGAAGATGAGAGATCCAGACGTTACTTCCATCCGGCAAGAGGTTAAGTGTGGAACTAATCCATTTGTCATCGATCTTGGCGATTGGAAGATGCAAAGTAAAACCTCGATGTTTTAAACCACGCTCTTTAATAATTGTTAATGCACGATTGATCTCTGATGCCTCAATGCCATGACGGTTTAATGGGGTAAGGATCTCAACAATCACATTGACGCTAACATCAATACTTTGCAGAACTTCAAGACTTGAGATTGTCTGAATAATCTTGGGATCTTTTAGCTCAGTAGTTACCTGATCGGGTGAAAGAATAATTATCTCGCCAGCAAAAGCTGTGCGTACTTTTGCTACTTCACTGGCTAACCCAACTGCAATTGTTTCAACACCCAAACGAGTTGATTCGGCAGCAAGTAGTTCTAGCCCAAATCCATAACCATTGCCCTTGATCACTGGTACTAACCCTGGTTTTGCGCTTGCCATCTGGCTTAAATGAGAACGCCATTTCTGCCCATCGACGTGTAGTGAAAGTGGCATAACCGTAGATTACTTGCGAATTCGTAAATATGTCGCGAAGGCGAAGGACCAGAACTTACTTATTGGCATCTCCCATTCACCAACGAGTTGGCGGGCATATCCACCGGTGCCTACTTTGAATTGAATCAGGCCAACATGAGAGTCATTTGGATCTAAAGTTGGCGTGATTCCGCGCAAGTCATAACAGGCGGCCCCACTAGCCAAGGCATCTTTCATCATTACCCATTGAACGGCGTTACTTCCACGAGCTTCACGACCAAAGGCAGAAGATGCACCGTATGAATACCAATAATGATCGCCTACTTGAATAGCAATTGTTGAAGCGATTGTCTGCCCCTGCCATTTAGCTAAGAAGAGTTTCAAATAGACTTGATTTTTATTTAACTCATCCCACATTCGTTCAAAATAGCGAAGCGGACGCGGAATGAAACCATCGCGCTTTGCAGTTTCCAGATAAACCTTGTGGAAATCGGCAAGTTCTTCTCTGCTGCCGCGATTTACTTCGACGCCTTCTTTATCTGCTTTCTTAATATTTCTACGCCAAAGTTGATTAAAACCAGCCAAGAGTGATTCTTCATCTTGATTACGTAAATCTATTTGAAAAACAAAGTTCGGTTGGCCTTCGCTAAAGCCGCTTTCAGAGACAACTGCTCGCCAGCCGGCTTTCTCAAAACTTTCTATCGCAGCTCGACCATTTTCGAATTCAGCACTCGATTTAGTACTAAGCAAAGAGCTAGCCTGATCAGAGGCGAGGGCAGACTTGATGACTTCGCTATCCCAATCACGATACGGAATTGCTGGGCCTACTCGTAGTAAAAAAATTTGCTCGTTCTTTGCAAAAGAAACAAGAGCGGTAAGAATTTCTTGGCCCAAGTTATGTTGTAACAGGAAGATCGGTCCTTCTGGGATATAGCCAAATGACTTTCCAACTTTAGGAAGTGCGCGAGTAAGAAGTAGCGCTACGCCAATTAATGACGAACCAGCATAAATACCGAGTGATTTATTCTTCCAGTCACTCTTAACTGCGCCCCATTCAGGAAGTTGCAAGAAAGAGGCGTTTGGTAATCCGGAAATGAAGCTCTGATGTGCTTCTTGCGAGATGGCTCGAATCTCTATTTCCATTGGCTTATCTTACCTTTCTAGGCAATCTAATGGCCCCGGCTCGAATTTATGCAGATTTAAATGATTTTGGATCATAAACAAGTGTGTAAAGAGCCATCGAGTTTTTACCATCTTGTGAGTTTGGATCAAATATAGAATCTTGTGGTCCAGCAATAGCTAAAACCATTTCATTTTCTTCTATGACTTTGCTGCCGTATAAAGGCGGTTCATTAGGGTTTCCAGCTTTTTCAAAATCAGCTTCTGCAAAATAGTAGACCCCAGCAAAACCATGGATTGAACCGTCATCAGCTGTGTAATTAATCAGCACCTGTGCAATAGCTCCGGCCGCTTTTGCCTGCGAAGTAAAGTCGTTTGAAGAATCCAATCCCATATTCTCAATAGATAAATGCTTTGCAATATCAGATGGCACTTCGATTACAAAAGGAGCTGGGGCAAGGCTTATCTCTACCAAATCTTGCGAACTATTCGTACAGGATGAAAGGGCAAGCACTAGCGCAGGAATTAGAAAAAACTCAATTCGTAGCAATTGATTCTCCATTCCCATGATCTGCTCAAAATCCTAACAGTTAACAGAAATTTTCAGAAGAAGAGTTATCCTACAAACCAGGTGAGGCGTGTCATCAGGCGTAAATGACGTCATGGATGTCAGAATTCATTCATAGCCAATAACGCTGAGCAATTAAAAACAGATCACTAGGGAGAAATACATGTCATCAGCTAACACTGTTATAGCAACTGGGGTAACTTCCCAAAAACTTGCCAATGTGCGCAAGTGGAATATCGCACTGACAATTCTGCACTTAGGCCAGGCTGCAGCGATGTTGCTACTCACAAATGATTTCGCAATTAAAGTTTTAGATTCCACTCCAGCAGGCCCCCCAGGAACTGAAGGTCTAGTTACTTCAACCCTTTTCGAAGTTCGAATTGGCTGGGTTATTGGTGCGTTCTTGGCTCTGGCCGGCCTTGACCATTTACTCACATCGACATTTGCACGAAAGACATATGAAACTGATCTAGAAAATGGCATCAATCGCTTTCGTTGGGCTGAATATTCAATCAGCGCCTCACTTATGGTCGCTGTAATCAGTATGTACTGGGGAATTTTGACTCTTGCGGCGCTGATAGCTGTAGTCGGTGCAAATATTGCAATGATTCTCTTTGGTTGGTTGCAGGAAAAGATGAACCCGCCAGGACGTACTTCAACCACGATGATGCCCTTTTGGTTTGGAACACTTGTTGGGCTAGCTCCTTGGCTAGCGATGTCAGTAAATATCTCTCAAATCCCGCTAGATGATGCTCCTGATGGCCTTTTCTTGATCATGATCGTTCAGGGACTTTTCTTCTTCTGTTTTGGGTTAAATCAGTGGCTGCAATATCGCGGTGTTGGAAAGTGGACAAGTTATATGTTTGGTGAAAAGACCTACTTAATCCTAAGTCTTGGCGCTAAATCACTATTGGCTTGGCAGATCTTTGCGGTCTCACTTTTTCCTATAGCTAATTAAAAGCTAACACCGAGATACTTCAAAGTTTCGCCATACAAACTGGATTAAGAAAATATTTTGAATTTTCTGCCAGCATTTGATGATGTATATATGTCCGAGCCCACAGTAACCAACATCAGCTGATCACTAGCACCATTTTTAAGAGCCATGTTGGACATGTCTATGGCTTGCTGGTGATGAGGGATCATTCCTTGAGCAAACATGATTTCATTCATGTCTAAATTCTTTAGAGTGCTGGCATGCGAACTGGCTGTTGCGGGGACGGTAACGATCCCATTTGAAAATAGGGCTAAGAAAATTGCGATGAACAGCGCTGATCCCCGATTGCTACCGACCAAATTACTCATGAGCCAACTTTACCAGTTTTAACTTTTGCTGCTACTTGACGATTTGCCCTATAAGCCGTCGTTATCTAAGGCATAATTTGTGAAATGAAAGTGACTAGCCTTCGTATTCCTGGCGCTGATTTAGAAAACTAAGCGCTACCCCGGATGACCAGTTTTGGCGCGATTTTCTTAGATAAAATCTTTTCGCCCTTCATTTTCTTTAACAATCCAGCTACCAAACTCTCTCCAATTTTTTCAAAATCTTGGCCAACGGTGGTGATATTTGGAAAGGTCTGTAGGCCACGGCTTGTATTATCAAAACCGATCACCAAAATATCTGAGCCCACAGAGTAGTTCAACTCCTTTAAGGTTTGAATGACCGCAAAAGCCATCTCGTCATTACCGGCAAATATCGCATCAATGTCATTGCGTCGGTGCATTAAGCGTTCGGTCATCGCTAAACTGCTCACATACGTATTAGAACTATGCTCAACAATTGAAGGGTCATATTCAATACCGGCCTTCATAAGCCCTTTCTTATAGCCTTCAAAACGGGAAACGCTCCAGGATTCGTCTAATCCACCGGTGATCATGCCGATCCTTTTTCTTTTCTTGCTAACCAGATAATCAATGGCCATTCTTCCGCCAACTTTATTATCTGTATCAACCCAAGAAATTGTTGTGGTTGGAAAAAGTGGCGCACCAAAGGCAATCATTGGGATTCTTACTTGACTAAAAATAGACTCCAGATTCTTTGGAACTTGACCCACAACTATGAATCCATCAACGTTATATCCAGAAATTTTCTCTGCGATATCCTCAGAGTACTCATTATCAACGGTGCTTTTCCTCGCATGCGCAATAAGTTGTAGATCGTAACCAATAGCACTCAGCTTCTCGTAAATTGGGTTGATTACATGTCCCCAGAATGCAGATTCGAAGAGAGTATTAATATCGTGGAAAAATATGAGTCCGATTGTCTGT
>CAXNJS010000014.1:0-23473 GCA_964202795.1 Candidatus Planktophila sp.
GGTGGATTTACTGAATTCGTACCGCTGCCATTTGTGCATTACTCATCACCAATTTATTTAGCAGGCGTTGCCAGACCTGGCCCAACAATTCGCGAAAATCGAGTTGTCCATGCAATGGCTAGATTGTTATTAGCTGGATCAATAAATAACATTCAATGTTCTTGGGTGAAGTTAGGTTTAAATGGGCCCGATGGAGTTCTCTCATTATTAGCTGGTGGCGTGAATGACATCGGCGGCACCTTGATGGAAGAAACCATCAGTCGTATGGCGGGCAGCACAAATGGCTCACTTCGCTCAGTTGCCGAGTTAGAAGAGATCGCGCAGTTAGCAGGCCGCCCTGCACGCCAACGAACTACCATTTATGGCCCAGTTTCAGCTGATCGCGAGGCCATCTCTCGCCGTGCTAACGTTAAGCAATTGTTTCCGGGGTCGGTGTAATTCCGAACCGGCAGTGAAAGTCTGCGACCCGAACGCATCCAGCGCTCGGTGGACTTGGTGTAATTCCAAGACCGACGGTTAAAGTCCGGATGAGAGGAAACATTATTTAGGTGGGCTAACCATGCCTGCCTAGGTTTGGCGCTCAGAAATTAAAAATCTGAGTGCAGATTAAGCACCCCGGAAATCGCTACTAAAGATTTCTAAGGGAGGTGCGACATTAGCGAGTTAGATATTTCGATGCTCAAGCGAGCTAATGAATTAGCCTGCCTTGGCCTGGGTTTAACTGGATCAAATCCAATTGTCGGGGCTGTTGTGGTGGACAGTGCCGGAAAGGTTATCGGCGAAGGTTTCCACAAGGGTGGCCCACATGCCGAAGTTGTCGCACTTGAACAAGCTGGGCAATCAGCAAAAGGTGCAACGCTCTATGTAACTCTAGAACCTTGCAACCATCAGGGTAAGACCGGGCCGTGCACCGAAGCGATCATTAAAGCCGGCATCGCCAAAGTTGTTTATGCAGTGTGCGACCCTAACCCGTTAGCAAGTGGGGGAGCCAAAGTGCTCGAAGCCGCTGGAATCGAAGTTGTTTTCAATGGCGATGTTTTGGAAATCGCTCAAAGCAATCGAGCCTGGCTATATAAAATTAAAACCAATCGCCCATATTTCATCTGGAAAGTAGCAACAACTTTAGATGGCAGAACCGCGGCAATCGATGGCAGTTCGAAGTGGATTACCGGCGAAGAATCTCGCGCACAAGTTAGTAAATTACGCGCAGAGAGCAACGCCATTTTGATTGGTACTGAAACTGCTCTTGCTGATAATCCAAATCTGATTCCACGAGATTTAGAAACAGCAAGAAAAACCAATCCAGTCAGAATCGTGATGGGTCTACGTGAGATCCCAAGTGATTTCAACTTAAATAATGATGCTGCCGAAACGATATTCCTGCGCAGTCATGATTTTTCTGAACTATTAAAGCTTTGCGCTGAGCGCGACTTCAACCAAGTATTTGTTGAATCAGGCAGTGAATTAGGAACAGCGCTTCTAAAAGCTGGACTAATTGATGAATTGATCATCTTCCAAGCTGCCAGCTTGCTCGGTTCTGGCCTCTCTTTTATCGGTGATCTAGGAGCTACCAATATCAAGGAAAAAATGGACTTTTTAATCAGAGATGTAGCGCAATTTGGAAATGATTTAAAGATCACTTTGACCAAAAAGATGGGGATCTAAATGTTTACTGGTTTAGTTGAAAGCTTAGGCAAAGTATCAAGCATTGAAATGGCTACTGACTCTGCGGTAATTACCTTTGAATCAGTGCCATTTGCCGACGAATTACAGGTTGGGGACTCTGTTTCAGTTAACGGCACCTGCCTGACTGTTACAAAATTTGGCAGCAATTCATTCTCGGTTGATGTGATGACGCAAACTCTAAAGTTAACTTCATTACAGAATTTGGAAAAAGGCGATGCCGTAAATCTCGAACGAGCAGCCCTGGTTAGCTCTCGTCTTGGCGGCCATATCGTGCAGGGTCATATCGATGGCACTGGCTCTATCGCGCTATTAGCACCAGGCGAAAAATGGTTACAGATGGATATTCAGTTCCCAGGTGAACTTATGAAATATGTAGTGCCACAAGGTTCAATCTGCATCGATGGTGTTTCACTAACCGTTGGGTCGGTAGCAGATGATTTAAATCAGATTACGGTCTGGCTGATTCCAGAGACACTTGCCAAAACTAATTTGTCTGCCAAGAAACCTGGTGATCTTGTAAATATTGAAGTCGACGTTCTAGCCAAATATGTTGAACGACTAACTAAAAGAGATAACTAAAATGGATAGAACAATGAAGAACATTGCCGAAGCGGTAGAGATCTTTGCCCAAGGCAAATTCCTGATTGTGATCGATGATGAAAATCGCGAAAATGAAGGAGATTTAATTATCTCGGGTGAGAAAATCAGCGATCAAGATATGGCTTTTTTGATCCGCCATACTTCCGGAATCATCTGCTCTGCAATTAGCGCCAAGCGAGCCAAAGATCTGAGTTTGCCGATCATGGTTAGCGAGAATGAAGATCTACGTCGTACTGCTTTTACGGTTTCGATCGATGCCAAAGCGGGCTTAACCACTGGTATTAGCGCTACTGAGCGAGCCAATACAGTTCGAAAGTTGGCCGTAAGTACCAGTAAGGCCACAGACTTCATTCGTCCGGGCCATGTATTTCCTTTAATCGCACATCCTGCTGGTTTAGCTGGCCGTAGTGGCCACACCGAAGCCGGCCTAGCGCTTTGCCAACTAGCTAGCCACGGTGAATCTGGCGTTCTTTCTGAGTTAGTAAACGATGATGGAACGGTAATGAAAGGCCAGCAGCTCTTTGATTTTGCGGAAGAGTTCAAGATTCCAGTTATCACAATTGAGGATCTCGCTAAGTATGCAATCGCAAATTTACCCAACGATTCAACGGTTGCGGAAGAGCTTAAGTGGGCACAGTTGCCACACAAGAGCGGTAATTGGCAGATCGCTACATTTAAGGGTGACACTGGTGTTGATCACGCAGTTTTGAGGTTTGTCGATGATGAGAAAAAATCTGAGGTTTCACCTACTCTGATCAGAGCACACTCTGAATGCTTAACGGGTGATGCATTTGGTTCACTGCGTTGTGATTGTGGAGAACAGCTAAAGAGCTCATTTGATTTGATTGCTCAAAAAGGTTCGGGCTACATCATCTATCTGCGCGGCCAAGAAGGACGCGGCATTGGGCTCGGCGAGAAGATCAAGGCATATCTATTACAAGATGCTGGTTTAGATACCGTCGCAGCCAATCTTGAATTAGGTCACCAGAACGATATCCGCGATTGGCAAGACTTAATTTCTATCCTGGATCAATTAGAAATCAAAGATGTTGAGTTAATAACCAATAACCAAGCAAAAGTTGATGCGATCGTAAAAAGTGGCAGATCCGTGCAGGTAATCGCAGTGGCACCTGCGGTTAATCAATTCAATCGCCCATATTTGCTGACTAAGAAGGATAAAATGAAGCACATGTTAGGGGAGATCTAATGGCCGGAATATCACCAACTCTAGAATCACTTAATCTAAAGGCTTTAAAAGGTAAAAAAGTAGCCATTATTTCAGCGCAATGGCATCCCGAGATCTGCGATAACTTGGCAGCTGGCGCAGAGTTGATTTTCAAAGCAGCGCAAGTTGAATACGAAACCTTCACTGTTTCTGGTTCTTTCGAACTGCCACTTGCAGCGCAGCTAAAACTCGACCAAGGTTTTGATGGCGCTGTGGTTCTTGGCTTAGTTATGCGCGGCGATACTGCGCATTTTGATTACATTTGCGCAGGTGTCACAACTGGCGTTATGCAAGTTTCACTGGCAAAATCTAAGCCAGTTGGTTTTGGTGTCTTAATGTGTGACAACTTAACTCAAGCAATTGAACGTTCAAATGTCGGTCTCGGAATTGGCAACAAAGGCGAAGAAGCGGCACTTGCCGTGCTTGCGCTTTGGAATTTAGCTAAGTAATACTTTCTTGCCGCGTCGGTAAGTAGATAATACTTTGATATCTCGCACCTCATGCAGATTAGTTTCAAGCGGATTGCGATCTAAAATTATGAAATCTGCAATCACGCCAACTTCCAGCGTGCCGTAGTCAGCCTCACGAAATAGTTGGTAGGCAACTGCTGCGGTATAGAAGTGCATCGCTTCTTCAATTGAAATAGCTTGTTCAATGCTCCAACCTTGTGGTGGTTGTTGATCGGGGGATTGGCGATGAACTGGCACAGCAAGTGCCAATAGTGGTGTGAAATCTGTGACCGGCCAGTCGCTACCAAAACTTACTTGAGCACCTGAATCAATCACCTTGCGCAATTGATATTGCTGGTTATTTCGAGTCGCACCAATGCGCGGCAAAATTAATTCCTTATTCATCGGGTCTAGATAAGTCCAGAGCGGCTGGAAGTTTGCAATCACACCAAGAGCGGCAAACCTAGGTAAATCAACGGGATCAATCAACTGTGCATGGGTAATTACCGGGCGACGATCCCAACTTGGATTAGTTGCAATTACAGCTTCGATTGCATCTAGTGCTTGCCGCACAGCCGCATCACCAATGGCGTGAATATGTAGCTGTAAACCTTCCTTATCAAAGGTGATTGCTGCCTCAATTATTTCGGCATCACTCCAGATTAAAAGACCTTTACTAGTTGGGTCATCAAGGTATGGCTCAAGAATTGCGGCAGTGCCAGCAGATAGCGCGCCATCGCAAATGAATTTAACAGACCTTGCAGTTAGTCCGGCATTCGTTGGAAGTGCTTCAACTTCTATTCGCATCTGGTTGTAGTAATTAACTTGGCTACGCCATTTCTCGGGTTGGGCCAGGAAAGCTAAATTCATATCTACTTTTAGGTGACCTGTTTTTGCTGCCTCTACATATATCTCAGTCATGCCATCTTCCACCCAGGCATCCATTGAACAGGTGACACCGGCAGCTAAGTATTGATCACTAGCCCAGGCAATAGCAGCTAGTTCATCTTGCAGAGTTCGCTCAGGTGCAAGTTTGGTAATTAAATCTATTGCGGCAGGTTCACGCAAAGTTCCCTTTGGTGAGCCGTCATCGCATCTAGCAATGGTTCCGCCATCTGGGTCTTTGGTCAAAGAAGTTATGTCAGCAATTTCAAGTGCTTTGCTATTTACCCAAATCGTATGATGGTCGACCGCGTGCAAAATAACTGGGCGATCGCTAACAACTTCATCTAGCCAATGTGCATCAAAGTCACCGCGTTCGACTATGGCTGCTTCATAAGCGCCACCAATAATCCACTTCGAATTTGGATTAGCATCTGCAAATCTCTTTACCTCAGCCACAATTTCTGCCACTGATTGCAATCCATTTACTTTAGGCCCTTGTGCTTCGCGCCCGGCAAATAGTGGGTGCGCATGCCCATCAGCAAAAGCTGGCATTACAAAAGCCCCCGCTAAATCAATAGTTTCGTCCACTCTGTCTGAAAGAGCCTTCGGGCCAAGTGCTAAAACTCGACCATCTTCGATCAAAAGCGCATCAGTTAGCTGGCCAGAGCTTGTCCAGAAAGACCCATTTATTAACAGAGTTCTCACAGGTGCAAGAATATGCGGGCCAAAGACTCCTGCGCTATTTTTAGCCTATGAAATTCAAGGCATATTCCAGCGTTCTTTTAACAGCAGTATTTCTCTCTGCAATCTCAATGCCTTCGCAAGCTGCAACTGTTACCGGCACCAAATGCACCAAAGCTGGAACTACTAAGACTGTTTCTAAAATCAAGTATGTCTGCGTTAAGTCAGGCACGAAACTTATCTGGAAAAAAGTAACTGTTACTAAGGCAACTCCAACCCCTAAAGCATCAGTTAGTGCAACACCAACTCTATCTCAGAGTGCAACGGTCAAGCCATCAGCAAGTGCAACACCATCCCCATCTCAGAGTGCCACACAGAGTCCATCACCATCGAAGTCTGCTACCCCAAGTGCAAGTGTGATCAGTGGTCTAACTAAGCTAACTCTGGAAGAAGTAAAGAAGCATGATTCAGGCACAAGTTGCTGGAGCATCGTTTATGGAAATGTTTTTGATTTAACCAAGTGGATCACTAAGCATCCAGGTGGAGCAGCAGTAATTCGTGCTATCTGTGGCAAAGATGGATCTGATGCATTCGAAGGTCAGCATGCTGGCGAAGGAAAGCCGGCAAATCAGTTGTCTAATTACTACCTTGGAAAACTAGGGGATTCAGTAAAGCTTTAATTATTCTTTTGGCTTGTAGTGCATAAATTGACCCAACTAATGCGGTTGAGTATTTATGAAGCTCACAGGATTGAGAAAGTTCTTACTACTGGGTCTGCCCATAGCCTTAATCTCAATTCTGCTTCCCGTTTCGGCAATCTCGGCAACGAAAATTACCCCCGGAACTGTTTGTAAGGTCTATCTGCAAAAGGTGACCTACAAAGACAAGGTTTATACCTGTACTAAATCAGGCAAGAAGTTGCTTTGGAATAAAGGTGTAGCTGTGGCGAAACCTAAGCCCAGCCCAACAACGACACCACAGGCTTACGTTTATCCTTCTGATTTGACCCCTACGACCTTAGCTGCCTACGAAGATTTCGTGCGCACCTATAAAGCTCGGCTATCGGATGAGATTCCAAACGTTGAATTTATCGTTGAGCCACATATGGATAAGGCTTTAGAGAAACAGATCGTCGATACCATAAATGCTTCAGCCAAATTCTTTGCTAATGAACGTCCACTTAGCGTTCCCTTGAAAATTTGGATCGCAATGTCTAGTGAGTTCCAATGGATTTATGGCAGCATGACGAGAGCACTTCCAAGTGAGCAGCTAGAAGGCGGATGGCTCGATATGAAATTAGCGCGAGCCAAGGCCGAACCAAATGGTTTTATGGGCGGAGGAGCAGCAGGAGATGATAAGAATGGCGTTGCTACTCTCTTCTTCAACACTAGCACTCAATCAAATTGGGGTGATTCTTTTTGGTCACAAGTGCCAGCTCATGAATTCACTCACGTAGTACAACGTTATGAATTGGCAAATACCATGGGACCAATGCTGTGTTGGGTTCGTGAAGGAAATGCAAATTTCTATGGCTGGATGATTGCTGGTCGAAACAGTCAAGCTGCTTATAGAAACTTCTGGCTTCAAGCACTTTCTCGAATTCCGACCCTTGGCGAAGATCCTGATTTTCAATCAAGAACTGCGTCATATTGGACTGATTTTTTTGTTGATGGAGAAAGTAAAAGCACTCAAGAATGCGATCCTTGGATTAACTACATCCTTGGCGCGATGGCTTTCCATTATTTGGCTGGCAACTATGGAAATGACAAAATTCAAGACTTCTACTTGGGTCTAAAGGACTCATGGAAAGGAGTCTGTAATGGACCAGTAAACGAAGGTAATTATCCGTGTCCTTCTTGGAAAATTACTTTTAAGAAAGTCTTCGGCATCACTCCTGAAGATGCCTATCCCAAATTTGGCCAGTATATTTACGATGAAATTAAGTGGGCAAAAGGCAAACAGGTACTTTGGGATCAAGAGGCTCTAAAGATCGCACCTATTCCTACCAGTTAATTGACTGTTCACACAGGTAAGAAGATCAGCCTAGTGATTATTAGAAGCCATTCCGTTAGCCTTTGCTCTCAACAAGGAGCGCAAAATTGGCCAAAGGAAATGACCAAGAATTTGCAGCCTGGGTGGGTGAGTGCCAGGTAACTTTGCTGCGTGCTGCCCGGATTATTTGTTTCGATATTCAAAATGCTGAAGATGTATTGCAAGAAACTCTGATCGATGTTTATCGCAGATGGGCCAAAGTTAGAGAGTTTGAAAATCTTGAGGCTTATGCCATTCGGATTATGGTTAGTAAGCATGCAGATCTGCGACGTAAGTGGGCTCGCAAGAAGGATGAGTTAGAAACAACACTTGAAGCACTTGATGCAGCGATAGACGGCAGCGATTCAACTGATGAGATAACTGAGCGACTTTTAGTACACGCTGCGCTTAAATCACTAACTCCGGCACAACGAGCTGTATTGGTTCTTACTTACGAAGAAGGTTATGCAATTAAAGAAATCGCAAGTTCACTACAAATGCCGATGGGCACAGCTGCTTCACATCTAGCCCGCGGCAGATTAGCGGTTGCAAGTTTTATCCAAGGAACCAAAGAAATATCAGCCCCAGTGAATAAAAACCGACCTGAAATTGCGGTAGATGACATAGAGGATGCTGAACTAGTAGAAGAGAAAGGGGGCGACAAATGAGAGAGATAGACGATGTGATCAAGCGCGAGTTCGAAAGACTCGGTATCAATCTAGTTTCAAATGAGAATCTGGCAGAGTTAGTCATACTCAAAGCGAACAATCGCCGCGACTGGCTACTGACTGGCTTTGGCTTTCTTGCTGCCATCACATTGGGCTTTGGTCTCTATGTCGCTTTCTCTTCAGGCTCGTCATCTACCAACCAACAGAGCGTGATTGAAAGCGTTGGGACCAGTTCTGATCAAGCCCGAGTGATCATTCTGGATCTAAAGGGTGATGGCAAGAATCCAATTACCTATTCAACTAACGTTGTTCTACAGCCTGGGCAATTTCTCGAACTAGTCTCTGAAATTCCCGAATTCGCCAGAGGGTTAGCCGGCACCCTTACTGTGGTCCCAACAAATGCCCCCGAAACGAATAGCCAAATTGGTCGCTTTGATCTTGGTTATGGCACCCACATCAACGAATTTGGTGCATTTAGTGGTGACCTAACTCTTAATTACCTACTAACGGATCCTAATTTCCAGGGTCGCGTGCGACTGATTATCGGAATTAAGTAATTTCTTAAGCTCAACTGCATAAATCTTGCCTGCCGATGCGGTGATACCGATAACGGCTAGCAGGGGAGACTATTACCCTTTTTAGCCAGGGTAATAGTTTGGTTTACTAAGTGTTTATGCGCCGGTGTAGTACTTGGCGATCTCAGTCAAGGATTTATCTAGAATCTCAAGACCGAGTTGTGCGTCTTCAACTGAAATGTTGCACGGTGGGCACAAATGAATTCGGTTGAAGTTGTTAAATGGCATCAGGCCATTCTTCTTACAAGCCGCAACTAACTCATTCATCGCCGCACTCGATGAACCATATGGCGCAAGGGGTTCGTGGGTTGCCCGATCACTAACTAAATCAACGCCCCAGAAGACGCCAGCTCCTCGAATATCACCAATCACCTTATGTTTCTTAGCTAATTCAAGTAACCCTGGCCCCAAGACTGTTTCGCCAATCATGGTGGCGTTTTCTAACATTTTTTCTTCCTTCATTACATCGATAGTTGCCACCGCTGTCGCACATGCCAATGGATGTCCCATATATGTGAGGCCACCAGCAAATACCCGCTCGTCAAATGTCTTTGAAACAGGTTCGCTAATAACTACGCCGCCGAGCTGGATATAGCCCGAGGTAACGCCCTTAGCAAAAGTAATCAGATCTGGCACAACTTGGCTGTGTTGGTAGGCAAACCATTTTCCGGTTCGACCAAAGCCTGACATAACTTCATCGGCAATCCACAAAATATTGTATTTATCGCACAGCGCACGAACACCTTCGAGATAACCTTTAGGTGGCATTAAGACACCTGCCGTACCTGGAATTGATTCGAGCAAAACCGCGGCGATGGTGTTTGGACCTTCAAAGATAATTGTTTGTTCTAGAAGTTCTAACGCGCGCTTGCATTCTTCGGCTTCATCTTTGGCCCAGAAAGCAGTGCGATAAAGATACGGGCCCCAGAAGTGCACATGACCAAAAGCAAACTCATTTGGGAATCTACGTGGATCACCAGTTGCATTTATCGCAGCACCAGTATTGCCATGATAAGAACGATAAGTCGAAAGTATCTTGTGCTTATGGGTATGCATACGTGCCATGCGAATTGCATTTTCAACCGCATCGGCGCCAGCGTTAGTAAAGAAAACTTTGGCAAAATTAGATCCCGCTAGTTCAACTATGCGCTGGGCGGCTTCGTTGCGAGCATCGTTGGCATGTTGTGGCGCAATAGTTGTTAAAACTTCAGCTTGGGTCTGAATCGCTTTAATCACTTTTGGATGTTGATGGCCAATGTTGGTAAAGACCAGCTGCGATGAGAAATCTAGATAAACCTTGCCAGCATGATCCCAAAAGCGAGAACCTGAACCACTAGCAATTGGCATCGGACTGATTGCGCCTTGGGCCGACCAGGAATGAAAGACATATTTGCGGTCTGCTGCACTTACAGCAGCTTGCTTATCAGGATCATTAATCGGAGTCGTCATTACATTGGCCTTTTAGCTAGTAGGTAGCGCCATCTTAATGCTCTCAAGTAGATTGTGACTATGAATCAGATTACGCATTGGATCAACGGCGCGCTAGACACATCTAAACCAGAGCGAAGTGGAGATGTCTATAACCCGGCCACTGGCAAAGTCTCAAAGACGGTCGCATTTGGAAACGCGGCAACTGTTGATAATGCCGTAGCTGCTGCAACCAGCGCCTTTGCCGAATGGCGCCATAGTTCTCTGACCAAGCGCACCCAAGTTTTATTCGCTTTCCGCGAATTAGTACTACAAAACAAAGAGAAGATTGCTGCCCTAATTACTGATGAGCACGGCAAAGTATTAAGCGATGCTGCTGGTGAAGTAACTCGCGGTCTTGAAGTAGTTGAATTTGCTTGCGGAATCCCACACCTTTTAAAGGGCGGTTTTTCCGAAGAGGTTTCAACTGGTGTTGATGTCTATTCAATTCGCCAGGCAGTGGGCCCAGTTGCAATTATTTCGCCCTTTAATTTTCCCGCGATGGTGCCAATGTGGTTTTTCCCGGTGGCAATTGCTTGCGGTAACACGGTAGTTGTTAAGCCTTCTGAAAAAGATCCTAGTGCTGCAATGTTTATGGCCCAGCTTTGGAAAGAGGCAGGGCTACCTGATGGTGTCTTTAATGTGGTTCATGGCGATAAGGAAGTTGTTGACGCACTGCTTACTCATAAAGGAATTAAGTCAGTTTCATTTGTGGGCTCAACACCGATCGCACGTTATGTCTATGAAACCGGCACAAAATCTGGCAAGCGGGTTCAAGCACTCGGTGGCGCAAAAAATCACATGGTGGTTCTGCCTGATGCTGATTTAGAGCTAGCAGCCGATGCTGCAATTAACGCAGGATTTGGTTCGGCCGGCGAACGTTGCATGGCGATTTCTGCAATTGTGGCAGTTGAACCAATTGCTAGCGCACTCGTTGCGCGGATTAAATCTCGTATGGCAAACATTAAAACTGGTGATGGCACCCAAGGCTCTGACATGGGCCCACTAGTTAGCGCAGTGCATCGCGACAAAGTTGCTTCATATATTGAAGCAGGCGCTAAGGCTGGCGCAACAGTTGTTGTTGATGGCCGGGACCTAAAGGTCGATGGCGATGGTTTCTTTCTTGGGCCAACTCTGCTTGATAACGTGACGCCAGAGATGTCGGTCTATACCGATGAAATCTTTGGCCCAGTGTTAAGCATCTTGCGGGTTAATACTTATGATGAAGCGCTAGCGCTAGTAAATAGCCATGAGTATGGCAATGGCACTGCCATTTTTACCAACGATGGCGGAGCAGCTCGCAGATTCCAAAATGAAGTTGAAGTTGGCATGGTGGGCATCAATGTTCCGATTCCAGTACCAATGGCTTACTACTCATTTGGTGGTTGGAAGAACTCACTCTTTGGTGACTCTCATGCCCACGGCACCGAAGGTGTTCACTTCTTTACGCGAGGCAAAGTTATTACTAGCCGCTGGCTTGATCCAAGTCATGGTGGAATCAACTTAGGTTTCCCGCAAAACGATTAGCCATAGCGGCAGTTATCTCAAGATCTAGCTTACCGAGTAAGAATCTTGGCTTTTTTTAAGTTCTTACTTTAACTTACATATATTTTTCACAACTTTGTCGGTACCATATCCAGATGCGCCTGATCCGTTATCTATTAACGTTTTTCTTAGCTGGAGCTCTGGGTCTCTTTAGTTTTAGTGCAATTGCCGCAACCACAAATGTAAGAGCAGGTGGAAGTTGTCCTAAAATTGGCGAAACAGTTGTTCAAAAATCACTGACATACACTTGTACTAAAAGTGGAAAAAGACTCATCTGGTCAAAGGGAGTGCCGGTCGCGCCTATTGCGCCTATTGCGCCAACAGTTGCTAAAGATCTAGTACTCACAACTCCGTCCTACACTCCAACGCCACCTAATGGCGGAAGTGATGAATATCGCTGCTTCTTACTCAACCCAAAGTTTATAAAAGAAACATATTTAAAATCAGTCACGATTACACCAGATAACATGGCGGTCTCTCACCACGGAATTTTGTATCGGGTTCCGTCTATGAGCGTTTCTACTACTGAAACACTTGATGCCAAGAGCACTGAGCCTGGCTGGCCATGTTTTGGTGATACCGGAATACCGGGTGCAACTGCATTTTCGCCTGCATCACCATCAAGCTGGATCTCGTTCTGGGCACCTGGCGGAAATTTTAAGTCATATCCAACTGGAACAGGTATGAAATTTAATACAGGAGATCAATTCGTTTTACAATCGCACTTTATGGTGTTGCCTGGATCCACCGAGATCGAAAAAAAGGCTTCCATGAAAATCACAATTGAATATGCTTCAAATTCTGTTGCCGAACTAAAAACAATGTTGGTGGCAGCACCGATCGAAGTACCGTGCGCTACAAGTGAATCTGGGCCACTTTGTAATCGTGATGCAGCATTGGCAGATTTAGCCAAACGAACATCTGCTAAGGCTGCTCTCCAAGAAACTGCCTTGCTATTTACTTGTGGCAAAAATGCACTCAAACCGATACCAAGTTCAGTCTCTGACTGTAGCCAGAGAGTGAATTCAGGAATGAAAATTTATGGCGCGACGCCCCATATGCATCAACTTGGTAAGAGTGTGACAGTTACTTATTTCAATGGTGTCACTGGTGAAAAAACTATTTTAGCCACGCGCCCACAATGGAATTTTGATGATCAACGAACAGATTGGCTAGCGACACCAATTACCGCCCAAATAGGTGATCGAGTCTCGATTACGTGCACCTACGATGTTGGTCTGCGTTCACTATTGCCTATCTATAAGAACTTATCTCCCAATTATGTAGTCTGGGGTGAAGGCACCCGTGATGAAATGTGCTTAGCAATCATTAATTACACGGATTAATTGGGCCATCAAATTCAGTGATTCACCGATATCGTTTTCCCATGAAGAAGTTACTGGCGCTGGTTACCGCATTCATATTTCTTGCCACTGGCGTTGCCGATGCTCATCAACCGGTAGTACTTCTTAATTCAGATACAACAGCAGCAAAAGGCCCATTACTAGTTGATGGAACAGTGTCATTTGCGATTCGAGCAGCATTTAACAAGTTGGGCGAGAAGAAGGCGTTTCGAGCTCAATTTAAAGAAGGAGATGCTCTTTCAGTTCAATATCTAATTGTTGATAAAAAGCCGGAAAATTCTTTGAAGAGCACACAGCTTCCCACAGTTGTCATTACTGGCCCTGGCGGTTTCAAGACAACGATAAAGTTTGACGAGCGAACAAAGTTCTACGAGCCTTATGGCGGAACTAACTACTTATATTTGGCTCGCTATAGCACAGTGGCTAAAGCAGGCATCTATAACTTTGTGATCAGCGCTAAAACTAAGTCTGAAATTACTCTTGGAGTGGGTGAAAAAGAGGTTAAAGGTGAAGTTGTTCGTGGGCCATATGTTGCCCCAACACCAACTCCAACACCTGCTCCAACTCCATCGGGGTAACCGATTTTGACTCATCTCCAATGAGAGCCTTTGAATTAAATTGTTTGAACCTTGGTCTCATCACGATGTTTGCGTAGATAAGTCATAAATGGGGTCCCACCGGTACCGACTGCGGATGGATTGCCGGGGGTTGCTTGTGCCTGAGCATGAATATATGTACCGGCATACTCAAGATGCATGGCTCTGAATTTTGCAACTAATTCAACAGATTCGTTAAATACATTTGTCAGGCTAGAGCGCTTAGCTGAAACGGAAAAATTACGAACAGATGGCCCAGCCTCTACAGCTTCGATAAATGCAACGTGCTTTGGTGGCATATATGTCCGCATCTCCATTAAGTACTCACGAAGTTCATCACGCTCATGTTCAATTCCTAAAATGCCATCCATCGCTGGAATGATTGCACTTTGAGCACCTGTTTCACCGCGGAAATTTTGCCCCACACCTTTGTATTCATCGACACCTTCGTAAATAACGCCATCTGGCAGAGATGGGTTATTGCGCCAGCCGAAAATATATGGTCGTACACGGTGGAAGTAGATATACGGGTCACATCTTTCCGGCATGCGTCCTAGAACTTCATACATGGCAGCTAAGGCATTGCGTAATTTGATAAGTGCTGCTTCAACTCTCTCGGCATCATTTTCAAGGACCGCATGTTGGGCATCTTCAATTGCCTTTAACGCTTTGCCGGCCTTCTTCTCAATTTCGATATGAATTAAAATGAACCACTCTTCATCTTGGCCACCAAGGAAACATTGCAGTAATCCGATATTGCCGCATGCAACTTCGCCACTCTTATCAAAGCGTCGCCAGTTATCAGAGGCATAACTTTGATAGGAAAGGATGGGTGGGCGTCCAACTAATTTGCCAACTTCATACCAAGGCAGAGCTAAGTTCGCAGGCATTACGTGAGCGGCAGTGTTCTCACTCCATTGGTAAGCCTGTCCGACATAGCTCAAGATCAACATAGCCCGTTGCACTTCAGCCTCACCAGATAATTTCTCAATATTAAATTTAGGTAGTGCCTTGACTCTGGATCTAAAGTTCGTTCCCATAAGTAATTTAGGTAGATCTTTTCCGAATTGGTCCCACTCTTCATTGCCAGCTGATAATGATTGGGCTGGATCGTATGTAGGCAGGTAGCCAAACTCTTCAGTTATCCCAAAATCGGCTATTTTTGCAGGCTTCATTTTGCTCCTTAGATTCAATTAGGTATTAAAGCATTTAAGCTAAAGATGTGGAATAGCGGAAATTTTTTAGTTTCCACTTTGTTCATAACGATCGCCTTATAAGAGTAGGCTTGTTTTATGACTGAGCGGCAAGAATTTAAAATACTTCAAAATTATCAGGATTTTGAGCTTCGCGAATATCTGCCTTGCGTCATCGCAGAGGTCAAAGTTTCTGCCCAGTATTCAACTGCCTCAAGTAGTGCTTTCTCAACGTTATTTAATTACATTTCAAAGGGAAATAAGTCATCAGAAGCAATTGCGATGACGGCTCCGGTGATAACGGCCCAAAAGGCAGATAGTTCGGAATCCGATGAATGGTCTGTCTCGTTTGTAATGCCAGCAGGTAGGAATATTGGCCAAATTCCAAATCCCAATAATTCTCAAATAGAATTACGCGAATTAGCTACTGAAATCTGCGTTGCTAAATCATTTCGCGGAAGAGCAACCGTTGAACTGTCACGAAAAATAACCAAAGAGCTTCGCACAAGTGCCTCTAAAGCCAACATCGCACTCTCTGCTGAAACGCGGATCTGTCGGTTTGATCCGCCTTTTAAGCCTGGCTTCTTGCAATACAACGAGATCGTGATTCCGGCGTATCTATAAAGATTACTTACCGGCAAGACGCGCTTCGCGGCGCAAACGCTGCTCGGCCGGATCTGGCACTGGCACAGATGAAATCAGACGCTTGGTGTAATCCTCGCGCGGGTTCTTCAGGATCTGATCACGTGGGCCAACTTCGATAAGGCGACCGTTCTGCATAACTGCAATTCGGTGCGAAAGAATATCTACGACTGCAAGATCGTGGCTAATGAAGAGGCAGGCAAACTTTAATTTGTCCTGTAGGTCTTGTAACAGATCTAGGAATCGCGCCTGTACAGAAACATCAAGAGCCGAAGTTGGTTCATCAGCGATCAATAGATCTGGCGTGAGGGCCAAAGCACGAGCAATACCTACGCGTTGACGCTGTCCACCAGAGAGTTCATGTGGGTAGCGATTTCGATAAGACCGTGGCAGTTCAACGCTATCAAGTAGATCTTCAACGCGTTTATCTAGTTCGGCACCTTTTGCATCCCCGGAAAGGAAGAGTGGCTCGCCAATGCTCTCGCCAATTGGCAGACGTGGGTTTAGTGAGCTAACCGGGTCTTGGAAAACGATTCCGGTATGTCTGCGAATTTCGCGTAACTCTTGTGGTGTTGGTTTAGTCATATCACGACCAACAATTTCGATTCTTCCTTCAACTGTTGGCAATAAGCCAATTGCAGCACGACCAACAGTTGTCTTACCCGAACCTGATTCACCCACTAGACCAACAATTTCACCTGGGAAAATCTCTAAGCTGAAATCTGTAACTGCACGAAAAGCAGGAACACGACCGCTCTTCGGATATTCAATCGAGACATTTTCAAGCTTTAATACTGCTGGTTGTCCAACTAATTCAGGAGATAACTCTCTGACTGCAACTGAGCCAAGTTTAGGAACAGCTGCCAGAAGTTCTTTAGTGTATGGATGTTGTGGGCGATTAAAGACCTGATCTGCAGTGCCGTATTCAACGGTGTTGCCATCCTTCATCACCAAAATATCATCAGATAAATCTGCCACAACTCCCATATCGTGAGTGATGAGTAAGATTGCGGAGTTAAGTTTGTCGCGAAGATTACGAATTAAATCAAGAATTTCGGCTTGCACTGTTACATCAAGGGCGGTCGTAGGTTCATCGGCAACAAGTAACCCTGGATCACAAGCAAGTGATTGAGCAATCATGGCGCGCTGGCGCTGGCCACCTGAAAGTTGGTGTGGATATTTATTAAATGAGGCATCCGGGGTTGGAATTTCAACCATGGTAAGTAATTCAATAGCGCGAGTTTTTGCTTCGTTTGGACCCATATCGAAGTGAGTACGAAGAGTCTCAACAATTTGGAAACCGATTGTGTAAACCGGGTTAAGCGCCGTCATTGGCTCTTGGAAAATATAGGCAACTTCTCGACCGCGGAACTTTCGTAGCTGAGATTTCTTAGCCCCGATCATTTCCTGGCCTCTGACTATGACGCTGCCGGAAACGCGAGCATTTGTTGCCAGAAGATCCATCAAGCCCATGGCTGTCGTAGATTTACCAGAGCCTGATTCACCCACAATGGCTAGGACTTTTCCGGCCTCTACCTGGAAATTCATATCGATGGCAGCTGGGTACCAGACACCTTCAACCCAAAAGTCGACGTTGTAGTTAGCTACCTGAAGAACTATTTTCGACTCTTTGGTGCTGTGATCTCTCTGCGTCATTGTCTTTCTCCTGCGATAATAGGCACATGTCTGAAACCTTTCGCCCCAAAAGTAATTTCGTCTGGGCTGGTACTTCTTTTCTGCTGCTGATTCTTTTCGCTGCCAACAGTCTCTTTATCCTTAAGAATCCAAGTCAGCGGATTGTTGAATTGTTGAGCTGTATTGTGTTGAGCGGTGTCGCCTATTTGATCTGGATTAAACCCAAACTGATTCTTGGAGATAACGAGATAGTTGTTGTTAACCCTTGGGGAAGTGAAACGATTGCTTACGGCGATGTTATTGAACTCGAAACGAAGTGGGCTCTTAAGATCATTCACACTAGAGGTAAGACTCGCGTCTGGGTTGCTCCCGCTAGTGGCAAGCGAAGATGGATTGCCGACACGAAGTTTGGTTTTTACGGAAGCAGAATGCCGCTCTCTGAATCCAAAAGCACTGAATCCGGAACTATGAGCGAAAGTCTGGACAGCCTTAGTGGGCAAGCTGCCTACATGATTAGAGAGCGAATTAAGAGACTTCATTAGGCGCGCTTTCCGTTAAGTTCTTTAGCATTTCTGCGATCCTTAAATGAGATATGTCGGCGCTGTCGTGGATCAAAGGCGTCACGAAGTCCATCTCCAATAAAGTTAACAAAGAGCGCAATTGAAACGATCAGAGTTCCAGGCCACCAGAATAACCAGGGGCTAATACTGAAAGAGTCTTGGTATTGGCTGATCAGCAGACCAAGTGAAACATCAGGTGGTTTCACACCGAAGCCAAGATAGCTAAGGGCAGATTCGGCCAGAATCGCACCAGAAGCCAGCAGAGTTCCGGAAACAATAATGATTCCCATTGCATTGGGAAGAATGTGCTTAAAGATAATTCTTCGATCAGAAGCACCTGCAACTCGAGCGGCATCGACAAACTCTCGCTCACGAAGTGTCAGAAATTCAGTGCGGACAAAGCGAGCTAAGCCCATCCAGGCAAAGAAACCTAAGAGCAAGGCGAGCGGAATCACCCCAAAGTTACCGAATCTATAGCCAATTACTGATCCGATAATAAGTGCTGGCGTTACCAAGAACATGTCGGTAATTCTCATAAGTACCGCATCAACGAGGCCGCCATAAAAACCGGCGATTGCCCCGATGGTGGTTCCTAATACGATTCCCAGGAATCCTACGATCAACATAACCAGAATTGATTGCTGGGCTCCACGCACAACTAAAGCGAAGTAATCAGTACCGATGATGTCGGTACCAAAAGGATGCGCACCAATTCTTATTCCATCACCGTCGAAAAATGAGGGCGCCAGATCAAGTGTCGGACAGCCAGTTACGCCACCATTACATGATGCAGCGATCGCTCCTTCAGGATCGATATCGGTAATCTTAAATTTCCACCAGCCTGGCACGGTAGTTGCGTTTTGGCTATTTCCAAATTGCAGACCTGTGGCTGTAAAGACAAAGATAAAAATAAAAATCAGCCCAAAGAGAGATCCCATTGCAGCTTTGTGTTTAACAAACCTTTTTACAATAATCTGCTTCTGAGTAAGGCCAACCGTATCTCGGCTTTGAATCTCATTTTCGTTCTTTTCAGGGTTTGAACCTGCGTCTTGATTCACTTTACTCATCTCACTCACTTCCTAATTCTGATTCTAGGATCGACTACGCCGTAGAGAAGATCGGCGACGAAGTTAGCTATCACGGTTAAAAATGCCGAGATAATAAAGACGCCCATAAAGAGATTGAGATCGTAGTTTCTAATAGCGTTGTTAAACACCTGTCCCATACCTCTCCAAGCAAAAACTCCTTCGGTAATAATTGCGCCACCAAATAAACCAGCGAAATCATTTACTAAGATTGTGGTTAGCGGAAGCATCGCATTTCGCATACCGTGGCGAACAATTACCGTTCTTTCAGTTAGCCCTTTAGCACGGGCAGTTCTGATGTAATCCATATTTAATACCTCGAGCAAACTGCCTCGAGCAAAGCGCACATAGCCCGCAAACGAGATCAAGGTAAGAGCGATAGTTGGAAGAACCAGGTGCACCGCGGTATCTAGTCCGGCGATCCAGAAGTTACCAAGTTGCTCAGGCGTAAGCAGATCATTTGCCTGGCCTAAGGTCGGAATCGGGCGCCCACCAACGGCATCAGAATCCATGTATTGGCCAAATTCCCGCATGAATCTATCAACAATGATGGGAAAGGTTGAGAGTAGAGCTGTAAATAGACCAATTCGAATATAGGTGCGGCGGTCAATCGGACTGACCAAGTATCCAATTGCGCATCCCGCGGCAATTGTGATTGCAAAGATAGCGATCACATTTAGAAATGATGCACTGGCAGACATCAACCCTTGCAGTGGATAGTAGAGACCGGCCATCGCAATAGCCGTTCCAAAACCCGCATATACGCCCTTTCGATTTTCCACGCCAGAGATAAGTTGAATGACAAGCACTGCGTTACAGAGCGCAAGGAAAGTAACTCCAAAAATGCCAAGAGATGGCTCTATGAACCATCGGCTTGCGCTGAGATAGGTAAGCACAATGCCTGCAAAAATCGCAGCTCCACCAAATACTGAGAAAAATCCGGACTTCTTGCCGCCCACAAAACCTGCGATAACAAAACCGAAAAGTAGAGCGGTAATCACAATTCCAGCGGGAGGAATCACCGGATCTACTAAGAAGTCATTGAATTGGATCGCCATGAACTCCTTTAGGAGAACTGCTACCCAGAAAATAGGAAGTGAGAAGAGCAGGAAAGAAATAAAAGTCATGACATAGTCAAAGCGACTGTATTGTCTAATAGCGGTAATCATGCCAACTGAGACGCCGAGAATAATGGCTAGGAAAGTAGCCGTGATTACTAATCTAATCGTTACTGGAATAGCTTGGGCGATGATCTCACTGACCGGAATATCTGAGCGAGAGAGACCTAAATTGAAATCGCCCCAAAGGCCACCGATAATTCCACGGAGCCAAGAGAAATAGCGAAGGGGAGGAGGAACATCTAATTGCAGATCTCTAATCATCTTGGCAATTAGGTAATCTTTATTTAGCTCTGTGCTTTCACCAAAAATAGAGAGCGGGTTTGAAGAGTAGGCCTGGAGATTGTAGGCAAAAAAACTTGCCCCGAAAACAATCACCAACATCATTCCTAGGCGACGAGAAATGTATGCGAACAAAGTATCTCCCTACCTATTACAGCCTTGTTTTGCACATATTTTATGCACTTTTGAAAAAGGAATTTAACATAAGTTAAGAAGTTGGGATGCCCGGTGGGGCATCCCAACTTCTTAATTATTTATTGCTTTTGATCGTTCTTAGTATGACCAATCGAAGAAGTTCCAAGTGATAACTGAACCGATTGGTGCTGGATCTATACCCTTTAGATCTTTGCTATATGCAGCGATCGTTGGGTTTGCATAGAGCGGTAAGCCCCAAGCATTTTCGATGATGATCTTGTCAGCTTCAAGGCGCTTTGCTGTGATTTGCTTACCAGTAAGGATGTCACCTTCAAGGCTCTTGAGAATGACGTCAAGCTTGTCATCAGCCCAACCAAAGACGTTATTTGAACCGTCTGATCGGTAGTTACCAGATGAGTTAGCTTGGCTAATCGCGTTTAAGCCATAGCCGTACATGAATATGTCGTACTTTGAGTTTCTATTATCGCGAAGTCCGAATAGATCTGGGCTTGAATAATCTGTTACATCAAAGCCAGCCTTCTTCACTTCAGCGATAATCAACTTGGCAATTGCATTACGCAAAGTTGTATTTGCGTGAGCAAAAGTCAACTTAACTGGAGCATTTGTGTCAGATGCTGTTGGGAAGTGCTTCTGAACGAGAGCCAAAGCCTTCGCTGTGCGCTGAGCTTGAGTACCTTCTGAGTACTCAAGTACGCCAGATGCCGCTGTATTAGCCTTGTATTCAGCAGTTCCATAGAACGAGAATTGCGTATCTAGTGGTGCTGCATCTGACTTAACTGGCTTGATGAGTGTGTCGACTACTTGTTGACGAGGTGTCGCAAGCAAGAATGCTTTACGAAGATCCTTCGCCTTCTGAGAATTACCAGCGAAAGGACCGGTGTAAGTATCTTTTTCACCAGAAGCGTTCGAGACACGAAGATCTAAGTGTGAGTATGCACCCGCACCAATCTTGGTAATTGTCTTGACGTTTGGCATAGCTTCAAGAGTCAAACGGTCATTAGCTGTTGGAAGCGTGTTGTAGTAAACGTCGATATCACCGTTACGCAGCGCCTGAACAGCAGCTGTGTTGTCGTTGATGATCTTGATTACAACAGTATTGATTGGGTTAACAGTCTTCATCGCAGGACCTGATGAGTACTTAGGGTTTCTCACCAAAGTCATTGAGCTACCGTAAGTAAACTTATCAACGATAAATCCACCGTTGCTGATTAGCAGAAGTGCGTTAGTTGAGGCGTCAACCTTTGTGACGTCATAACCTGTTGACCATACTTTACCCATTGCCTTAAGGCGATCGGTGCTCTTGGCACGGACTACGCGAAGGAAGTTAGCCTGCGCAGCTTGGTTTACTGAAGATGACTGCAGACCCTTCTTACCTTCTGACATTAGTACAAGTGAATGTACTGCAGATGGTCCGGGGGCTAGGAGCTCCCAATCTGGAAGTGGCTTATCAAACTTAACAGTCAAGCTCATTTTGTCTGAGCTAATTGATGGCAGACCAACTACGTGATCAGCATATGAGCCGCCATAGCATCCACTATCAAATGCTGGAACAACTTTCTTATCAACTGGATCGCCGAGACCTGCATCAGTTGAATACTGGTCAGAGCAGACCACGTGTGTAAGAAGAAGGTCAATTGCATTAATTGGAGTTCCATCAGACCACTGTTGCCCCTTGGCAACTGTGTACTTAATCTGGAAGTCTTTTGCGGCCTTCTTGATAATTGCCATTGATCCGAACTTTGTATTCATAACAAGTTCAGCATCTGAGTTGTAATAAGTGAAACCCATTCCAGTTAATGATCCAACTGTTGAGTTATATGATGTGTTTCCATCAGCGGTGCTTGAGTTCAAAGATGTGATATCACCGGTTGATAGTAAAGTTACTGTTGATTGAGTCGCGGCCTGTGCTGGGGTTATTACACCTGCAGAAAGGCTAGCAACCACTAACGCCGCAGTTGCCGAAGCAGCTATTGCGCGTAATGCCAGTTTTGCTTTCATACTTTTCTCTCCCTCTAGTTTTACCCCGACCGGATGACACCTAGAATCTCTGAAGATATAGGTGGACTTCCAAATCAAGAATTAGAGAAAATATTAGGGTATCCATAGTCATTTATCTACCCTTGGTTCACCTGTTATTTACTTTCAATCCTGACTGTTGGCCGGAGTAAAAAGGTATTTGGTAAACTTTCGTTATCTAGTTAGAGCCACAAATGCTCAAAAGTGGGTGGCGAGGGGCTTGAATCCCCGACTCGATGATTAAGAGTGGGTTAGGTATTCCTCGCTCATACCTACCTAATAGCTCTTCCTTATGGGGTTAAAGATTTAGCCCGAAATTCATTACGGAGTTCGCAGGATACCCCGCTCAGTGATGTATTTTTTTCCAGTCGAATCGGAGCATTAGTAAATAGCCAAAGAGGGTGAGATGGAAATCAAAGCAAAGAACATAAGCCATAAGCTGATTGATTCGTTAAGTGATGGCGTATTTTCTGTTGCCTTAACATTGTTGGGTTTCAATGTTGTTTCACTGGTCCCAGCGCTTACCAAGAGCGAGAATCTCAATACTGCATTAGGTCGGGAATGGCCAACTTTTCTTGCCTACATTTTGGGCTTCGTCGTGCTAATTTCCATGTGGTACTACTACCACATGGGTGGACAGTACGTAGAAGGAACAAATGCATGGATAGTGTGGAATCATGCGATTACGCTGCTATGGGTTTCGCTTATGCCATTTGGAGTTTCGCTATTAGCGTCTAATCTGAATACTCCCAATATGAAATGGGGAGTCTTCTATTTTGGTATCTGTCTCTTTGGAATGTATTGGTTTACTTTTGTGCAAATGCTTCTGCGCAAATTCGTAATCCCAGTTAACTTCGTAGACGATTTACCGTTGAGACCTGAAACCATGCGCAAAGTAATGATTATCTCCGTCTCAACCGTCTCGGTAATTGGAGTTGCGATGGTCTCACTATCTCTTGTGAATCCATGGTTAGCCCTAAGCGGATACTTTCTATACGTCCTAGCAAATATGAA
>CAXNJS010000015.1:0-21779 GCA_964202795.1 Candidatus Planktophila sp.
TTATCCCAGCTTTATTAGCACTTGCAATAGTGCCAAGTGCCAGGTTCGCAAAAAGTGCCTAGCGTTACATGGGTGCCGAAAGGTATATTCCATTCATGAGTATAAATCCATTCCTTTCAAAATCGACGTTGGCATATGAACTTCCGCCATTTGCACTGATCCAAGAAGATCATTACCTCGATGCGTTTTATCAGGGAATGAAGGATCAGTTACAGGAAATTGATGCAATCTTGGCCAATCCTGAAGTCATCTTTGAAAATACAATTGAGACCATGGAACGCAGCGGTGCGATTCTCACCCGGGTACTTAGCGTTTTTTACAACAAGTCATCAAGTGATACAAATGATGGAATTGATGCGATAGAGGCAGAGATTGCTCCGAAACTCGCAGCTCATTCAGATGCAATTCGACTCAACCCGCAGCTCTTTGCGCGCATTAAGAAACTTCGTGAGCATGCATCTGAACTAAATGAAGAACAGGCCTGGCTAGTAGAGCGTTACTTCCGAGATTTTGCCCATGCTGGCGCCGAACTGAGTGAGTCAAGTCGCGACCGGGTCAAGCAGATCAACGAAGAGCTTTCATCTCTGCAAACTCAATTCAGTAAAAAGCTTTTGGCAGATACCAATGATCTAGCGGTTATTGTTGAAAATGAAATTGAACTTGATGGATTAACTCCAAATCAGATTGCGGCCTGTAAGGCAGCTGCTGAGTCACGCGGGTTAAACGATAAATGGTTAGTGACAATTTTGAATTTTACTGGACACCCACTTTTGAGTTCTTTGAAGAATCGAGCACTTCGAGAGAAGATTATGAATAAATCGCTGATTAAGGGCGATCGCAATAACGAGAATGACACGAAAGAAGTTCTCCTCAGGATCGTTAAGTTAAGAGCCGAGAGAGCAAAATTATTTGGGGTAAAAACGCACGCAGAATTTGTCCTCCAGGAGCAAACCGCCGCCAATCCAGCAAATGTGCATTCAATGTTGCGCAAGTTAGCGCCGGCAGCTGTTAAAAATGCACAACGCGAAGGTCAAGATATTCAGCAGATCATTTCGCGGACAGAGTCTTACGAGTTAGCGAGTTGGGATTGGGGTTTTTACACCGAAAAAGTAAGAGCTGAGAAGTACTCGTTAGATACATCTGCGATGAAGCCGTACTTTGAGTTAGAAAGTGTGCTGATAAATGGTGTCTTCTTTGCCGCTGAAAAACTCTACGGTTTAACCTTTAAAGAGCGTCCCGACTTAGTGGCCTACCATCCTGAAGCACGGGTATTTGAGGTATTCAATGAGGATGGATCAGCTGTGGGCTTGTACATTGCAGACTTCTACACTCGTGACTCAAAGCGCGGCGGAGCTTGGATGAACTCTTTTGTTAGACAGAGCAAATTGCTCAAGCAGAGTCCGGTAGTTGTAAACAATATGAATGTTTCCAAACCGCCAAAGGGCGAGGTAACTCTGCTCTCTTATGATGAGACAACAACCCTCTTCCATGAATTTGGACACGCAATCCATGGCCTGCTTTCGAACGTAACTTATCCACGTGTTTCCGGCACGGCAGTACAAAGAGACTTTGTTGAGTTCCCATCACAAGTTAACGAAATGTGGATCTTGTGGCCTGAGGTATTGGACAACTACGCAATCCATTACCAAACGGGGGAGCGACTCCCACAAGAGTGGGTCGAAAAGTTGCATGAATCTTCAACATTTAACGAAGGCCATGCAACTACAAGTTACTTAGCTGCAGCAATTCTTGATCTGGCATGGCATTCACTTGAAGATACCTCGAAGGTGTCTAGCGTCGAAGAGTTTGAAGAACAAGCTATTCGTGAATATGGATTGCAATACGCTCCAGTGCCTACTAGATATCGATCAACGTACTTTTCCCATATTTTCGCAGGTGGTTATTCGGCCGGCTACTACGGATATATCTGGAGTGAAGTTCTAGACGCCGAGACAGTTGAATGGTTTAAAGAAAACGGTGGTTTGTCTCGTAAAAATGGCGATCATTTCCGAAATACTTTGATGAGTCGCGGTGGATCAGTCGACTCGATGCAAATGTTTAGGGATTTCCGGGGCCGTGACGCACAAATCGAACCACTACTCAGACGCAGAGGTTTAACTCAAGAAGTTTGACCACTTCTATGTCAAGGACGTGTGCGACCACTAAACTTCCAAGATGAGCGATTTAGAAGTTAAGCCTTCAAAATTACCCTCGAATCAATTCGACCATTTCTATAAGGGTGGTTATCGAATCGGTAAGTTGCGAAATGGCCCAGGTGGCCCAATGCGGCCGGAAGAGTGGATTGGCTCGACAATTACTAGATTTGGTGAGTTAGTTACTGGACTTTCAAAGTTATCTGATGGACGCTTGCTTAGAGACGCAGTCAACTCCGATCCCATTGCCTGGCTTGGTCAAAAGCATCTTGAAAAGTTTGGCGTCTCTACTGAGATTTTAGTTAAATTACTAGACCCAGATCAGCGCCTACCAGTTCACTATCACCCAGATCAAAACTTCGCAAAAGAAAAGTTACATCTAAATCATGGTAAGACAGAAGCTTGGATTATTTTAGAGGCACCAGCGGGAGCACGGGTTGGACTTGGATTTAAAAAACAAATGGATAAATCTGAGGTTGCTGAATTAGTTACGGCTCACAACTCAGAGGCGCTATTGGATTCATTGATATTTAAAGAGGTAAAATCAGGGGATGCGATATTTGTTCCAGCAGGAGTGGTTCATGCAATCGAGGCTGGAATTTTTATATTAGAGATACAAGAACCTACTGATCTTTCAATCTTGCTTGAATGGGATGGTTTAGCAGTAGATGGAGATAAGGATGGTCATTTAAACCTGGGCTTTGAAACAGCACTAGATGCCTTGAGATTATCACCATTAACTAAAGCTGAAAGTGAAGAAATCTTTACTGGTTTTGATAGTTCTTCACCAAGATCACACGCTATTTTTAGATCAGTTTCTAACCCATTTTTTCGGGCAGATTACTTAACAGGAGATGAGGAAAAAGTTGAGGCAGGATTTGGAATTTTCCTCTGTCTCTTTGGTGATGGTGAGTTAGTTTTTGCAAACTTTGAAAACCTTTTAGTTAAGTCTGGGGATGCAGTAGTTATTCCATTTGCTGCTGGATCTTTCTCCGTGAGTAACTGTGTGGGAATTTTAGCGAGGCCAGCACCTTCATAACATGTGATTAGAACAGGTGCGTGAGTATCAGCCATTTGTGTTCAATTCCAACTAATGGTGGACGATACTGGGATCGAACCAGTGACCCCTTCCATGTCAAGGAAGTGCGCTACCGCTGCGCCAATCGTCCGTGGGTGCGCCGAATATTACCCCACATATCTAGATCCTCGAAATGGCTAAAACTTAAGCGCTAGAGCCTTTGCGAGTGACGGTGTTAGCCAATCAACATAAGTAGCGGTGAAATGCCACTGATCAAAGTAGACCAATTTGTTATCAATTATTGCCGGACACATATAGGCATCACATGCCCAAGCAACGGTATCGATGAAGGTGGCTTTAATCGCTAATGCAGCGGCCTGCTCGATCTTATTGATTGAGTTGTTATCTGCCTTAGTACGCACTGACGCACAAATGCTGATAGTTACTCCAGGCTTGCTGACACAGTTGATCGAATCGGTAGTCATGCTGGGGTTATTACCGATCACAACTAGCTTCTTGGTATAGGAACTTAAGGTAGCTAGAGCTTTAGGAAACTCTTTCGCCCATAGAGTTTCAGTATCAAAATCAGATTTTTCGCCATTGACTACTGCCGGCTTCCATTGATCTGTAACAATCAAAATATCTGGCTTGGCATTCTTAATCTTGGGAAGAACTAGTTGTTGCCACTGCTGACATTCAGTAAATGGGCGATTTAATTGATAAGACCAAACCGGAGCTTCAATCAATGGACAGGCTAGCTTGGCATACAACTCAACTCGATAACCGTTCTTCTTGGCTATCGCATCAATAGCTGGCATCCACATCGAAGCGTGTGAGTCACCATAGAGAATAATTAATTTACTGCCGTTGGAATCGCCGCCGGCGCACTCCGGGACTCTGACATCAGCAAAGTCAATCGAACAAGTATTTGTCTCCTTTAACCATTCACTTTTATCGGTTCTCGCACTAGTTAAGGCCGGAGTTAGATTCACCGGAAGTTTACTAATCTTCATTGCAACAGATATCGCTGCCAAGATTGGATCGACTGTTGCTTTTGGCGCTTTAACCCAGATTAACTTCTTCTTAACTAATTGACAGTTGTATTTCTCTTTGGCAATCGTGGTTACGTTTCCGGCCTTTGAGCACGATCCACCAGCTTTGTTGGTAGCGCCATAAGAACTCGGCGTAAGCGTAAATAGCAGCGCAATTAGCACGATCCGTAGAGTTGTTTTCACAATCAACCTTTCACAAAGAAGTAGGTAGCCAGGACACTTAGAACCAATGCAGCAGACCCTGAAACTACGGTTACTCCAGGGTGGCTAGCAAGGTATTTGCTGAATCTGATTGGGTTTTCAATTAGATGATGGGTTATCACAGCCATTAATACAGTGATAACCAGTTGGGATAAAGAATCATTAGTTGTCAGTTCAGAAGTGCCAAGTTGGCGATGCAACTCAATTATTGGCCAGTGCCATAAATAGAGGACGAAAGAGAGATCGCCGAGGTAATGCATAACGCGGTTACCAAGAATTTTCTTCAAACGGGTATCAGAAACGTTAAGAAGTGTTGCCGTACCTAGCAAAACAGGAAGTATGACAAAACCTGGAATTTGATTATCCAAATCAATTAAATAGAGCGAACCGATCAGAATTATCAAGGCAATCCATTGCACTACTTTCGGCGTTGGCTTTGAACCAACCAAGGCCATTATTGCCCCCATACCTAATTCCCAAATTCGAGTTTGCGTCGCAAAGTAGGTTAACGCTTGCTCGATTGTGAAAATTGATATGAATGAAAATACTGTGGTTATGGACAAAACAGCCAACAGAATCTTGCTCGAACCGGCCCTAAAAAGTAGAACGATCAGCAGTAACAGAATTGGCCAAACTATGTAGAACTGCTCTTCTACGGCTAAGGACCAATAATGCTGGAGGAGTGGGGATGAAGTGCCGGTGCCAAAGTAATCAACTTGTAGAGAGTTAAAATGCGAATTTGCGAAGAATAGGGTTGACCAACGGCCATCTCGTAAAGTTTCGTTTCCGATTACGGGACCGAGATATTTATAGGCCAATCCGACTGTTACCCAGATGACTAGGAACGCTGACGGCAGAATGCGGCGAATACGGCGCGCATAGAAATTTAAGAGGTTACGGACGAGATTTCCGGCGGTTGAAAGTTCGAGTAATTGCCCGGTTATCAGATAGCCCGATAGCAAGAAGAAAATGTCTACGCCGAGAAAGCCACCTGGTAGTAGATCAGGGAATAGATGGTTAGTTATTACGGCTAGAACTGCCAAGGCGCGCAGGCCTTGTATCTCACGACGATGTGAGAGTTTTGCCGGCATTAGCGTTCAGTTAACGAATCGTGTATCAAACCAGGGGAGTTCTCACTACCAATTAGCTCCCCATACATTGATCTGGTCTTGCTATCCCAAGTCACTCTAGAGTTTCGGATCTCAACATCAGTCGAGTTCATTACATCGAAAGCGTTGTGTTGTCTGCGGATCACATCGGTAATGCCATTAGGGCGTAGATCGATGCGATGTGGCCACGTGGATTGATTGATCATATGTTGATTAATGTTCTCGAAGAGCACACCTTTTATTAACTCTGGATGAGCAGCCCAAACAAGGGTGCTTGCCTCTGTAGTCACATTGATATTTCGGAAAGTTATGTTGCGAACTTTGCCCTCGTAGGTTCTCTCGATATTTCCATCTGTACCTTTTTCGGGGTCATCCCATGAGAATGCCGTTACATGTAGTGCTTCACCGTGGCCCCACCACATATCGCTAAAGGCTCGCGTTTGCACGATGCAATCAGTGATCAAAACATTCGAGATAGTTCCGCCTTCACGTGAGCGAACCGCAAATCCACGATGGGAATCGCGCACAATGCAATCACTAATGATCACATTAGTAATATCGCCAACTGATTCGGTACCTAAGGTGATCGCACCTGAAGTAGATTTGAAAAAGCAGCTATTGATAATCACGTTATCAACTAATCCATATTGTGAAGTGGCAGCACATGATTTCAACGAGATGCAATCATCGGCAGTTTCAAAGTGCGAATTAGTTATGCGCACATCTTGGCAACGATCGATATCAATTCCATCGCCATTTGGAACCATGAGATCACTCAAAATTCGAATGCCATTGATATCTAAATTGTTACAACCAGTAAAACGAACTGCCCAGAAAGCTGGGTCAGTAATAGTTACATCTACCATCTTGACGCCGTATGACTCAATCAAAAAAATTGTGAAAGGACGCTCTAGATATTGATCGCGGCCACCGATTGGCCCTCGCATCTGATGGATATATTCACCACGGGTCGCAATAAAAGCATCGGCATTTCCATTGATAGTTCCAAGGCCCGTGATGCTCGCACCGTGAGCGCGAAAACCGACGATAAACGCTCTTCTTGGTAAAACGACCTCGTTAACTTCACCATCAGTTAAAACATCTATCGCATGCTCAGGGGAGTAGTCGGCGTAGTCACCGCTTGCCAACAAAATAGCGCCAGACTCAAGATGAAGTTCGACCTTTGGAAGTAGTTCGAAACTACCCGATAAGAAAGAGCCACCGGCAGGAATCAATACGCGGCCACCACCACTTTCGGCAACTTCATTTATGGCAGCTTGAATATGTTTCGCATTGTTTGTTACACCATCAGCAACAGCTCCACATTGGGTTATTGAAATCTGCATTATTGATTCACGATTCTGTTATGTGACCAAAGTAGATCATCAATTTTCGAGGCGATTTCGGCTAGATCCTTTGTTTCTCCAGTAACTGCGAAGGTATGATTTTCACCAGGCAGTAATGAAACTATTTGAGAATCCACTTGGGTTCCGAGAGCGAGAAGTTCAGGCATGAATGAGAGCTCATGAATGTAAGTATTAGCTTTCACTTCCACTTTTAATACACCTGATGCAATCTTCGCACTCGCAACAAGGTCGTGCTTAGGAGATTCCAGTGCAGGGCTTAGCGTGGTACGACGAGACGCACGAACCTCTGGACAAGTTGCGAGAATGAAGCCCTCATAATTTCCATCGGCTATCTCAGGGAAAATCTCGGTAGCAGGCGTACGAGATACGCTGTAGCGATCAAGATTCACATCAATAGTATGAGTCTTTACGACGGATCCATGTTTGTCGATTAGCGAGAGAACTACTTTTGTCTGCCAAGGATCTGGCAGATCATTTAACAATGTGATTTGCGCGCCTTGATCAACACGACCAACGACAATGGCTCTTGGTTGGTATGCCGATTTCATTGCATGCCAAGCTAATTTACGGAAGCCCGTGTAGTCGAGGACCGCCCAAGAAATTGCTGGCCACATATCATTGAATTGCCAAAGAATTGCTCCGCTACAAGTTTCATAGAGACTACGGAAATGCTTTAGCCCGATCTCAACTGCGCGAGCTTGACCTAGAGCAGCAGCGAAATACCACGCATGTCCACGGGTAGGTGGGTTTGCGAACTCGCGAGATAGACCGGCCGCAATCTTGCTCATGCCATCGAATGCGCGTTGGTGATAGGCGACCTCGGGTGAAGTGGCAACTAAATCATCGGTACCGATTGCACGAGTAAGCATTGACCAGGAACCTGGCCCATTAAAACCAAATTCAGCAGCGAAACTAGGGGAGTATTGCTCGTAGCGCTCATAACCAGTTTCATTCCAGACATCCCAAATATGAATCGTTCCGGAATCGAAAGATTTCACATTATCCGAATGAGTACTAAATGGGGAGCCAGGAATGTATGGTCGAGTTTGATCGATCTTCTTCAAGGTATTTGGAATCGTTTGCAGATAGAAAGTCTCGCCCCAAGGTCGTCCCTCTAGTCCTTCTTGCCAACCCCAATACTGGAAACCTTCAATACATTCATTGCCACCATTCCAAATAACTAATGACGGGTGGCTAGCTAAGCGACGAACATTCTCATCAACTTCTGCTTCAACTTCGTCGAACATTTCTGGAATTTCTGGGTATGCCGCACAAGCAAAGAGGAAATCTTGCCAAACGACGATTCCTTCTTGGTCGCAGAGATCATAGAAGTCATCTGATTCATAGAGTCCGCCACCCCATACGCGAATGCCATTGATATTTACTTCCAACATATCCTTGATGCGTTGGTGGTATCGCTCGCGAGTTACTCGGGTTGGGAACGGATCATCTGGAATCCAGTTAGCACCACGAATCCAAAGCCGTTCGCCATTAACTTTGATTGCGAAATGATTCTTGCCCGGTGCTGATTCTGAAGTATCTAGTTCTACCAAGCGGAAGCCAGTTTGCTTGGTGTCGACTTCTAGTTCCTTGCCATCTGAATTAATTAAGGAAAACTCAACATCATAAAGAGACTGAGCGCCACGACCACGTGGATGCCAGATTTGTGCAGTCGGTACTGCAAAATCCAGATCAGTTTGTGCGCCGGTTACCGCTTTCTTTTGCCGGATTAAGACTTCTCCGCTTTTGCTTTTCACGGTGACGGCGACTTTCTTTCCAGTTAAATCACCGGCAGATTGAATCTGGGCATATAGATGTGGAATGCCATTAATCAAGGTTGAAGTTACGGCAGTATTTTCAAGATAGGCATCGGTCCAGGTATGAAGCAGAATTGGTTTCCAAATACCTGAAGAGATAGTGATGGGACCCCAATCCCAGCCGTAACTACAAGCCATTTTGCGCTGGTAGTTATAAGGCATCTCATATGGGCGGGGATAGGCGGTTCCAAGCGCAGCTAATTTAGATTCTGCGTCGGAAAGCGGAGCTGCAAAGGAAATCTTGAGACGTATGTCGCCTGCCTTTAGTAACTCTGTTACATCGATTCGATACGAACGGTGCATATTCTTGGTAGTTAGTACAACGTTGTCATTTAGTTCAATAGTTGCGATTGTGTCGAGACCCTGAAATACCAAGTGTTTTTGGCTAGGTGAAACATCTTGCTTAAGCAAAGTTGAATACTGGCTATCAGTTTTCCAGATCCAAAATTGATCTTGCTCTTTGCCGTCGATCGAAATATCTTTAATTAGTCCGGCTGACATTAAGTCAGTGTGTATGCAACCTGGAACAGTCGCTGGAATTAAATCAGGTAGTTCGATGCGGGTAATGCCGGCCGGATTATTTCGCCAAACATTGTGTTGGTCTTTAACGGGTGAAATGTCCCAAGCATCTGCTTTAGGGGAGAGTTTTAGCGTCCAATCACTGTCTAGTTTAGACTTAGAGTTCATGTCTTAGCGACCGTAATCATCTTCGACGCGCTCGATATCATCTTCACCAAAATATGTTCCAGTCTGAACTTCGACAAAAACCACATCCGTTGTCCCAGGATTAGTGATTCGATGCAGAACACCGATTGCAAATTGCACGGAATCACCGGGTCCAATGTTACGAATCTCGCCGTCGATAGTTACTTCAGGATTGCCAGCCACGATAAACCAATGTTCAGCACGCTTGGCATGGCGCTGGTAACTAAGGCGTCCGCCAGGCTTTACGCAGATCGTCTTTACTTTATAAGTTGGAAATTCGCCAAGGACTTCGTAGCTTCCCCAAGGGCGCTCTGACTTTTCAAGTGACATGGTTACCTTTCGATTTGAATTCTCTAATTTAGAATTAGAGAACACCTAAAGCCGCACCGATTAGGCCAGCATCTGTTGTTAGTTTGGCAGGGGAGACTTTTAAATCACGTAAGAAACCGTAATATTCACATTCGGCTTGGATGTGTTTCATTAGTGGAGCCCAGTAAATATCGCCGGCTTGTGCAACGCCGCCGCCAATAACAACATGCCCGATATCTAGACTGCCCACAAAATTTACCAGTCCGACCGCAAGTGCTTTCGACCCAGTTTCAATGGCTCGCAGCGCAGCAGCATCGCCGCTACGGGCCGCTGCTGCAACATCGATAAATGAACTACTTGCACCTTGCCAGCCCAGTTCCTCGGCAAGTGCAACCATATTTGGCCCACTTGCATATGCCTCAACGCAACCAGTTCGCCCACAAGCACATAACTTGCCCTCGAAAGCAATTGAGCTATGGCCGAAGTAACTGGTGTTGCCGGTTTCGCCATCAAATAACTCATTGTCAATAATTAGCCCGCCACCGATGCCGGTTGAAACCACGATGCCAAGCATGTTTCGTGATCCAACACCGGCGCCAATTTTATGTTCGGCATGTGCAAGTGCCATCGCATCGCCATGAAGAGTTACTCGATCAATTTGAAAGACGTCTTGGAAACATTTAACCAATGGGAAATCTCGCCAAGCGGGAATATTCACTGGACTCACAGTTCCTGGAATCGGATAGATCGGACCGGCAGAACCTATTCCAATGCCTACGATCTCACGATCAGCTTTGCTTAAAATTTCTTTTGTAGCATCTGAAATGCGACCCCACAACTCAAATCCATCTGTGGCAAGGCTCGGCACATCGATGCGTTCGGACACTCCGAGTTTTCCATCAACTAGCGCGATGGCAATCTTGGTGCCACCAACGTCGACACCTAATGCAAGGCGATTACTCATGCCACACCTTGGATCTCTTCATTAATGGAAACTTTCATAACAGCGCTCTGGTAATTGTCAGCGACAGGTTCGTTCATACGTTTCAAAATTACATCAGCGGTTAAGCGTCCAAGTCTTTGCGGATCGTGGTTCAAAGTGTGCACTCCCATAAGGGCGGCTGATGGGAATTCATCGAAGCTGACAACCTGAAGATTTGAATTCAAATGCGATTTAACTTGACCCACACCGAATGCGATCAAATCGTTAGCCGCGATGATGCCATCAACCTTCTTTCGCTGGCTTAGTAGTTCACGTGTTGCTTGCTCGGCCTCTAGTGAAGTGTGCACGCCACTAATGATCAAAGAATTATCTGAATCCAATTTACGAGTTACGATCGCTTTCTTAAAACCCTCAATACGTTCGGCAGCCGTCCAAATTGCGGGCGTATCAGCTATGAGAGCGATCCGTTTGCAACCGAGCGATAACAACTTATCAACACAAGCATTGATTCCGCCTTGGTTATCAACTAGAACGGTATCGGCATCGAGATATGGGGCTGGCCGGTCAACGAAAACAAAACTAAAACCACGGCGTCGCTCGATGTGAAGGTAAGAATAATCCTCACCAGACGGAACGATGATCAATCCACGAACCCGACGTTCCAGCAGCGACTCGATTAGAACTTTCTCTCGTTCGCCGTTATCTCTAGCGGTTGCCAAAATCAATTCAAATCCGGATTTACTTAAAGTTTCTTCAGCGCCTGCGGCAAGACCGGCATAGAACGGGTTGGCTAGGTCTGAAATAACCATTCCAATGATGTTGCTGAGTGATCCACCGCGAAGTTCGCGAGCAATTCGATTAGATCGGTATCCGACCAACCCAACTGCCTTCTTAACTTTCTCTTCAGTATCAGGTGAAACGTTTGCTGAACCATTTAGAACTCGCGAAGCGGTCTTGATGCTCACACCTGCGATTGCTGCCACATCGGCCAGTGTGGGATGGGCGATTGGGGTACGGTTATTGAGATCGGTGCTCATCTACGCGGCCCCTTTCTCAACTCTAAATGCGATATCACCAGTGAACTGTGGGACGGTAAATTTTAAGGTCTGAGTTGCAGTGGAAACCTTAACAGTGGAAATTGCCTTTCCACTCTTGGTCTCCATAAATTTTATTACGTAATTTCCCGAAACATTTACTGGGATTTTAATTGCTGTCGCTTTGACGACTGGGTCTGAAAATTTCGTCTGCATCGGCTTCTTGGTCTTAAGCGCTGTAATTGCGGCCTGCAAGAGTAAGGATGATTTTGCACTCAGCTGATAGTCATCGTGACGGATCCAGCCAAGAGTTACATCAGATGATTTCAGCAATAGTGCGGTCGTTCTAAGTGGTCCCAGGACTTCATCAGGTTTCATATTCACGGGGTCAGTACCCGCAATTAGTTTCTTCATACCGCTCGTTATCGACCAAAGCTTTAAGGGATCAACGTAGTTATCCCACCACCAATACGAAGCTGGTGCGCCGAAACCAACGAATAGAGCTGCCCATTGCGAATTGTGTAGGTGCAGACCTTTTGGATCAGAGAAGGGATCTTCGCTAGTTGTGCCGGATCCCATTTCAGCGACCAATAGTGGCTTATCTGGAACCGCTTTGATGATTGCTTCAAATTGATTTCGCAAAGACTTAATTGGATCACTGCCGTCGTACACGTGCGTGGATACAAAATCTACTGGTGACCATTCTCGAACACTTGCGGCCGATGACCATGAAGTAGTCGTCATATGCTTATATGGATCCCAAGTGTAAAGAGCCTTCTTCGATGAAATCATCCACGCAGTTAAATCGGGTTCTGAGATAGGAGTGAAGTTAACTTCATTCCACCATTCCCAGGTAAAGAGGGCAGGAGATGCGGAGTAGCGTGCAGCGATATAGCGCAATCTACGTTCCCAAAATTTCTTGGCGGTCTCATTAGTGGCAAACTCTGCTGGGCTTTTTAGCGGACCACCATTTAAAAAGTTATATGGGCTACCAAACCATTCTGGATTTGTTGATTCACTAAAGGCGCCATGATTTATCAACACAAGATCAATTGAAACATCGTATTTGGCACCAATTTCAAATACTTGATCTAAGGCCCAAGCATTTCCCAAACGTTTCGTGTAGTCGCCAAGACCCGTATCGATCCATTCGATTCCCATATCCCAAGCTGGCATCCACACTCGTGCCACATTGACCCCACCAGCTGAAGCCGCTTTAAACCACTTTTCATACTTAACTTTTTCTTCATGACGATTGGCCCAGGCGATGTTGTAAGCGATAGGCACAAATGGCGCGTTATCACGTTGGAAACCTCTACCTGCGATTTGAATTTGGGAGGAGTGCTTCACTTCAGTGGTAACCGAATAAGTTGGGGCTGAAACACTCGTGCCATTAATGACTCCACGAAGTGTGATTTCATGAATACCAATCGCATCGCTTCGGAATCTAAGTCGCCAACCTGGTTCCCCAACTGCTGTCGACCAAGGGGTATTTCCGTTAACAGTTGAGCGATACTCCTGATACCAAAAGAGTGGAACGTCATATTGGGTCTTATTTGGAGTGACAACGGTTGCCCACAAATCTGCCTGTGCGGGATCAAATGGATTTGAAACAACCGGCAGACCAGCTAGAGCTAGTTCGATTGGTTTAACCGGATCTTTTACATTTATCACTTTCCAACTAATCGATTCAGCGCTAATAGCAGGGGATAGCTGAAGTGATAGCAACGTAGTTAGCACGACGATAAAAACTTTGGATTTCGAACTCGTGATCATTGCCGTTACTTAATTCCTGAGAGCGCGATACCTCTAATGAAGTGGCGTTGGGTGAGGAAGTAAAGAATGATCGTTGGAAGTGATACCAATAGAGCTGCGGCCATTATTACGCCTTGGGTACCAATATTTCCAGCCCCCGAGTTCTTTAGTAGGGCAAGGGCCACGGGCAGGTTTGCCATATCTTGCGATTGCGTAATGATCAAAGGCCAGAGGAAGTTATTCCATTCACCGATTGCGGTGAAAATCATCATCGCGATCATGGCAGGCTTTAGCAGAGGTAGCACAATACGGAAATAGATTGTCCACTCTCGAGCACCATCGATACGGGCAGCTTCAATTAACTCATCGGGAATACTTGATAAGTATTGAACTAAGAAGAAAACAATAAAGGCTTTTGGCAGGGCTGGAATTATGTAGGCCCAAAAAGTATTTAACCAACCAAGATCATCTACAAGTAAGAAGCCAGGGATAAGTCCTACCTGCCAAGGAATCATCATGGAACCGATAATCACCAAATAGATCGCCCTTTTAGCCTTAAAACGATGCTTTGCGACTACATATGCTGCCAGTGAACCAATTAGCAACGTGAGAATTGTGATCGTAGTTGTAATAAAGAAGGAGTTGAGAAAGAAGCGTCCAAATCCGAATTCAACTTTGGTGAAACGTTGGAAAAGGCCTTGCATGATGTCTTGCTGATACATATTTGGGTCATAGTTTGGATCCCAGTAGTTTCCAGGAATCCATTTCTCCGGGAATATAGTGGGTGGAACTTTCTGGAGTTCTTTTACTGATTTAAACGACGAAGTGATCATCCAGTAATAAGGTGCAATCATCACAACAGTTAGCAGATAGATCGGCACCCGAGCGTATTTAGAGAACCTACCTTTAGTTTCAAAAGGATTTTCAAAGTTACCAGAGCGCTCCATCAGCTCATCATTTTTTCGCTCAAGGCGCTTTTCGGTGCGTTTTGCGTTCATCGCAGATCCTCTAGCGATTTAGTCACTCGAATGTTAATTAAGCTGATCGTGAAAATGATCGCAAATAGAATCCAGGCTACTGCCGATGCGTATCCCAATCTAAAGCGGTTAAAGCCCATGTCGTACAAGTAAGGAACGATCATTAAGGCCATATCTTTTAAGCCACCGATTGAACCAACACTGGTTGGAAAGAGAAGGTAGACACCTTCAAATATTTGAAAGGCTCCAATAGTGCCGGTAATTACAACGTAGACCATCACAGGTTTTAACAGGGGCAGTGTGATATATCTAAAGCGGTCACGCCGGTTTGCCCCATCAATTACAGCTGCTTCGTAATACATGGCGGGGATGGCATTTAAGCCAGCTAAGAATAAAACCATGCCAAATCCAGCACCACCCCAAATTGACATAAAAATTAGAATCGGAATAGCAAGTGATGGGGTGGCCAGCCATTCAACTGGGGCTATCCCGAACCAACTCAATAGTGAATTGAGTAGCCCTACGTCATCACCGCGAAAAACCCAGCCCCAAACAAGTACAACCGCGATTCCAGAGGTAACGGATGGAAGGAAGAAGATGACGCGTAAAACGCGGTTAGCGCGAGTATCAGCTTGAAGTGCTAGAGATAGTGAAAGTGAGGCAATCAAGCCAAGAGTTACGGCTCCTATTACATAAAGGGAAGTATTCAGAAGGGCTTTATGAAATCTGGAATCCTGAAGAATCAGGTACGTGTAGTTGCCAAATCCAACCGAACCGCATGGCGATAGCGTTTCATCGCAGATGGCGTTGTAACGCATAAATGAAAGTCGAAGACTTGATAAAACAGGATAGACAGCCCAGACAATAAAAAGCAGAACAAATGGTGCCAGCATCACGTAAGAGGCAATCCCGGATTCACTAAATTTGTAGAAACCCTTTTTCTTGGTAGGGGTGTAGGAAATGTTCGAATTTATTTGTTTTGTAGCCATTACATTCCCTCCCGTGTCTTGAATAACATTTTCATTTACTCTTACTTAACGAATTCGGGAGAGGATCCAGCTAGCTAGATCCTCTCCCGATAGTTCAACGACTCCTAACGGGCGGTTGAACCTTCGTTAATGCGTTACTGCTCTTTATTGACGTGACTTCATTGCTGCAGCTGCTGCATCAAGTGCGTCGCCAGCTGATGTTGATCCAAAGAGATATTTCTGGATCGCTGTAGTTACGTCGTTCTGTGAATCTTCCCAACCAATACAGTTCGGAGGACCTTGAGCGTCCTTTAGCTGCGCCTTGATTGTGGCAAGTACATCAGCAGGATATGACTCGATTGTGTCTGCAAAAGCAACCACAGGCGATAGGAAGATTGCATTGTTAGCTGCGCCAACAACGTTCATCGCCTTAACAACATCTACGTTGTATAGAGAGCTGATGAACTTAGCAGCAAGACGCTGCTTAGTAGCTGGTACGTAGCCCATGATTGAGATACCGCGACCACCGATGAATGCAACAGACTTCTTACCTGGTGCTGCTGGTACTGGTGCAGCGGTCCAGTTCTTATAGTCCTTGTAGTAGGTGTAGTAGCTGCTGGCCTGGAAGTTTCCAGAGAAGCCGATACCGTACTTACCGCTCTTAATGTTGTCATTCATTGACCAGTCAGCTACACCAGGCTTTGGTGCTTCGAAGTCTGCGTATAGCTTCTTGTACTGGGTAAGTGCATCTACACCAGTTGCGTTGTTGATTGTTACACGGCACTTAGCATCATAGAAGGAACCACCACTTGAATACAGCCATGAGAAGAAGCCAAGCCAGTCGCCGTTACCCCATTCGTTGTAAACAGCGTTTTTAACTCCGGTAGTTGCCTTGATCTTTACAGCTGCAGCATTGAATTCTGCAATTGTCTTTGGCGCTGATGTAACACCAGCATTTTTCAATGTGGTCTTGTCATAGAACATCATCATCAGAGTTAGGTCGTAAGGAACTGCGTAGACCTTTGAACTCTTGTACGCGATCAATGACTTGTAGATCTGTGCTGGCACCTTAGGTTGAATTGAAGTTGCGACTCCAAGTGGACGAAGGTCGGCAAGTGCGCCCTTATCGCCAGCTGAGATACCCCAGGAGAGACCTCCGGTAAAGATATCTGGACCACTCTTTGAAGCAGCTGCGGCTAGAACTTTGGCATAGCCATCGCCCCAACCAATTGCTTCGACTTTAACTTTTACATTTTTGTTATCAGCTTCAAATGCTTTGCCAGCTGCGGCCATTACCAATGCATCGGCATCTCCACCTGTAGACCAGACCGTAAGGGTCGTGACCTTTGGAGCAGAATTAGCAGGAGCTGAAACAACAGCACCTGCAGCCACAGCAACGGCGACGGAAATAACTCCTAAACGCTTCACCTAGCTCTCCCTCTATTAGTTGCGCTTCGATGAAGCGCGGTGAGTGAAACTTTCCATTTGATGACAGCGTTGTCAATCATCTGGCCATAAAACTTGGCTTTATTAGATAACAATTTTGATCACGGGTCAAGACAGAGACAAGACAAAATAGGTCAGTTAAGTGATGAATCCTTGGCCTTTTGTTGATTACTTGATCTTAGTTTTGAAGGTCGCCTGATCAGTGTCACTGAGGCTGATGGTCATAGTTAAATCATCGCCTTTTGGCGCAGGACATACCATGGCCCATTTGAAAGTTACTGATTTTCCAGGTTGCACAATTGGATCAAGCGGAACACCTGAGACTCCAGAGTCGGCCTCAAAGACATCGAAGCAAGAAGTTGAGGCATCACTAGATAGGGTAGTTTCAAGAATAATAAAAGAACTCAGATCAAAGCCCGCAGAGCCAGTGTTTTCAACGGTTATATCAATTATTTGTGGTCGTCCCTCAACGCCTAGCGCTTCTGGATCCTTGGCCTTAAATTCGGCGAACTCAGAGACGGTTAAGGTAATTCCGCCAGCAAGTTTGATCGGAGTACCGAGAGACGCATCCTTTTCTTCGGCTACCGGCTGTGCTTCTTTCTCGGCAAGTGCCGCAACACTTGTAGTGTCGTTATCCATCGGCACAGAGGGTCCACCGGTAAAGAAAGCTATCGCGACAATAGTGGCCAGAACGCTAGGTGCTACAAAATGCCAACGTTTGAGTTGCATGGCCACTCCCTAGATTCTTAGTCGCGACTTACGATAGAGATCGTTTCAATATCTTGCGAGAGGTTGCCATTCTTGTCCTTCGTTGTCAAGGACTATTCGGCGCGGCTTTCCAACATCAAGTCAAGTAATCCGCGATCGACATTGAGGCCTTCGAAGTTTTCGTACTTTGTACCAGGGCGATTGTGATTGGCGATGCCGAAATTGCCATCGAATTCCCAAAGTGAATAACCCCAACCCGATTCTTTATAGATACTGAAAAGATCTTTAAACCAAGCCAGTGCCACCTGGTTATCGGTGTAGCGATAGCAACCAAATTCCCCAATATGAACTGGACGACCCATGGCCTGCACTTCACGCCAAGGTGCGTAGAAATCCCAAAGGGCAGCGCGATCCCACCATTGTCCGTTGTATTCACACGGGTAAGTAGGAACCGGCATCCCTTTGCTACCAGCCCACCATTCGGCTTGGTAGTGACTAACTAACATTGGTTGATAGCCACGACCGCTGTGAACAACATTTAGATCAGCAAGTTCCGGCATAGCTAGATGACCGCCTGCTAACCCATTTATTACCACAGTACGTTCTGGATCAATGGCATGGATTTCATTTGTGATTCGACGTATAACTCTTTGATGAATATCTCGCGTAAATCCGCGTTGCCCAATATCAGGTGGCTCATTAACTAGGTCAAAACTCAAAAGATCGAGATGTTTTCCCTTGTAGCGTTCAGCGGCGGTTTCCCAAAGGAACGAAAAGCTATCTTCGGCAACTTTATCTGCCCAAAGATTCGTAGCTTCATCTTCCCAGCCATTGATGCAGTAACCAGGCGCTCTATGCAGATTGATCGAGATATGAATTCCGCGAGAAACAGATTCATGAATATAGGAATCAAGTAACTTCATGAAATTATCGTTAATTGGCGCACCGATTTGGTCAATCCAAAATCGATAGTCCATCGGAAGTCTTAAGAACTTAAATTCATACTTAGCCATGAAGTCCAGCATGCGCTTATCGGCCGGAAGGGCTGCCGGCATATGTGTTGTTGTGTAAGCCCACTGAGCATTAAATCCGTAGCCAAGATTCTGGTCAGCTGTAATCATGTATTTTCTCCGAGCAGCTTGTTTAACCACTCTGCTTGCAATAACTGATGTTGAACACTTCCGCCTTCATGTGTGTTGTAGGCCCAAGTTTTCACGGTTGTGTTTCCAGCGTAGTTATTGATCATGGCAAAGATGGTTTCTGGTGGGCAGATTGGGTCATGCAGGCCAACTGAGATCAGAGCCGGCGCTGTTGCCATGGTTACTAGATTCATGCAGTCAAAATAAGAAAGAGTTTCAAACACTTTTTCAACTTCCAACCGATGGGTTTTGCAATATTGCACGATCTCTTGGTACGGAAAGGCATCAGTAATATTTACGGCATGCTCGAAGTGACATAGAAAGGGAACATCAGGCATAGTTGCAAATACCTGATTAGAAAGCGAAGTTGCAGCAAGTGCGATTCCACCACCCTGACTGCCACCAGCTGTAATGATTCGTGCTGGGTTTATGCCAGGAAGTGTCGAGGCAGCGCGCACAAATGCAACTGCATCAGTAAAAACTCGTCGATAGTAGTAGTCATCACGATTAAGAATGCCGGCTGTCATAAATCCAGGAGTCTGTGATGCGCGAGGATAATTTCCATCAGGAGTATCTCCCACTCGCCAGCCAGATGCGCCTTGGCCGCGAGTATCCATTACCAAGATTGCATATCCCGCACTCGGCCAAAAGAGCCACTCGTTTAGCAGGCCGCGACCGCCGCCATATCCGTCATACATCACGATGCAAGGCAAATCTGTAGCAGAGTTCTTCGGCTTAACAAACCAACCCTTGATCGGATCGTTGTTGTAACCAGCAATGGTTACGTCATACGTCTCAAATGCTGTGATGGGGGATTCAATTTTCACGAGTAGCGCGCTGGTATCGTGCGACAAGTAACGAGTTAAGGTTTCTTTCCAGAAAATTTCAAAATCAGGTTTCGAGTTTGTACCCGGAGCAAACTTCTCTAGTTCCTTAAGTGGGGGACCGACGCGCATATCTGTTTCCTATTCTCTTCTTATTCCGAAGCTAACTTAAGATGTGGTTCATCGTCTGGGATAAAGCTCTGGGCGTCATACAACCTACGGTAAGTACCATTGCCATTAACGAGTTCGCGGTGGGTACCAGATTCAACAATTACTCCGTTTTCAAGAACCAGAATCAGATGCGCTTCTTTGACTGTTGATAAACGGTGTGCGACTACAAAAGTCGTTCGAGATTTCATTAGTTCATGAAAAGCGCTCTGGATGAGTCGCTCTGATTCAGAATCCAAGGCTGAGGTTGCCTCATCCAAAACCAAAATTCTTGGATCTCTAATGATGGCTCTTGCTATCGCTAGTCGTTGTTTCTGTCCGCCGGAAATACGCGAACCTCGTTCGCCGACGATCGTGTCCATCCCATCTGGCAACTTTGATACAAACTCCCACGCATTTGCTGCTCGCAGAGCGGCTTCTGCATCTGCAGCAGTTGGTTCCGTCATGCCGTATGTAATGTTTTCAAAGACGGTACCGTCAAAGAGAATCGTGTCTTGAGCTACGACTGAAAGAAATTTACGCGATGAACGAAGATCTATTGCGGCCATGTCGATGCCATCTAGTTTTATCGAACCAGATGTTGGTCGTAAGAAACCAATTACCAAGTTGATAAAGGTTGATTTACCCGAACCACTTGGTCCCACTAAAGCAATCATGCGGCCAGGTTCGGCTAAGACATTTATATTGGCTAAGGAAGGTTTGTGATTAGTTGGATAGGTGAAAGAGACATCACAGAATTCAACTTTTCCAGTCACGGTCGATACTGCTCGCTTGCCGGCATTTGATTCCAGATCGGGGGATTCCAGCAATTCACCTAGCGACCTGATAGAGGCGAGACCTTTTGCTAACGCAGGTGCGATGCTGGTTAGCAGTAGTACGGATCCGACCAGCATTCCGAAATACGAGCTGAGCATCACTACGCCACCGGCAGTGATTGGCAGGAAGCCAGTGATTGCACACCAAGCCGCAAAGCCAACACAGATGACGTAGGTGAGTTGGAAGGTAACCCAAGCTATTGCGGTGAAGTGTCCTTGCAAACGATCGAGTCGCAAGCCAGCACTCTTGACGCTAGAAAACGAGGTATACATCGTCTTTAGCGCGTTCTTTTCTAGGCCATGAGCTCTCGTTATTGGCAGCAAAGTTGTCATCTCATTCACACGTGACGACATTCGTTCTATTTCAGACCGAAAATCTTCGTTGTGAGAATTCAGCGTTTTTCGCATTTTGATCACTACGGTTGCTGAAATTGGTCCCAGAATTAGAAAGAACGGCAGGAACTGAGGAACCTTGATCGCGGTAATCACTAAGGCGCCGATGAGACTGTTTATTGCGCCAAGTCCGCCGTCAAAACTGTGACGCATCATTTGTTCGATATTTTCTACATCGCGTACAACTTTTGTTTGTAGAGCGCCGGCATTAGTAGTTTGATAAAAACTGATACTCATTTGCTGCATCCGCTCAACCAGTGCTGACCGAAGTCGGTTCTCTAAGTTGCGAACTGCCTTTGCTAAGCATCGTACATACATTACGTTCATCGGATAATTCTGAATTGTTATTACGGCTAACAATCCAAAATTAATAGCCAAGGTGGTGAGTGGCTTCTTGTAAACCACACAATCAATCATGTTTGCGATAAGAAGCGGAGTAGTCCATGAAGGCGAATGCTTGATCGAGTAGAAGACAATCGCGAGGAAAATATCTCTGCGATGGTTCTCCAATAAATACCAGAGAGTCTTTACCGGATGCTCGCCACGATATTGATGATCTAGTTCAGCTTCGTGGCTTTTTGGCATAGTCGCACAGTAATCAAAACTTTTAGATAAATGAATAACTGCAAGAGTTATTCGCACACCAAAAGCGCAAAGCAATGTCTTGTAAACGTTTGAATAAGACAATACCTTTGCGATCGCATCTCGAAAATTACTCTGGAGGTGGAAACGGGATTTGAACCCGTGTAGAGGGATTTGCAGTCCCTTGCCTCGCCTCTCGGCCACCCGACCATGTACATATCGCCTCAGGCGAATTATCAGAGCGGACGACCGGGTTCGAACCGGCGACCTGAACCTTGGCAAGGTTCCGCGCTACC
>CAXNJS010000016.1:0-20639 GCA_964202795.1 Candidatus Planktophila sp.
AGCTAGTGCAGGGAGTGAATGATGTCGGTAAAGACAACAGGTAAAGGTCGCGTTGCGCGAGTTATCGGCCCAGTGGTGGACATTGAGTTCCCAGCGGGTCAGATGCCTTCGATCTTCAACGCGCTACACGTAGAGACCACCATGAGTGGGACTACTCGTACCTTGACTCTAGAAGTAGCGCAACACATTGGTGACAACCTAGTGCGCGCGATCTCGATGCAGCCAACTGATGGCATGGTCCGTGGCGCTGAAGTAAGCGACACTGGTTCTGCGATCTCAGTACCAGTTGGTGATGTAACGAAGGGTCACGTGTTTAACACACTTGGCGAATCCCTCGACGTTCCAACATCTTCCCTTGATATTAAAGAGCGTTGGCCAATCCACCGTAATGCACCAGCATTCGATCAACTTGAGTCAAAGACTGAAATGTTCGAGACCGGTATCAAAGTTATCGATCTACTAACACCTTATGTAAAGGGTGGAAAGATCGGTCTATTCGGTGGTGCAGGTGTTGGTAAGACAGTTTTGATTCAGGAAATGATTTATCGCGTAGCTGAAAACTTCGGTGGGGTATCTGTATTCGCCGGTGTTGGTGAGCGCACTCGTGAAGGTAACGACTTGTTCCTAGAAATGACCGAGACCGGTGTTATCAATAAGACCGCCTTAGTGTTCGGTCAAATGGATGAGCCACCTGGCACGCGTCTACGTGTTGCGCTTTCAGCGCTAACCATGGCGGAATACTTCCGCGATGTGCAGAAGCAAGATGTATTGCTCTTCATCGACAATATCTTCCGCTTCACACAAGCCGGTTCTGAAGTATCAACTCTGCTTGGCCGTATGCCATCAGCTGTGGGCTACCAGCCAACGCTTGCTGATGAAATGGGTCAACTACAAGAGCGCATTACTTCAACTCGTGGTCACTCGATTACCTCGATGCAGGCAATTTATGTTCCGGCCGATGACATCACCGACCCAGCGCCACACACTACTTTCGCGCACTTAGATGCAACGACAGTGTTGTCTCGTCCGATCTCTGAGCTTGGTATTTATCCAGCGGTAGATCCACTTGACTCAACTTCACGCATTCTTGATCCACGCTACATCGGAGAGCACCACTTCCAGGTTGCTAACCGCATTAAGCAGATCTTGCAGCGCTACAAGGATCTCCAAGACATCATCGCCATCCTTGGTATCGATGAACTTTCAGAAGAAGACCGTATCTTGGTAGGTCGCGCCCGTCGTATTCAGCGCTTCTTGTCACAGAACACCTTCGTAGCAAAGGTCTTCACTGGTCTTGAAGGATCATTTGTACCGCTAGTAGACACAATCGCAGCATTTGAAGCACTTGCTGATGGAAAGTACGATCACGTTCCAGAACAAGCATTCTTCATGTGTGGTGGCCTTGATGATGTTGAGCGCCGTGCTGCAGAATTGGCGAAGAACTAACTCATGGCACTTAACGTCGCAGTAGTTTCACCAACACAGAAGGTTTGGTCAGGCGAGGCTTCATTTATCTCAGCTCGCACAACCGAAGGTGACCTCGGAGTTCTGCCAGGTCACGCACCTTTATTTGGTGTTCTAGTCGATGGAGCAGTCAGCATCAAAGGTACCGATGGAACCACCCAAGAGTTCAATGTTCATGGTGGCTTCTTATCAGTATCAAATGATCGAGTTTCGATCTTAACTGAGTCAGTTGGCTAATTAAATTAAGTAGTAACTCAAAAAACTCCCGGTGCTTAACTCATCGGGAGTTTTTTATTGTCTAATCGAAAAAGAATTAAAGTTCGCGAGTCACATCAGCGCCAAGTGCGCGTAATTGCTTAGCAAAATCTGGATAACCACGATCAATGTGATAACCATCTTCCACAAAAGTTATGCCATCGCTAACCAAACCAGCCAAAACCAGGCCTGCGCCAGCCCGAATATCAGTTGCAACAACTGGGGCGCTAGATAGCTGTTCGACACCTGTTATAGCTGCGTGATGGCCATCAATGGTGATTTGTGCGCCTAATCTGATCAATTCATTAACGAACATGAAGCGACCTTCGAAGACATTCTCAGTCACTAAGGCATCACCAGTTGCAATGGCATTTAGGGTAATCACCATCGGTTGTAAGTCAGTTGGAAAACCTGGGTAGGGAAGAGTTGAAACATCAATTGCTTTTGGCCGAGAATCCATACGCACTCGAATTGAGTTTTCATTTGAAGTAACGATGGCGCCGGCGGTAGTTAATTTCTCAAGCGGGATTTCTAGATCTTGGGCACGTGCGCCGTTTATGGTGATGTCACCTTGCGTCATTGCTGCAGCAAATGCCCACGTACCAGTAACGATGCGATCTGCGATGGTGGCATGATCAGTTGGGTGCATTTTTGCGACACCAGTGATTGTGATTAGTGGCGTGCCGAGACCTTCAATTTTTGCACCCATTGAAATTAGGAAATTGCCGAGATCAACTAAATCTGGTTCACGCGCTGCGTTATCAATCGTAGTTACACCATTTGCCAGTACTGCAGCCGTCATTAAGTTCTCAGTTGCACCAACGCTTGGAAAATCCAAAACAATTTCAGCGCCAGTTAATCCGTTAGGTGCTTCGGCAATTACGTAGCCGTGTTCATTGTGTGCTTTGGCTCCTAAGGATTCCAGGCCGCGAATATGAAAATCTAAGCCACGTGAACCAATGGCATCGCCGCCGGGCAGAGCAACTTCGGCTTGACCAACTCGAGCAACTAGTGGCCCTAAAACATTAATGGAGGCACGCATTTTGCGTACTAAATCGTAATCGGCGCGATGGCCAGGAACTTCGGGCACATCAATAGTTACAACACTTTCACCACGTTCAACTGTGCAGCCCAAGCGGGTCAGTAGATCAGCCATGATGTCGACGTCAGCAATATCAGGCACGTTGCGAATAGTGGTTTTGCCGGCGGCTAAGAGAGAAGCTGCCATTAGTTTTAGGGCTGAGTTCTTAGCCCCGCTAACGCTAACTTCACCGACCAGACGGGCGCCGCCAACTACGCGAAAGCGGTCTACAGCAGCCACGGCGATGCCTCCCAAATTATTCGTCTCTCGAGTGGTCGTATCTTATCTGCCCGATTAGGCTCTCCCCATGGTTAATTTGACGCGGATTTACACAAAAACTGGCGATGACGGAACTACTTCACTCGGCGATATGAGCCGCACTTCGAAGAATGATCCACGTCTTGAGGCATATGCCACCGTAGATGAAGCTAACTCGGCAATTGGCGTTGCTATTTGTGCCGATTCATTGCCGGCTGATTTAAAGCCGCTGTTGATTCGTATTCAAAATGATCTCTTTGATGTGGGCGCAGATCTTTGTACCCCAGTAGTAGATGATCCAAAGATTGAACCACTACGAGTTTTAGAATCACAGATTACCTATCTCGAAGAACAGATCGATGCTTACAATGAACAACTAGAACCACTTCGCTCATTTGTATTGCCTTCCGGAACTTTGGCTGCAGCCAACTTGCATGTGGCGCGCACAGTTGCCCGACGCGCAGAGCGTTGCACATGGGCTGCCATTCATGCATTTGGTGGCGGTGTTAATCCGCTAGCGGCAAAGTATTTAAATCGCTTATCTGACTTGCTCTTTGTGCTTGCTCGCATCTCTAATAAAGAGCAAGGCGATGAACTTTGGGTCCCAGGAGCTAATCGCTAATTTGCAGTTGGCGTGTAGACGTTAGTTTTTAGCGTCTCTGTGGCTGGTGCATGATGACAGATCACATTTATATTGGAAATTTTATTTCCTCGCTCAATATCTTCGGAGCTAATTAAAAGGATTGTTTTATAGACCTTTTTCGCAGTTCCGGTTGTAGTCGTTCGAATAGTTCCGAATGTGGTGATTGTTCTATCCTCTAAGTTTTTAGGACCAATAACTTTCGATTTAACTTCCCACCAATAGCAACCATTGGTCGATGCCACAGTTATCGCACCACATGAGTACTTTTGACAAATTAGTACAGCATCAACTTTCTCAGCTAACTGCGCCGTAAGCACCTTACTATTCGATGTGATACCAACTAACTCTTTAACCGTTGGAACTTTTGCATAAATCTCACCTTTGAAGGTGAAGCCAATGGGTGGCCACTTGGGCGAAGGTGATGGTTTAATTTTTGATGCGGCATTTGCTCCACTTGCGCTGAGCGAAATCACCGCTAGCAGTATTAGTGCCAGTACTAGTCCAAGACGTTTCACTTGTTCTCCCAACGAAATGTCTTAACTGCGAAGAAGAGACCAACAATGAGCCAAATGAACAGGATTATGGCGGTGCGACCACCTTCCCAACTCGCAGCGACTTCTTGTGCTGCGAATGTGTCGGGTAAGAAAACGCTACGCATTCCTTGAGTTAGCCATTTGAGCGGAAAGATTGCGGCAACTTGTTGCATCCAGCCAGGCAATTGGGTAAAGACAAAGAAAACGCCACTAAAGAACTGCAAAATAATTACTACGGGTGAAACTATGGCAGATGCACCACGACCATTTTTTGGCACTGATGAGAAAGCCACACCAAGTGCTGTTGAGCTAGCGGTTCCGAGTATTAGTAACCATGTAAAAGTTAACCATTTGCTTGGTTCAGTTGGCATATTTAAGCCAAAGAAAGCAATACCAATGGCAAGCAAAATCAGAACTTGCACCACCATGCTGGCAAAGACTGAGATTGCTTTGCCAATGAAGTAACTTGTAATTGGCAGTGGTGTGCCACGAAGGCGTTTGATAGCACCCATGTCACGTTCGATTGGAATATTAATGGCAATATTTTGAAAGCCACTATTAACTAAGCCTGAGGCAATCATGCCAGCTACAAAATATTGGCTAAAAGTTACTCCTGGCGCAATGGTGTCTTTAAATACGCTACCAAAGATCGCTAATAAAATAACGGGGAAGAAGATGGTAAATACCACTGCTTCTTTCTGGCGGGAAAATTGAATGATTTCCATTTGACCACGCAATAAGCCTAGTTTTAAGGTGCCCGGAACTTTATTCATCTTGGCCACCAATCATTTTTAAATAAATATCTTCTAGCGATGGGCGAGTGATAGTTAATTCTGGAATCTGGCCGCCAAATTGTGCAGCCAACTTTGTTACAACCGCCGTTGGGTTATCGCTCTCTTCAGATTCAAGACCAGATGTTCCCAGCCAAGAGACGGTAGCTTTAGCAGTGCTACGACCACCAAGGAGTGCGGGCGTTGAAACTTCAATTATTTTGCCAGCTGCAATTACTGCAACGCGATCGGCTAACTCTTCAGCTTCATCTAGATAGTGGGTTGTTAATAAAATTGTGGTGCCGCCTGCCTTTAAGTCACGGATCAGCGACCAGAATGCGCGCCTAGCTTCGGGGTCAAACCCAGTTGTTGGCTCATCGAGAAAGAGTAGTTCGGGATTTCCAATGATTCCCAGTGCCACATCAAGGCGACGTCGTTGACCACCGGATAATTCCAGGACTAATGAATCGCGTTTTTCAGTAAGACCTACTGCTTCGATTACTTGATCAACATCGCGCGGGTTAGCATAGAAATTACTGAAATGCTTAACAATTTCGCGCACCTTAAATGAGCCAGCATCGGAGGCGGTTTGCAGAACAATGCCAATGCGATTACGCCAACTGCGACCAGCGTCGCCCTTGGTTGCCGGGTCAAACCCCAGCACGCTAACTGAACCGCTATCAGGTGCTCGAAAGCCAGCCAGAATTTCAACAGTAGTGGTTTTGCCAGCGCCATTTGGGCCCAGCAGAGCGAAAATCTCACCTGCCTCGATCGCTAAATCGATGCCAGCTACGGCGGTGAAGTCGCCATATGACTTTACGAGGCCCTTAACTTCAATCACCTTCATTGCTCCAGCCTGTCACAAGAAGCTTAAAAATGCGAGAAAATGAACCATGAGCCCGCGCCGCAACTATCCCAAAGGGAAAAGACCTCAGGATCCTGAGCGAGAAATAAGTACATCTAATGAAAGTATTGAAGAACACAGTGATGGAACATACCGAGTTAGAAAATTAACTGGATCTTCTTCAAATAAACCATATCGCTGCCCAGGGTGTGATCAAATTATTCCGATGGCAACGCCACACATTGTTGCGTGGTTAGAAGATGATGAAGAATCACGTCGTCATTGGCATACGCCTTGTTGGAGTAAGAAAAATAATCGTGGACCTCGTACGGAACGCACGCGTAATGCGCCCCGCTTTTAAAGTATTAACTCAGAATTAACCCGCTAGTTAGTAAAGAAATGGAAATTAGCTCAGCCGACCTTTAAGAATCTTAATCACACGCATAATTAATTTATCACTGAAGTAAGAACGCTTAAAACTAGTAAATACCAAAGGTAATTGGAATCTTGCGCGAACCACCGTGCGCGGATAAGTAAACTCTAGAATTCCCTCGGGGCCATGAATGCGACCAGAGCCACTATCTTTCACGCCACCAAATGGCACTGATGGAATAGCTGCGAATGAGATAGTTGAGTTAATTGCAACCATTCCACAATGAAGTTGTGAAGCAATCTTCTTACCTTGGCGCTTTGACCAGACTGAAGCGCCTAAGCCATATCTACTCGCATTAGCTAAGCGAATTGCGTGATCAATAGAGTGGAAACGATTAATAATAATTACTGGCCCAAAGGTTTCCTCAGTCATCGCAATTGCATCTTCTGGCACATCTACTAAAACCACGGGCTGTACATATGGGGGCTGTACTGATTTCTTACCACCCAAAAGTGCTTTACCACCGCGCTTTAGCGCATCAGCAATATGGGCTGCAATCACATCTAGTTGTTCTGGTCTAGTTGCTGGGCCATAATTACCAGCACCTGGCGCGCCTGCGGTGATCTTTTCAGCTTCGGCCACGAAAAGTTCAATAAATCGATCAGCAATTTTTTCGTCTACATAAACACGTTCGGCACCAATACAGGTCTGGCCAGCATTAGACATCGCAGACCATAAAGTATTTTCAACAGCTGGCTTAAGGTTGGCATCTTCGGCAATGATTACTGGGTCTTTGCCACCGCACTCCAGAATAACGGGAATCATATTTGCCGCACATGTTGCAGCGACTAATTTAGCAGTCTTAGTTGAACCCGTAAAAGATAACTTATTGATTTCGCTTTCACATAAGTATCTACCGGTATCGCCGAAGCCTGTAATGACTTGGAAAATATCTTCACTTGGCGCAACTTGGGCAAATGAATCTGCTAACCACACACCAACTGCTGGGGTAAATTCACTTGGCTTAAAGACCACCGCGTTACCCGCTGCAAGTGCGTAAGTGATTGAACCAAGGGGAGTAAAGATCGGATAGTTCCAGGGACCGATAACACCGACTACGCCAACTGGTGAATGCTCAACGCGCGCTGACATATTTGCCATGATCGCACCAGGTGAACGATGTTCTGGACTCATCACATATTCAGCATTACGTGCAGCCCAACCAATATGGTTAATCGCAAGTGCTGCCTCTAGCTTGGCATCGCTAATTGGCTTTCCAGTTTCATCAGAAATTAGTTCAGTGATCTCATCAACATGATTGATTAAGTATTTACTCCAATCGAGCAATACTTTCTTACGACCCTTAAAACCTAGGTGCTGCCATTGATAAAGCGCTTCATGGGCTGTTTCAACAACTAGTGAAACGATGTCTTTACTATCTACTGGAAAAGTAGCTAAAACTTCACCGGATACTGGATTGATTGAATCAAAGGTCTTTTTACGTGATGTGGCCATAGCGGCAAAGATACACTTGCCTAATGGCCGAACCAATTCGCCCCAGCACGCTATTGCCGGCTATTCGCTCACCTTTCACGCTGAGTACAGCCGATGGCGAAACACTGGTGGGTGAAATTGCTAGCCCAATTGATAATCCCACTGGCGCGATTCTCTGTCTGCACCCGCTACCAACTGCTGGCGGCATGATGGATAGTCATATTTATAAGAAAGCAGCTAATCGTTTACCAGATATGGCCGGCATAACGGTTGTTCGTTTTAATACCCGCGGAACAGCGAGTGCCAATGGCACCAGCACAGGCACCTTTGATAACGGTATTGCCGAAAGATTCGATGTTGAGGCAGCACTTACATACTGCTTAGATACTTTAGCGCTAGAAAATCTCTGGGTAGTTGGCTGGTCTTTCGGTACTGATTTAGCGCTACGTCACGCCAAAGACCCCCAACATAAAGGACTAATTTTATTGAGTCCACCACTTCGTACTTCTCAAACCAGTGACCTGGAATATTGGAATAACGATGGTCGCCCAGTTTTCACACTTGTTCCTGAGCTAGATGATTACCTGCAACCGCCAGAGGCTGCGCAACGTTTTGCAGTTATTAAGAATCACCAGATGATTGCAGTTGATGGCGCAAAGCACTTATGGGTGGGTGAACCTGCTGTTAATCGGGTGCTTACTGAAATCACTCAGATCATTGCCCCAAGTAGATTGCCACTTCCAACTGAAATTTAACTGCTCTAGGTCTTACTGTTTAGGCATTATCAGTTCTTGGGAAAACAACCTCATCTAAAATCAAGATAATCGCTGCAGCAACTGGCACCGCTAAAAGGCCGCCAACTAAGCCCAATAGTGAAGAACCAATTAGTGCTGAAATAATTGTTACTACGCCAGGTATGGAAAGTGTCTTCTTCATTATGCGCGGTGTTATTACGTAGTTTTCAATCTGCACATAAAGAATGTAAGCCAAGAAAGCTACTAGCCCAATGGTTACTGATTGAGTTAGTGCAACCAAAGTAACTACGGTGCAACCAATGAAGTGGCCAATTAGCGGGATCAAACCACAAACGAGCACAGTCATTCCAAGTGCGATCGGGGAAGGAATTCCTAGGGCAAATGAGAGTAAGAATGTGAAGCTGCCAGCCATAACTGCGATGGTTACTTGGCTGCTAACAAATGAACCAACTCTCGAGATTATTGCTTCAGTAAGTGCGCCAACACGTGGGCGACGAGATGCTGGGGCAAGACGTAATCCGAGTTTGACCATTTGCGGCAAGGAAGTTAAGAAGTAGAGAGTTAAAACTAAAATAGTAAGAGCGGCAAAAGTTCCGGATAATACTGATTTGCCAACGCCAACTACGCCACCAAATGTTGTGAGCAGAAGTTTTCCATCTGAACTGCGTGATGCAATTTCTCGTTGCAAAGTATCAAGCAATCCGTACTGATCATTGAGTCGCATAAACAAAGAGTTAGATTTCAAATCTTGAATCAGTGCTGGCGCTTGGCTAATTAGGTTTGAACCTTGCGAAACAACTGGTGGCACCACAATTAAGGCAAAGAAAATTACAAATAAAATTACCGAAACAAATATTGCAGTAACAGAGCTGGTGCGTGATAAGCCCCTACGGCGAAGTGCTTCTACCGCTGGGTTTAGCCCAGTTGCCAAGAAGAGGGCAATTAAAATTAGGACGAAAATTTGTGAAGCACTGGCAAGTGCTCTCATCAAGACAAATGCAGCGAGTGCGCCAATGGTTGCAATAAATCCGAAATAAAATGGGTGTGATTTGTTAATTGGCTCACCCAGAGCGCCCATATCGGTGTTAATTACCTTAGGGTCGCCTGCAACAACTTTTTTAATTCGCTTGCTTATGGCCATGTGTTCAAGTGTAATTGCCTAAGATGAGCCCATGACCCTACGAATCACTGGCTTGGGCGAAGAGATCGCTGCTGTCTCGGGTCTGCCATGGAATCAGCCGCTAGAGCAATGGCCAGAAGATCCAGCTCTTGCGGAAAAACGTGGTATTTCACGCCACGTGGTTCGACTGATTCGGGTAAGTGATGAGCCCGACTCTGAAATCTATGCGGTGAAAGAGACGGTTTCTGAATTTGCTAATCGTGAATATGCCGCCTTGCGCGAACTTCGCCGATTGCAAGCACCCAGCGTTGATCCGATTGCCGTAGTAGAAGGACGCACAGATATAAATGGCGAAGAGTTGCCATGTGTTTTAGCCACTCGTTTCTTGCCATATTCACTACCTTACCGAGTTGTACTCTCAGGTGCCCTGTCGCCGCATGATATTTTAAACATGGCTAACGCTTTGGCGCTGTTACTGGTTCGATTGCATCTACTTGGTTTCTGGTGGGGTGATTGTTCGCTTTCAAATACTTTATTCCGCCGAGATGCTGAAGGTTTTGCAGCTTACTTGGTCGATGCCGAAACTGGTGAGTTTCAAAAAACTCTTAGCGATGGCCAACGCGAACATGATTTAGATATCGCTCACTTTAATGTGGCTGCGGAACTAGAGGACTTAGCTTTATCTGGTGTTCTTTATCCAGACATGGACCCAGTTCGCGCAAGTGACACGGTGATGAAAAGATATCGACGACTTTGGGCCGCGCTACGTGATCCACAATCACTCGACCCAACCGACCGCCGTGCCGTAGAACGCGCGATGCGCCAACTACATGATTTGGGTTTTGCAGTTGAAGAAGTTTCAATTGCTATAGATGGCAATAACAAAGTTTTGAAGTTTCAGCCTAAGTTAGTTGCAGCTGGGTATCACACCAATCGATTGCGTGAATTAATGGGTCTAGAAACCGAAGAGCTACAAGCCAAACGCATCTTGGCATCCTTTGATCGTTACCGAGCTCGCGAAAGCAATCTCTCGACAAACGTAAATGAAGTCGCCTTTAAATGGCTCACGGAGATTTTCAATCCAATTATTAATTCAGTTCCGGCAGAGCATCTTGGCCGAGTAGAGCCAGCACAGTTATTCCATGAAGTCCTTGAGCACCGTTGGTATTTGAGTGAAGCTGCCGGCCATGATGTGGGCTTGGATTTTGCCTGTAAAGCCTATATTTCTGAAGTTCTGCCCTACCGACGCGATTCAGGTATCGAGTTAGTGCAATGATTTAGTAATGAGTTTGCCACCTAATTTTGGTCGAGCCGTAGATTTGAGTTCGCTAACTAAGCCAGCCCAAGCTACTAATGCAATTGCTTCAAAATATGAAATCACGACTGAGAATTTTGCAGCTAAGGCAGTTGAACTATCGCGTACTAAGCCAGTAATTTTATTGGTCTGGTCACCACGCAGCCCTGAATCTATGACCACTCTGGAAACTTTGAGTAAATTAGCAGAGCAAGCAAATCAAACCTGGGAGCTAGGCAGCATTGATGCTGACACCCAGCCACAAGTAGCTCAAGCGCTACAAACTAAAAATGTGCCGTATGCAGTTGCTTTCATTAACGAACAACTAGTTCCACTATTTGATCAGAGTCATCCAGAAGCCCAAATCAAAATGGTAATTGATAAAGTTTTAACGCTAGCTGCCGAGCAAGGTATTGGTAGTGCGCCAGTTGAAACAATTGAGCCCGAAGAAGATGAGGCACTTGCTGCTCTTGAGGCTGGCAAATATGAAATTGCGCAAGCGGCATATCAAAAATTATTAAGTCGCAAACCAAATGATGCACTAGCTAAATTAGGTTTAGCACAAACTGAGCTACTGATCCGAACTGAAAAACTCGAAGCAAAGTTAGTCACCGCACTGGCTGCCTCTGAACCAGATAATGTAAAAGCCCAATTAAATTGCGCCGACTTAGAAGTTATCAGCGGAGATTTAGATGCTGCTTTTAGCCGCTTAATCGAATGCGTTCGCCGCTTTGCTGGCGCTGATCGCACGGCCGCGAAAGACCACCTACTCACCCTCTTCCAATTGGTAGACCCTGCTGACCCACGATTAAAAGTGGCTCGCACTGCGCTGGCAAGTGCGCTTTTCTAGAGTGATGCAATGAGCAAAGACGAGATAACACCTGAAATCGAGTATAAAACTTTAACCAAACTCTTCTTTCTCTTTGGCTTTGGCATTATGTCCTGGATCCCTAGATTCCCAGATATTAAAGATCGGTTAGGCCTGACAAACGGGCAGTTTGGCTCAATTATCAGTCTAGGAAATGTTGGCGCTTTCATCAGCTTACTAACCGTGGGCCACATCGTGCACAAACTAGGTAGCTATAAAGTATTGATTGCTAGTACGTGCGCGCTTTATTTAGGTTTCATTCTGCTTGCTAATATTTCTTCTAGCTTAATATTTATTCCAGTAAATATCTTGGTGGGATTTTCAATCTCGGCTTTTCATATTTCAGTCAATAGCCAAGCTTTTGATAGCCAAACTCGATCTTTAAAGCCAATCATTGTGAAACTACATGGCATTTGGGCGCTAGGCGCGGTTATCACGGGCATTGTGTCGGGTTTATTAATTGGTCGGGTCTCTGCTGCGATTCAATTAGATTTCGTGTATCTCTTAGTTTTCTTGCTCACTATAAAATATGTAAATAGATTACGCTCAATTTCTCTGCCACCACAACTCGAAGATGATCACTACTCAGTAAAGCGAGTCTTTGCTTCACTTCGGTTTGATCGTCTCATAGCTGGCGGAATGATATGTGCTATTTTTCTTGAGATCTCAATGGGCGATTGGTCAAATATTTTCGCACGCGAGTACTTAAATATTGAAGGTGGGCTTATAACTTTGCCTTATATTCTTTTTATGAGTGCCTTGATTGTGGGCAGACTAAACATCTCAAAGATTATTACTAGAATGCCAATTAACAGAGCGGCAAATATTGGAGCTATAACAGGCGGCAGCTTTTTCCTAGTTGGTGTTATTGCATCAATTACTTTTGGCGACACCCATAAATACTGGGCGTTTGGATTATTCTCATTAGGTTGTTTTGTTGCTGGTCTGGGCACATCAATTATCACGCCTAGTTTCTTTAACGCCGCAAGCGTCCGAAGCGATTTTCCAAGTGCAGTTGTAATTGGTCAAGTTGGTTTGATTAATAATTTCCTTATTTTTGGTGGCAAATGGGTAATTGCTTGGACAGCGCAGTTCACATCTCTTGCCGTCGCCCTTTTAATTCCAGCGGTAATGGCGCTATCTGTTCCGTTTTTCTCAAAAGCGCTATTAAGCGGTAATGCCAAGGGGCAAGCAGATGAAAAGTAAGCTTTTTATGCTAAAGCCATCTAGTTTGGGTAGTCAGATCAGTGATTGCGACGGGGCCGATCAACCCGAACCCTCAGTGTTGCCAGCTTCAGCTGCAGTCACATCGTTAATCTGATACTTATCAATTGCTTCTTGAACGTTCTTAGCTTTCACTTCGCCAAGTTTTGCCAGTTGTTGCAGAGTAGCCACCACGATTGATTCGGCATCAACCTTGAAGTGACGACGTAGCGCGCCACGAGTATCTGATAAACCAAAGCCATCGGTCCCAAGGGATGCGAATTGACCCGGAACCCAAGGTGCTATTTGATCTTGAACTGCACGCATGAAATCACTTACCGCAATAATCGGACCTTCAGCGCTAGCTAACTTATTAGTTACATACGCTTGCTTGTTATCACTCGGGTGCAACAAGTTATGGCTATCAGTTTCTAAGCCATCGCGACGAAGTTCGTTCCAAGAGGTAACTGACCAAACTGAAGCAGCCACGCCCCAATCTTGCGCCAATAACTTCTGCGCTTTAAGAGCCCAGTTAACGCCAACACCAGATGCCAAGAGCTGTGCTTTCTTCTTGCTGCGAATTTCAGCAGGGGCGTATAGGTAAATACCTTTTAATAGCCCTTCAACATCAAGGTTTTCTGGCTCTGCTGGCTGCATGTATGGCTCGTTATAAACAGTGAGGTAGTAATAAACATTCTCACTGTTCTCGCCATACATACGACGCAAACCATCTTTAACAATATGGCCAAGTTCGAATCCGAAAGCTGGGTCATAAGAGACGATCGCTGGGTTAGTTGATGCAAGTAGATGTGAATGGCCATCTTCGTGTTGCAGACCTTCACCATTTAGCGTGGTGCGGCCGGCAGTTGCGCCAACTACAAAACCACGGACTAATTGATCAGCTGCTGCCCAGAAAGCATCACCGGTACGTTGGAAGCCAAACATCGAATAGAAGATATAGATCGGAATCATTGGTTCGTCATGTGTTGAGTAGGAAGATCCAACTGCGGTAAAGGAGGCAACTGATCCTGCTTCGTTAATACCTTCATGCAGAATCACACCTGAAGTGGATTCTTTATAAGAAAGCATTAAGTCGCGGTCAACTGATAAGTACTTCTGACCGTTAGGTGAATAGATCTTTAAAGTTGGGAACAATGAATCCATTCCGAAAGTACGGGCCTCATCAGGAATGATCGGAACTAAGCGAGAACCTAGACCTGGATCCTTAATTAGATCTTTGAGCATGCGCACAAATGCCATCGTGGTGGCAATTTCTTGCTGCCCGGAACCACGTCGAACAGACTCATAAACTGAATCATCTGGTTGTGGCAATGGGCGAGAAATTTTGCGACGTGATGGAATCGAACCACCGAGTGCTGCGCGACGCTCCTGGAGATATTTTGCTTCCGGTGAATCATCAGCTGGACGATAGTAAGGAGGCAATTTCGCATCTAGTTGAGCATCTGCAATTGGAATAGCCAAACGATCACGGAATTCAGTGATGTCTTCCATCGACATCTTCTTCATCTGGTGCGTTGAGTTACGACCTTCGAAGTGTGAACCAAGCGTCCAGCCCTTAACTGTCTTAGCTAAAATTACAGTTGGGCGACCATTTGAATTCATCGCTGCTGTGTAGGCGGCAAATAACTTGCGATAGTCGTGGCCACCACGGCGTAAGCCCCAAATCTTGTCATCAGACCAGTCCGCAACCATGGCTGCAGTGCGTGGATCACGAGCAAAGAAGTTATCGCGAACGAACTTTCCGCTTTCCGCTTTGAAAGTTTGAAAATCGCCATCGAGAGTCTTGTTCATCAAGTCAACAAGTGCACCTTCGCGATCTTGGGCAAGCAGTGGATCCCATTCGCGACCCCAAACAACTTTGAGTACGTTCCAGCCGGCACCGCGGAAGATTGATTCCAACTCTTGAATAATTTTTCCGTTACCACGAACTGGTCCATCGAGACGTTGCAAGTTACAGTTAACAACGAAAGTTAAGTTATCTAGATTTTCGCGAGTAGCTAAACCAATTGCACCTAAAGTATCGACTTCATCAACTTCACCATCACCTAAGAATGCCCAGACATGTTGCTGGCTGGTGTCTTTGATACCGCGATTATGTAAGTAACGATTAAAGCGGGCTTGATAAATTGCATTAAGTGGACCAATACCCATTGACACAGTTGGGAACTGCCAGAAATCTGGCATCAAACGTGGATGCGGATATGAAGATAACCCACCACCTTTATGTGAAAGCTCTTGGCGGAAACCATCTAACTGATCTTCGCTAAAGCGTCCTTCTAAAAATGCACGTGCATACATTCCGGGGCTGGCATGTCCTTGGAAGAAAATCTGATCGCCGCCACCTGGATGATCTTGACCGCGGAAGAAGTGGTTGAAACCAACTTCATAAAGAGAGGCCGAAGATGCGTAAGTTGAAATGTGTCCGCCAACGCCAACACCTGGACGCTGCGCACGGTGCACCAACATTGCCGCATTCCAACGGTTATATTGTCGAATACGACGTTCGATTGCTTCATCACCAGGAAAATCTGGCTCACTATCTGAAGGAATACTGTTGATGTAATCAGTTGCGCGCAAACCTGAGATACCAATGTTCTTCTCTTGCGCACGCTTTAATAGCGAGAGCATTAAATATCGCGCACGAACCGGACCTGCGTTAGCGAGGGCGGCATCAAAGGAGGCATTCCATTCAGCCGTCTCGCTAGGGTCGATATCAACTAGCTGATCGACGATGTGATCAGGCGCATCAAAAGTTTCGCTCATGGCCCTATTCTCGCGGTTACTGACCAGTTGTGTGAAATTGAGAGCGGGCAGGTCTTGCTAAGTGAGCAGTTTTTGGGTGGACTTACCCAGTGGCCATGCGTATGGGCTTTGCCAAAGGCGATTTGATCTTAGAAATCGGCTATGCCGCCGACTCTGATGATTCCTTGCGCGCAAAAATTACCGGAATTACGGGCACTGAATTTATTGAGATAGATCCAACTGAAGTCATAGATGGCGTAATCATCTGGTGGCGCGATGGCGATGGCGACTTAATCGATGAACTAATGGATGCCCTCACCTTTTTATCTGAGACTGGTCCGATTTGGGTGATGACTCCGAAGATGGGTCGCGCAAATTATGTTGAAGCAAGTGAAATTCAGGATGCCGCCCCAATTGCTGGGCTAAGTGTTACCTCATCTATACCCGTAGCTGCTGACTGGACGGCAACTCGTCTAGTGGCACGTAAAGCTGGCAAACGGTAGATTTCGCGTCATGACAACGACACTAGTAATTGGCCAACCCGCCCCTGATTTTGAATTAGTAAATCACCATGGCGAAAAAGTTACCCTCTCATCATTTCAAGGAAAGCAAAACGTGGTTTTAGTTTTCTATCCATTTGCATTCTCTGGCACTTGTACCGGCGAACTTTGCGTATTGCGCGATGACATCTCAGCATTCCAAAATGATGATGTGCAAGTACTTGGCATCGCATGCGATCCAATGTATGCAGCTCGTGCATTTGCCGAAGCGCAAAGTTACACATTCCCAATCCTTTCTGACTTCTGGCCACATGGTGAAGTTTCAAAGCGATATGGCGTTTTCTTTGAAGAACGTGGATTCTCAACTCGCGGCACATTCATCATCGATAAGAGTGGAATTCTGCGTTGGCAGGTCGTAAATGGCCCAGGTGAAGCGCGCAATGCAGCCGATTACAAGGCGGCGTTAGCACAGCTTTAGTTAGGTTAGACTTACGGTTCTGGCTTTGGCTAGAAAAGTAAGTTCCGGGTGCTTAGCTCAGTGGTAGAGCGTCTCGTTTACACCGAGAATGTCGGGGGTTCGAAACCCTCAGCGCCCACCAGTTCCACTTCATAAAACTACATATCTAGTTCGATAACTGCTTCGATAATAGGGAAGGCGGCGTCATGAAGGCTAGCCCGAGCGATCAACGACAGATACTAGATATCCAGCGCCACGACTTAGCTCTAACTAGCTTGGCGCACAAACTTGCCACACTCCCTGAAATTGCCGCCCTTAGCGCTGCAACTATTAAATCAAATAACACTCGCGACTTAAGAATTGCAGCCGAGACTGAGTTAAGCGATGTAACTCGCGAATTAAATCGTGCCGAAGGTGATGTTGAGCAAGTTGTAACAAGGCTACAAAAAGATGAAGCCCGCCTTAATTCAGGTACTGGCACCCCTAAAGAACTTGAATCACTTCAGCACGAAGTTGTCTCACTAAATGCCCGTCGCGCCGAACTAGAAGAAGTTGAACTCGAAGTTATGTTGCGTGTTGACGGCATCAAATCCCGCATAGATGAATTAAAAGCGCTCGAAGAAACGCTAGCAACTGAAATTGCCGAACTAACAGATCGCAAGAATGTGGCATCACTTGCCCTTGAATCTGAAAGTGCTCAACTGCGAACTGAGCGCGCCGCAACTGTTACTTCAGTTGATAAAGCAATTTATGACCTATACGAAAAGATTCGAAGTGGTGGTGGCGCAGGTGCTGCGGCACTACTGGGCGGACAGTGCCTTGGTTGCAACCTGAGCATTAATTCAGTTGACCTAAAGCGCATGCTCGATTCAGCTGAAGATGAAGTCATTCGCTGTGAAGAATGCCGTTGCATCTTGGTGCGCGGGGTTTAATTAGATGGCTCGTCACTTTAAATTAACTGCCGATGGTGGCTCACGGGGCAATCCTGGGCCAGCTGGCTTTGGTGCGGTGGTTTCGGAAAACGGTCAGATAATTGCCGAGATCTACGAGTTCATTGGAACAGCTACAAATAATGTTGCCGAATATGGTGGGTTAATTGCGGGCCTAAAAGCCATTCATGATCTAGATGACCAAGCCAGCGTTGATGTGTGCATGGATAGCAAATTAGTAGTTGAGCAAATGTCTGGCCGCTGGCAGATTAAGCACGCCGATATGCGCAAGTTAGCCCAGAATGCACGCGATGCGCATTCACCATCACTCGTTAATTACACCTGGATCCCACGTGATGAAAACTCACATGCTGATCGTCTGGCAAATAAAGCACTCGATGCGCAAAGTGGCGGTCATGATAAAAGTGAACCGATTGCGCCCAGGCAACTAAATTATTTAACTGAGCGCTTAAAGAGTGATGAAAAGCCAACTGTTTTGCATTTAATTCGCCATGGCGAAACAGTTTTAACGCCAAGTCGGAAGTTTTCTGGCGTTGGGCCGTTAGATCCAGTACTTACTGAAACCGGTCGTGCACAGGCTGTGGCTGTTGCAGAGACAGCCAAGAAATTAGGTGCCGAAGTATTAATTGCATCCCCTTTAAATCGCACCAAAGAGACTGCCAAAATCATTTCTGATGCAACTGGCTTAACCGTTAACTTTGATGAGATTTGGTTTGAAATGGATTTTGGCTACTGGGACGGACTTTCAGTCGAAGAAGTTAAAGCGCAATACCCAGCAGATTACGAGAAGTGGTTAACTGATTTAAGTTTTAAGCCAGCCGGTGGTGAATCTTGGGAAGAAATAACAATTCGAGTTGAAGCAGCGCTTTCAAAAATACTTTCCGAATACCCAGGCCGAAGTGTTGCAGTGGTTACGCATAACTGTGTAATCAAAACAGCTGCAGCACTTTGCTTAAGTGCTCCAATCGAATCTGTATTTCATATGGATATTGGCCCCTGTTCAACGAACACCTTCTTAATGTGGCCATCTGATGGACTACGTGCCGTACGTGGATTAAATCAACAATCGAATTAGGACCAATCTCGGTTGTAATGCTACCTATACCCCTGATGCGTGACCTTCACAACGAGGGTCTGAACCGAATGCATGAGTTCCGTTGGCCAGCACTTCCATAAGTTGCACTGAAGATCCGTGCCCCCATGGTGAAAGCGGTACTACTTGGTGGCCTTTAGCTCTCAGCTCTTCGAATACGTTGTCAGAGACGCGATCTTCAATCTCGAGAACGCCAAGGCCTGACTCTTGGGCAGAACTAACTCCGGGTGCGTTGAGATGCTGCCAACGCGGTGCTTCGATCGCTTCTTGAACATTGAGTTTTAGATCAATCACATTTGTGAGTAACTGTAGATTGGTCTGAACCTGAATATTGGCACCAGGAGTTCCGCCCACCAGATACAAAGAGCCATCGGAGTGCACCGCGGTAAATGCATTGAGAGTATGTGCTGGTCGCTTTCCAGGTGCAATCACATTTGGCGAAGTCGGATCAAGCGAGAATCCAGTTAAGCGATTGTTTAATAAAATTCCAGTTTCTGGAATTACCCAAGAACTGCCAAAGCCATGGAATACCGATTGAATCCAGGAAACCGCATTACCTTCAGAATCTGAAACCAAAAAATAAGTTGTATCGCTTCCTTCATTTATTGGCGCAATATCAATACCGGCAGCAGTCATTGAGATAGCACTTACTCGCTGATCAATATGATCCTTGGAGAGAATTCTTTCAGTATTGACCTCGACAAATTCTGGGTCACCTAAAATCTCATTTCGGTCAGCAAAGCCAACTTTCTTAGATTCAACTCCGATATGAATTCGATCAGATTCAGATAGTGAAGCCAGATCAAATCTCTCATTAATTAAAAGCTCTTCCATCAAGATCATTCCTTGAGTTGGCGGAGGCTGTCCGTAAATAGTGATGTCGCGATATTTAACCGAGAGCGGTTCAAGCACTCGAGTGGTGTGCGCCTTCAGATCTTCGGCGTTAAACCAGCCCGCTGAACCCTTTACAAGTTGTGCGGCGATGCGGCCTTCGTAGAAAGCAGATCGGCCGCCCGCTGCGATTTCATTGAGTGAACGAGCTAAATCCTTTTGGACAACTACATCACCAATTTTTACAGTGACATCAATTCCCATATCAACAAACACTTGAGTATAAGGAGTAGTTGCCAGATGCCCTTTGATTCTATTAACAAAACCTGCATTTGCTGGGAATCCGTTTTCAGCGTAATCGATTGCCTGCGCTAAGAGCTGTGCGAAGGGCAGCTTTCCATAACGCTTGTGAGCTTCAAACCAGGTAGAGACTAGCCCTGGAACGGTTCCAGATTTATATCCGTGAAGTGGAATTCCATCGGGATAGTTCTCAAGGGTCGCAGCATGTGAACCTTCGCCACTGCCGTTAAAAGCCAGATTACTTTTGGTGGCACTGTGATGAGTAACGAGAAATGCATCTCCACCCAAATGCGATGCGCCGGGTTCGACAACGCAGATAACTGCACTAAGCGCTATCGCGGCATCGATAAAGGAGCCACCATCTTTAAGGATTGAGATCGCGGTACTTACTGCTAATGGCTGGCTAGCAGCGGCTCCGCCGTTACGAGCGTAGACGACACTTCGTCCGGTCTGCATGAATAGTTACCCTGAGACTTTATCGAGTGGTAAAGCTAGAAAATCCGCATCAACTGTCGTAATCATGGGTGCCACTTTAAAGGAACTCATTACATACCGCTACTAATCTCGCGTACTCTTTGCCTTAGAAGAGTCGCCCGGATCACCGCGTTGTCGCAAGACACCGAGGAAAGTCCGGACTCCAAAGAGCAAAGTGGTGGCTAACAGCCACCCGGAGCAATCCGCGGGATAAGTGCAACAGAAAGTAAACCGCCAATAGCAATATTGGTAAGGATGAAACGGTGGTGTAAGAGACCACCAGCAATTGCAGTGATGCAGTTGGCTATGTAAACCC
>CAXNJS010000017.1:0-19882 GCA_964202795.1 Candidatus Planktophila sp.
GGCGCCTTGGCAAGTGAAATTGCAGGCATCGTTAAGCCTTAAAAGTAACTAGTTGCGAATTAACGAACGCCGGCTTTAACGGCAGCTTTTGCCATTGAAGACTTCTTGTTGGCAGCAGTGTTCTTGTGTAGAACACCCTTAGCAACGGCGATATCGAGCGCCTTTGAAGCGTCACGAAGTTCGGTTGAGATAACTGCGGCATCGCCAGCGGTTACAGCGTCGCGGAATTTGCGAGCAGCTGTCTTGATAGAAGAACGCACTGACTTGTTACGTAGGCGTGCCTTCTCATTGGTCTTGATCCGCTTGATCTGCGACTTGATATTTGCCACTTAAGGTTTACTCCGAACTAAATTGGTTGAGCGCTAAATACGAACCCGAAGGTTACCAGCGGGGCACCTTTAGGCTCAAATCGGCCAAATTGCGTTATCGGGCTGCTTTTGCGCTGGCGATCTCGGAAATGGCGTGTTCGAGCGCATAGATCGGGTCACTTGCTGCCCCTTTTACTTGGGCATCGGCCAGGGCAATGGCTGAAACGGCTGTCACGATTCCGCGTGGAGTCCAGCCAGCCAACTGACGACGAGCCTTATCGATCTGCCATGGCGCCATGCCTAATTGGCCAGCTAACTCAAAAGATTTCGCATTTCGGTTGGCTCCTGAAACTTTAGCCAATGAACGCAGAGCGGAAGCAATTGCACTTGTGACCATGACTGGGTCAGTGCCGGTTTCAATCGCACTTCGTAACTGCAAAAGTGCAACTGGCAAATTCCCATCGAGGGCCGCATCGGCAACATCAAAGCCCGTGGTTTCGACGCGACCTTGGTGATACTTATCAACTTCTTTTTCATCGATTACCCCAGATGGTGCGTCAGCAATGATCTGACTGCAAGCTGCAGTTAATTCTCTTAAGTCGCCACCGATTGCATTTACTAGTGCCGCAATTGCAGCAGGTGAAGCTTTGCGACCAGCATCTAGAAATAGATTCTTGACAAAATCTTGCTTCTCAGTCTCTTTCTTAAGCGGCTCACACGAAATTATTTCGGGCTTAATCTTCTTAATTGCATCCAGAAGGGCTTTACCTTTGACGCCACCTTTATGTAGAAAGATGACAGTGGTGGAAGCATCAGGTTCTGGCAAATAACGAATGATTTCTTCTTTGTTATCTTCGGGTAAATCTTGTAGGTCGCGAATTATTAGAGCACGTCGCTCAGAGAACAATGAAGGCGCGAGAGCATCAGAAATATCGCCCACTATTGAATCAGCGGCATAGATCGACGTGATTTCCGCGTTCTCACTTTTTAACTCAGCTTGTAATTTAGTAAGTGCGCGATCAGCCAGGGCAGCTTCGGAACCAAGAATTAAATAGAAATCATTCATCGCCTACCCCCACTCCCTCATTCCAATTCGACTAGCCCAATTGCCAGAACTTAAATACCTGATGGCTTTTGCGAACCTTCACCCGATGTCTGCGCGCATTGATCGCGAGCGCACCGTCTTGATCCGTTCGATAAACCGTGCTGCCGATCCTACTCAAGGCGGCGATTGTTTGGGGCGCCGGATGGCCGTAAGAATTGTCTTTGCCCACGCTAATTATCGAAATTCGTGGCGATAGGGCCTTCATGAAGTTTAAATCTTGGTAGCGCGAACCATGATGAGCCACTTTATATAGATCAACTTGGCTTAGTTGCTGAACCAATTGAGATTGCGCAATTGGTTCGATATCCCCCGCGGCAAGTAGTGAGAAGTCAGCTGAATTAATCTGCAAAACGATACTGGAGTTATTGGGTGAATCTTGTGCACCTAGCTTTGGCCAGAGCACATCGAACTTAATCGGCCCGCGATTACTAAGTATTTGGGCGCTAAACCCAGCAGTGACTGGAATCTGTGGAATCACTTTTAACCATCTCTGCACCCGAGTGCTTTCAAATGCTGGATCAATCTGCGGGCTAACCCACACTTGCCCAACCGTGCGGCCTTTAAGCAACCCTGGCAAACCTTCAACATGGTCGGCATGAAAATGAGTCAGAACCAAAATTGATACTTGCGTAATCGCAAATTGTTTTAAACATTTATCTATCAGTTGTGGATCTGGTCCCACATCAACTACAACGCCTTGATGATTTCCTAAGTTGATCACCATGGCATCACCTTGTCCGATATCGCAATTGCCCACTTGCCAATCTATTCCGGGAAATCTGGTAAACCAATTGCCTGCGGCGAGTAGCACAACCAGAAGAATTGCTATTGCCTTTCGATGGCTCCGAAAGAAGGTTCTAAAGATCCAGATACAAATTGCCGCGACTGTAATTGCTAAGAAACCACTAGCCCCTTTCCCTAATTCCAATACTGAAAAACTTGCTGACCATTTAGCTACTAGTCCTATGAAAGCTGCTGGTATTCGGATTAAAAGAATAAGTAAGCCAGCAATGCCCGGCAAGATTGGATGAATCAGGGCTGCAATGAATCCCAACACAGTTATTGGAGCAACCGCCGGCGCTACCAAAAGATTTGCAATTACGCTCATCGGCGAGAGAAAGCCAGATAACGCAACTAATACTGGGGCACAGAAGAGAGTCGCCGCAATTGGTGGGGCTAACGCTTCGGCAAATTTTCGCGGCACAAATCTGGCGAAGAAAGTAATTATCTTGGGCGCAGCTAGCAATAGACCGCCGGTTGCTAAGACCGATAGCGCAAAACCAGCATCTCGTGACTGCCACGGATCTGCGATAACCACAGCAGCAATTGCAAAACCAAGTGCGGGCAGTGAATCTGCAGCATGTCGATGGCTCATTGCGACTAACACAACCGCGGCCATCGCAGCTGCACGCAATACCGAAGGCGACGGGCGAACAAGTGCGATAAAGAAAATTAGTGAAAGCGCAGTCGCACCTATTCGATAGTTGCGATTACGAAATAGAAATTGCATGAGCCATAAAACAAAGCCCGAAACAATCGCAAAGTTCGCACCGCTGACCGCAACTAAGTGAGTTAGCCCAGATCGCTTCATCGCTAACTTGAATTCGGCACTTTGTTTTGAAGTATCCCCCAGCACCATTCCTGGAATCAGCGCACCAGCATCACCATCGCCACTTGCATTACGTAGCCCAATTCGTATTGCGCCTAACGAACGTGCCCAACGCGAAGCATTGGTTTCAATCTTTACCTCGCCATGGAAAAGAACAAGAGCGGCAACTCGTGCTTCCTTACTTTTAACCAATACTGCGCGCCCGCTAATGGTCTGCCCTGGCAATAGCCCGATTAAGTTCTTAGCTGGTGACATCACCCGAATTGGAATCTTTAATCGATAGATACCGGCGCTAGTTTCTAACTCAATTGCACTTGCTAAAAATGACCAATTACTAGCCACATAATTGCGCCCAGAGACTTTCGGCGTTGTGCGATTTGGATCAGTAATTGCTCGAGCAGTTATCTGCACTTCACTACCTAGATATTGCGTAAGGACAGTCTGCGTTAAGGCTTGGGCTCGAAATGACATGATCGTTGAGCCCAGCAATAGGGCGATGATTACAACTAACGCACGTTGCTTTTTACCTATAAGGACAAAGGCCGCTAACGCAACGACTAATAGCGTTATTCGCCAAGGTGCCACATAACTTTGAACTAGCGCGCCTAACCAGATAGCCGCGCCTATGGTTATGGCACGAAAATCAATTAAACGGTGATTTGGCTTTTGAACTGTGCGAATTTAGCTGGCCCAATCCCGGAAACTTTGTCGAGATCTTCTAGCGCAATAAATGGACCATTTGCTGCGCGGTAAGCAACTATGCGCTTTGCTAACACTGGCCCGATTCCATCTAGTATTTCAAATTGTTTGGCAGTGGCTCGATTGATATTTATCGGACCAGTTGGTGTTGCTTTCTTGGTAGCGAATTTTCGACCAGCTGGAATCTTAGTTTTCTCAGTTGGAGAAACATAAATCTGTTCGCCATCTCGAATAATGCGGGCTAAATTCAAATCACTTAAATCTGTGCCGGCCAACGAATTACCCGCAGCTTTTATCGCATCGATAACGCGAGCGTTGCCAGGTAGTGCATAAACACCCGGGGTAGTTACGGCGCCGGCAACATCAACCGTTACAAGAGGAGCTTCAATTGCGATTGGTTCGGCCATGATCACTGCTTCAGATTTACCGGTGGTTACCCAGAAACCCGAAATTGCGATTACTAGTCCCCCGAGGACTAGTAGGCCACGCTTTTGTAAGGTAGAAAAATTGAGCTCGTACCACCAGTCAGTGATCCGTTGAATCTGATTTTGGAATTCATTCATGCCGACATTCTCGGTGGCACGAATGTGCGCAATTAACTAGTAAGAATTAGTTGGGGATAACGATATTTACGAGCTTAGGTGCGCGGGTAATTATCTTTACCGGTCTTACTCCGCCTAATTCAGCCACGATTGCTGGAAGCGCGAGTGCTTGTGCCTCTAGTTCAGCGTCAGTGATTGTTGGGGCAACTTCCAAACGCTCTTTGATCTTGCCGTTAATTTGAATCACTGCTTCAACCGCATCGGCCACAAGCAACTTCTCATCCACAGCTGGCCAACCCGCAAGTGCTACAGCAGGCTGATGGCCTAGGCGATCCCACATTTCCTCAGCAGTGTATGGCGCCACGAGTGACAACATGATCGCAGTTGCTTCGACTGCTTCGCGAACTGCTGGGTCAGCTGGGCCGCAACCACTATCAACTGCTTTGCGAGTGGCATTAACAAGTTCCATCACACGAGCAATTGCTACGTTAAAGCGGAAAGATTCAACCGCAAAGGCCGCGTCATGTAACGCTTTATGTGTCGCTTTGCGAAGTGAAATTTCGCCAGTACTGAAATCAACACCTGGTGCACTTGTGACATCACCAGATAAGCGCCAAGCACGAGTCAAGAATTTAACTGAGCCAGCTGGTGAAACATCAGACCAATCAACATCATCTTCAGGTGGGCCTGCGAAAACCATTGATAATCGAATTGCATCGACACCGTGATTAGCAAGTTCATCAGAGAGTCGAACTAGATTTCCGCGAGACTTAGACATCGCTGAACCATCCATCACGACCATGCCTTGATTTAGTAGACGAGTAAATGGTTCGTTAAATGAAACCATATCCATGTCGAATAAAACCTTGGTGAAAAAGCGGCTGTAGAGCAAGTGCAAGATTGCATGTGTTACGCCGCCCACATATTGATCAACTGGCAACCAGGTATCAACATCGGTGCGACTAAATGGTTCGTTGTGGTTTGTTGAACTTGGGTAGCGCAAGTAATACCAAGATGAGTCTACGAAAGTATCCATGGTGTCGGTATCGCGGGTGGCTGCGGTGCCGCACTTAGGGCAAGCAACATTTACCCAATCAGTTGCAGCAGCAAGTGGTGATTGCCCCTTTGGTTTTAGATCAAGGCCAGCTGCATCAGGAAGCAGTAACGGCAATTGATCTGCAGGTACGCCGACTTCGCCGCACTTAGGGCAGTGAATAATTGGAATCGGTGTGCCCCAATAACGTTGACGAGAAACTAACCAATCGCGCAAACGATAATTGCGAGCCGCTTTTCCCAGGCCATCTTTTTCAAGTTGGGCGTTGATCTGAGCAATCGCTTCCGCTTTAGAAAGACCATTAAGTGAGCCTGAATTAACTAATTTTCCATCGCCACCGGTTGCAACACCAGTCTCATTTGGGTCTTCTTCGCCAGTTTCAACCACTACGCGCACAGGTAACTTCATGGCTCGAGCGAAATCTAAGTCGCGTTGATCATGAGCCGGGACAGCCATGATGGCACCAGTACCGTAATCAGCTAATACATAATCACTCGCCCAGATCGGCAACTTCTCGCCGTTAACTGGGTTAATTGCATAACGTTGCAAGAAAACGCCAGTCTTTGGGCGATCGGTTGCTAAGCGATCAATATCAGAGGCAGCCTTAACGCTATCTAGGTATTGCTTGAATTCTTTTTCAACTTCGGTGCCCACAGCAAGCTTTGCAGCAAGTTCGGAATCAGCTGCAACAACAAAGAAAGTAGCGCCGTACAAAGTATCTGGCCGAGTTGTGTAGATAGTTACGGGATCTGGCATTCCCTCAATCTGGAAATCAACATTGGCACCAGTTGAGCGACCGATCCAGTTGCGCTGCATCATCAGAACTTTCTCAGGCCACTTGCCTTCGAGTTGTTCCATGTCATCTAGTAAGCGATCGGCGTAATCGGTGATCTTGAAATACCACTGGTTTAACTTCTTCTTCGTTACTGCGTTATCGCAACGCTCGCAGAGACCCGCAACTACTTGTTCATTTGCTAAAACTGTTTGGCAATCTGGGCACCAGTTAACGGCGGAATCTTTACGGTAAGCCAAACCACGTTCGTGAAGTTGTAAGAACAACCACTGATTCCACTTGTAGTACTCGGGGTCGCAAGTATTGAAAACGCGATCCCAGTCGAACGAACATGCAAAACGACGCATCGATGCTTTCTGCACTGCGATGTTTTCGTAAGTCCAGATTTTCGGATCTTCATTGCGCTTGATCGCAGCATTTTCGGCAGGCAAACCAAAAGCATCCCAACCAATTGGGTGCATAACGTTGAAACCTCTTTGCGCCCAATAACGAGCAATTACATCGCCAAGTGCGTATGCCTCGGCATGGCCCATATGTAGATCACCCGATGGATACGGGAACATATCGAGTACATATTTCTTGGGGCGGGGATCATCGGCTCGACCAGATTTAAACGGTTCGATTTTGTCCCAGACTGGTAGCCACTTTTCCTGCACATAGGCGAAGTCATACGCCGCATGCTCGCGTTCAGTGGTCATTAACTTAGTTTAACGGGCTTTAGCCCCAAGTAATGCCAGTGAGTTCTTCGCTTACCGCCCATAAATTGGCCGCTAACTCTTGGTCATATGCGATGCCGGCGGCACGAGTCAGCTTTGGGAAACCGCGCATTTCCATAAAGCCATCGGGGCCAATATATGACGCACCAACTAACGGTGAATGGGTTGCAGCACAAAGTGTTGGAAGTGCACCGCGGCTAGCACTTTGTGCAATTACCGCATTTGCTGCAGCCGTCACTCGTGCCTCGGCACTAGCACCGCGCATCGCAGGGCTAACGTTTTGTAAGTTGGTATTGCTATAGCCCGGATGCACTGCATAGGCACGAAAGCGCCAATTGTTTTTCATAGCGCGACGTTGAAGTTCATTTGTGAAAAGCAAATTTGCTAGCTTGCTATCTCCGTAAGCGCCCCAAGGTTTGTAAGCGCCAACACCTTTAGCCCGCCTTAGGATTTCTTCTTTGCTGCCATCACCAAAATTTCCTAGACGATGTGCTTGGCTAGAAACATTAACAACACGATCAGTTACTTTGGAATGCAATAAGCCGGCGAGAGCGAAGTGACCTAAGTGATTAGTGCCAAGTTGTAGCTCGAAACCATCTTTGGTGTGGGCTAGTGGTGTGGCCATTACGCCGGCATTTAGAATCAATACATCAAATTCTTCAGTTATTGATTTAGCAAAGTTTTGAATTGAAGTAAGTGAAGTTAGATCAAGGGAACCAACTGAAACATTCTTACTACCTAGTTCAAGCGCTGTAGCTTCACCTTTTTGGGCATCGCGAGCAGTAATAGTGACGTGAGCACCAGCGCGAATTAATTCACGCGCAGCCTCTTTACCAATGCCTGATGTGCCACCTGTGATTAAAAATTTTTTGCCAGAAAGGTCACCGATATTCTTAGCGTTCCAGCCCTGCGGAATCAACGGAATAGAACTCACGTGGAGCTGAGGGGATTTGAACCCCTGACCCCCTGCATGCCATGCAGGTGCGCTACCAGCTGCGCCACAGCCCCGAATTTCTTTGAGAAGCAGACCCTACCTTATTTATTCAGGTGCCTCTGCTCCAGATTCTTCACCCAGAATCTTTTCCGGAATTGACCCAGCATTATGTTCAACTAAATGCCAACCCCGCGGATTAGTCTGCAAAATCGACCAAGAGGCATTAGATAAGCCACCTACGGCGCCCCAATTGGCCATCGGCAAATTCAATAATGAACCGAGAACACATCGAGCAGTTCCGCCATGAGTAGTGACTACTAATAATTGATTATCTAAATCACCCAGTGCTCGTTTGATTGCACTAACTGCGCGCGTTGCAACATCACTTCTTTTTTCACCAGTAGTTCCGGCTGGGTTATCTTCGCCATCAATCCAGCGAACAAAGTTCTGAAAATCTTCAGCGCGATTTTCAGCACCAGTTTTTCCTTCCCACAGGCCGCCATTGGTCTCACGCAAATCAATGTCAATTTCAACTTTTAGATTTGTCAGATCGCCAAGAGCTTGCGCAGTATCAATAGCACGCGATAGATCACTTGAGATAATTTTAGTTGGTTGCATTCCGACCAAAATACTTGCCGCATGTTTTACCTGATATTGCCCCACGGTATTTAGCGGAATATCAGAATGACCCTGGAACCGATTTACGGTATTCCAATCAGTCTGGCCATGCCGCCATAATAAAATTCGATTAGCCATTGTGAATTATTACTCCTCGACCGGAACCCGAACATCTAACTTAATTGTTGGGCAATCATTCCAGAGGCGATCGAGCATGTAGTAACGGCGCAGATCAGCGCTTTGAATGTGCACAACTAAATCTGAGTAATCCAGCAGAATCCATTCTTCGCCACCTTCGCGACGAACTGGCTTATCTCCGACTTGGCGTAACTTTTCTTCAACAAAGTCAGCAATGGCATCTACTTGACGGACATTTTGACCAGTTACGATCAAAAATACTTCGCTTAAAACTAATTGATCAGATAAATCAATGGCGACCATATTGGTGCCGAACTTATCGGCTGCTGCTTGCGCTGCGATTTGGGTTAAAACCTTGACTGACTCACTTGCTGGCATAGAGGCCACGTTCCTTTAGATAGGTAACTACTGCAGGTGGCAGCAGATCAAAATCTCCAGCACGTACTTGAGTTGCTGAAATATTTAAAGCATCAATATCCAGAGTTGGTGACCCTGGAAAGTCGGGACGATCAATTACTAATACTTCGACTAACTTCTTTAGCTCATCAGAGCGGTGCCACTGATCGATAGTTGCGTGAGCATCGGTGCCAAGAATCAAAACGATTTTGTCGTTTGGATAAGTTGCCTTTAACGCTTCAACGGTATCAATCGTATAGCTCGGGCCACTGCGACGAATTTCAATACTATTTACTAATACCTCATCACCTAAATCAAGCTCGGCAACTGCTAACTGACACATCTTCAGGCGATCTTCACCTGATGCAACCGGTGCGTTCTCACGTAGCCAAGGCTCACCAGCTGGAACCAAAATAATTTGATCAACCACGTCGCGTTCTAGTAGCTCGGTGATTACATAAAGATGGCCGTTGTGGATTGGGTCAAAAGTGCCCCCATAAAGGCCAATCCGATTACTGCGACTCAAACTCTAACTTTTCTAAATTACTTGCCGAGGCGAAGTGTTAAATAAAGAAGAATGGAGAGCACACTAAATGCTAGAACTCCAAAGAAGAGTGGCGGAGCTGGCATTTCGCGAGCGAGCTCAGAGGCACGAATGATCATGGGCTGAGCCTACTACGACCCTGCAAGTAGTTTCTTAAAGGCTGCTTCATCGATAATTGTTACGCCTAACTCTTCGGCTTTGGCCAATTTTGAACCAGGTTCAGCGCCTACCAAAAGATAACTAGTTTTCTTAGAAACTGATGATGACGCTTTTCCACCATGCGCCGTAATAGTTTCGGCGATGCCATCTCGAGTGAAAGATTCCAGGCCACCAGTTACTACAAAGGTCAGGCCAGCCAAGGTTTGTGGCGCAGCATTGGTATCTACGAAATGCACTGTGACGCCAGCTGCCGTCCAGCGCTCGACTATGCGCTTGTGCCAATCAACTGCAAACCATTCTGATATCGCCTCAGCCATAGTTGCACCAACGCCATCGATAGCGGCAATTTCCTCAACTGAGGCTGTTGCTAACTTTTCTAGTGATCCAAATTCGGTAGCGAGTGCTTGAGCAGAGGTTGGGCCAACGTGGCGAATAGATAGCGCCACAATAGTTCGCCATAGTGGTCGCGTCTTAGCAACTTCGAGTGCGCTGAGCAACTTAGCTACGTTAGCTGCTTGCTGGCCATCTTTTTTTGTAAAGAAACTTGACTTAATTAATTTAGCTGGGGTTAGATCAAACAACTCAGATTCATCTTCCAGAATCTTCTCGGAAAGCAGCGCTGTGGCTGCTTCATAACCCAGGACATCAATATCTAGAGCAGCACGCGATGCTATGTAATAAATTCGCTCACGTAATTGGGCCGGACAAGATCTGGAATTCGGGCAACGGATATCAATATCGCCTTCGGTGATTGCGCGAAGTTCACTGCCGCAATCTGGGCAATTTGTGGGCATCACAAATGCACGCTCACTACCATCACGACGCTCAACAACTGGAGCCAACACTTCAGGGATTACATCGCCCGCTTTGCGAATAATTACGGTATCGCCGATCAAAATGCCTTTGCGAATTACTTCTTGGGCATTATGTAAGGTCGCATTAGTAACAGTAGAGCCAGCAACTTTGACTGGTTCCATGAAAGCAAAAGGTGTTACGCGACCAGTTCGGCCAACACTGACCTTGATATCGAGCAACTTTGTAGTGACTTCTTCGGGTGGGTATTTAAAAGCGATTGCCCACTTTGGTGCACGCGAAGTGAAACCTAACTTCTCTTGAGCAGCGATCTCATCTACTTTAATTACAACGCCATCAATTTCATGCTCAACATCGTGGCGATGGGCTTCGTAATAGCCAATAAAATCACGTACTTCAGCGCGGTTTGAACAGACTTTAAAGCGTGCACTAGTTGGTAGCCCCAACTCGTTCAATAATTTATATGCCTGGCTCTGCGCTGAAAATTCGATCCCGGTACTAGCACCAACGCCATGCACAACAACATCAAGTGGGCGACTAGCGGTGACGCGTGGGTCTTTCTGGCGTAATGATCCAGCAGCACCATTGCGTGGATTAGCAAATAAAGGTTTCCCAGCTTCTTCAAGTGCTTCGTTCATCTCGTTGAATTGCGCAATAGGAAAGAAAACTTCACCGCGTACTTCGATTAATTCTGGAACTTTTTTACCACTTAAATTATGGGGCAGAGATTTAATGGTTTTCACATTTAGCGTTACATCTTCACCGGTTGTGCCATTACCACGAGTCAAAGCGCGAGTTAGTTGGCCATTTTCAAATTTAAGGTTAATCGCCAGGCCATCGACTTTAAGTTCGCACAAGTACTGCGGGTTTGGAATTTCTTTCTCAACACGATCAAACCAGGTACTTAATTCAGCAAGGTCAAAGACGTTATCCAGACTCATCATTTTTTCGATGTGATCGTGTTGTTCAAATTGAGTTGAGAAGCCACCACCAACATGCAGAGTTGGTGAATCTGGCTCTTTGAGCTCGGGATGTTTAGCTTCTAGCACTTCAAGTTCTTTTAATAATTTATCGAACTCAGCATCATTAATCGTGGGGTCATCTAAGACGTAATAACGAAACTGATGATCGCGAATCTGTGCCGTAAGTTCGACAATGCGATGGCGCGCAGCATTACTCATGAAAATTACTCAGTCTGACAGATCGTGGCCGAACCAACTACGCGATCGCCATCGTAAATAACCATGGCTTGCCCAGTTGCCAGCCCCAATAATGGTTCATCAAGTTCGGCAATTAGATTGCTGCCATCGAAGTAATAGGTGCAATCAAGGGCGCTTCCGTGCGCTCTAATCTGCACAAAACCACGTTTTTTCTCACCCGCAACCTCGGGCCCACACCAAATTGCGCGCTCGCCCCAAATCTTCGAAATGGCAAGCTCTTCACGAGAACCAACAACCACAGTATTGGTAACTGGTTCAATTTTTAGAACAAAACGAGGTGAACCATCGGCAGTTGGGACAGTTAGCCCTAAGCCTTTTCGTTGTCCAATTGTGTAGGTGTAGGCACCTTTATGTTCGCCAATTTTTTTACCATCTTGATCAACGATTGGGCCAACTTCACTACCTAAGCGATCATGTAACCAGCCGGCATTATCGCCTGAAGGCACAAAACAAATATCGTGGCTATCTGGTTTCTGCGCAACCGCTAAGCCACGCGCTTCGGCTTCTTTGCGAATATCAACTTTCTCGGTATCACCTAATGGAAACACGGCACCATCGATTTGTTCGCGAGTTAACACTGCCAATACATAGGACTGATCTTTTGAATGATCAACTGCTCGGTGAAGTGTTTTACCATTTTCAGATTCTCGGGTATTTGCATAGTGGCCTGTTACAACGCCATCAAAACCCATCGCACGGGCACGATCTAAAACGGCTGCAAATTTAATTTTCTCGTTGCAACGCAAACATGGATTAGGTGTGCGGCCGGCTGAGTATTCGGATAAGAAATTTTCAACTACGCCATCGTGAAACTCTTGCGCCATATCCCAGATGTAAAACGGAATTCCAATTACATCGGCAGCGCGACGAGCATCGTGTGAATCTTCGATGGTGCAGCAACCACGGGCACCTGAACGATATTTCTGTGGGTTAGCCGCAAGGGCTAAGTGCACGCCAATTACATCGTGACCAGCTTCGACTGCGCGGGCAGCAGCTACTGCGGAATCAACGCCACCGCTCATGGCTGCAATTAACTTCATGAAGCTACCGCCGCTCTCCCACGTTGAATTACACCGGGCAGCACTGACAGCACATAATCAACTTCGGCTGCCGTATTACTTGGCCCAAAGGAGAAACGTAGCGAAGATTGCGCGGAAATATCGTCATGGCCCATAGCCATCAAAACATGACTTGGTCTATGTACGCCTGCGCTACAAGCCGAACCAGTTGAGCAAGAAACTTTCTCGCTATCTAGCAATAATAACAAGGTGTCACTTTCGGTGCGTGGAAAAGTGATGTTTACGATGCCCGGCAAGCGATCAACTTCGCCACCGTTTACAAAGGCATCTGGAATTTGTGCCACAACTCGTTGGGCAAAATCATCACGTAACTTGGTGATATTAGTTGCGTCGTAACTCTTGGCGCTAACTGCGGCAGCGAAAGCAACGATGGCAGGTGCGTTTAACGTGCCACTTCGAATTTCACGCTCTTGTCCACCGCCATGCAAAAGTGCTGGAATCTCAACTGCTCTGCGCAAAATCAAAACCCCGATTCCAAGTGGGCCACCAATTTTATGTGCACTTAAGGTCATTGCAAAGAGTCCAAGCTCTTTGTAATTCAACGCAACTTTTCCAAAACTTTGTACCGCATCAGAATGCACTGGAATATCTCCAGCCAGCTTTACAACTTCGGCGATAGGTTGCAGAACGCCGGTTTCATTATTGGAATGCATAACTGAAATTACTGCGATCTCATCACCACGTTTAGTAATTAAATCACTTAAGAATTTCAGATCTAGAACACCAGCTGCCGTGACAGGTAATTCAATAACTTCAGCACCTTCATGTTCGAGTAACCATTTAGCAGGATCCAAAATTGCATGATGTTCAATTGCCGAGATAACCACAACATTGCGACCATTCTTGCGACCCAACCAGAACAGCCCCTTGAGTGCGATGTTATTTGCCTCGGTACCTGAGGCGGTAAAAATAATCTCACTCGAAAGGCAGCCGACGGCTTTAGCTATTGATTCGCGGGCATCTTCTAAATCTTTGCGAGTAGCGCGACCTTGCGTATGCAAACTAGATGGATTACCCAATTTGCTGGCTTGGGAAGTAAATGCCGAGAGCACATCAGCCAAAATCGGCGTGGTTGCCGCATGATCAAGATAGACGCTATTCATGCGGCTAAGTCTAGGACTTTTGCGCAGTAACTCCTTGCGTAGCTTGAGGCAGCACCGCAAATAGGTCGCCCACTACGCCGAAATCAGCCAAATCAAAGATTGGTGCCTCAGGATCTTTATTAACTACGGCAATTGTCTTACTGGTCTGCATGCCAGCGCGGTGTTGAATTGCACCAGAAATTCCGCAAGCAACATAAAGCTGTGGACTAACGGTTTTACCAGTCTGGCCAACTTGATGTGAATGTGGATACCAGCCAGCATCAGTTGCGGCACGCGATGCACCAACTGCAGCACCTAGCGAATCGGCAAAGCCTTCAACGGCGGCGAAATCTCCATTTGTACCGCGACCACCAGAGACAACAACTTGAGCTTCAGTAAGTTCTGGTCGGCCACCTTTAACTGGTGGCGTTGATGAAGTGGTAGTTGCCAACTTTGCCGAATCAGAAATTGTGAGTGCGAGATTTTCTACTGCCGGTGATGAGTCGGAGAGATCGGCTTCAACCGAGTTAGGGCGCACTGTAATTATGGCGACCCCTTTAGAAACTTTGGAATGCACAGTTGTTGAGCCGCCAAATACTAATTGCGTTGCAGTTAGATCTGCAGCCACATCAACGGCATCGGTAATAATTCCGGAGTCAGTTGCTACCGCAACACGACCAGCTACCTCTTTGCCATAAGCATGAGATGCAATTAAAAGTGCGCTTGGCGATTTCTGCGCAATGATTTGAGCTATCGCATCGGCTGCTGCCGCAACTCCGAACGTTGCAAAATCAGCAGATTCCACTACTAATACGTTAGCGATTGGTCCATGATTGACTGATGCAGCAAGGGCTGCACCAGGAGCTGCTAAAACTATTGCTGTGACGCTTCCATTACGCGAAGCCACGGTAGCTAACTCAGCAGTGGTTTTAGTGCACTTATCACCAGCAAAATCGGCAAGAATAAATATCTGGCTCATATGAATTTCTTCTCTGCTAGGAATTTAACTAAATCATTTCCGCCGTTACCTTCATCAGTAACTTTTACACCGGCTGCACGAGGTGGGCGGGGTGCAAAATCGGCAACTAAAGACCAAGCTGATTCAGCTGAAACGCCAACGGCTGCCAGATCGCGACTATCAATCGTTTTCTTTTTCGCAGACATGATGCCCTTGAAAGATGGATAACGCGGTTCGTTAATCTTTTCAACCACGCTAACCACGGCTGGGAGCTTTGCATTAATCGCATCGACGCCAGCTTCTGTTGTGCGGGTAATTGAAACTGTGTTTGCTGCTGGATCAACTGAAACCATCGATGCAAAAGTTAATTGCGCCCAGCCCAATCGTTGCGCCAACATTGCCGGCACCACACTCATGCGAGCATCGGTTGATTCAGTTCCGCAGATAACTAGATCAAAGCCACCATTCTTAATTACTTCAGCTAAAACTTTAGAAGTTGCTAACGCATCAGAACCGGCAAGGGCGGCATCGCTGACTAAAATCGCATCATTGGCACCCATTGAAAGCGCTTTGCGAATTGCTTCAGTTGCGCGTTCTGGACCCATGGAAACGATGGTCACACTATTTGCGCCACCTTCTTCGTTTCCACCGTGAGCTTCGACGATTCGCAGCGCTTCTTCAACTGCATATTCATCAAGATCATTTAGAACAGCATCGACACCTTCACGGTCGAGGAGGCCATTGACCATCTTCTTTTCAGCCCAAGAGTCTGGCACCTGTTTTACGCATACCGCGATCCTCATAGGGCGATGTTACTAGCGGGTTCGGGCAGTGCCAACATTTAGCAAGCGGGCATAGGTCACATTTCTTCACCGAAGCGTCACCCGAAATTCACCTTACGGCTATTGCCTCGTTTAAACCCCCAGCCATGATCTGCCCATGAGAATCGTCCACATCACAAATTTCTATGGCACTCGCTCTGCAGCTCAGGTAGACCTGCTCAACAAAACAGCTGCCGAGCATCATGCCGCTGGCCATGAATTTACCGCAATCGTCCCTGGCTACCAACTAGCGACTATTGAAACAAATAATGGCAAAATTATTAACTTGCCATCGATCAGAGTTCCATTTTCACGTGGTCGACGTGTTTTCCTAAATCAGAGACTTTTGAAGAATATTTTGATTGCACTTGACCCTGATGAGATCGAAGTTATTGATCAACGCTATCTAAACCGAATTAACACTTGGGCTGTAAACCGTAATATCAAAGTACGGACGGAGCACACACCCATAGATTTTTTGGAACATAAGAACAAACTTCAGGCTGATAGCGCTGAAATGGTGTCGAAAATCCATACTGAGTTGCGTCAATTTTCAATCCCGGCCTAGTTTCGCTTTCGCATTCTTAACGTAGGGTTCACCAACACTTCACTTCTGCTTTAGGGTTTAACACCTTAACTGCGAGACCTTGGTACTCGTGAGTGACATTGTGCAACTTCGTAAACTACGAATCGCCGTAGTTGCCGAATCTTTCCTCCCTCAAATAAACGGTGTGACCAACTCAGTTTTGCGAATATTGGATTTCTTTCAGAAGAATGGGCACGAAGCCCTCATCATCGCACCAGAATCAAATGGCGGACCTACTGAGTATGCGGGATTTGAGATTCTTCGAGTTCCTGCGCTAAATGTAAAAGGATTAATTCCAATCGGCCTTCCGCAACAATTTGCCAAAGCCAGAGTTCTTGATTTCAACCCAGACATAATTCATTTAGCTTCGCCAGCAATTCTTGGAAATTACATGACTCGGTTTGCCAAGAAGAGTGAGATTCCAACACTTTCGGTTTATCAGACTGATTTGGCAGGCTTTGCAAATCATTATGGTTTTCAGATTGCAAATACCACACTAAATAGATTTGTTGGAAGAGTTCATTCAAATAGTGATCGCACTCTTGCTCCCTCAACTTCTGCTTGCAATTATTTAAACGAACTAGGCGTGAAAGAAGTAGAGCTATGGCGGCGTGGCGTTGATTCAGAAAGATTCTCGCCAGAAAAACGTGATGAAGAGCTACGAAAAGAGCTTTTAGGCAATCGCCAAGATCGCACATTAATTGGATATATCGGTCGCCTGGCACATGAAAAACGCTTAGAAGATTTAATTTCACTAGATGAACAAGATGATGTGCAATTAGTAATTGTTGGGGATGGACCAACTAGAGCCCGGCTGGAACGCAAACTTCCGAATGCCATATTTACCGGCTTTAAAAATGGTGAAGATTTAAGCCGCATGTACGCATCGCTTGATATCTTTATTCATACTGGTCAAGATGAAACTTTTTGCCAGTCAATTCAAGAAGCTTTGGCTTCAGGCGTTCCAGTAATCGCGCCAAACTCTGGCGGACCGATTGATTTAGTTGAAGATGGCAAGACTGGATACTTAATAAATACTGGAAATCCGAAGGAAATTAAGCGTGCAGTTAAGCTGATTCAGCAAAGTGATGTAACCGAAATGCGCAAAGTAACTCGCGAATCAGTAGTAAATCGTACGTGGCAATCAATCAATCAGGAGCTAATTAACCACTACTTAGATCTGATCGCAGTTAAGGCCACAAACCGAGCGGAGCTAGTCGCATGAGAATTATGCACATCGCTAACTTCTACGGACCTAAATCTGGTGGAATCAGAACTACTTTGCACGAATTAGGCAAGGGATACCAATCCAAAGGTCATGAATTTATCTATGTAGTTCCGGGTACCGCCTTCTACTGTGAGGACACACCTTCGGGAAAGCGCGTTACTTTGCCATCGGTAGTTCTGCCATTTAGTGGTGGTTATCGAGTAATCATAAATACCCGTCAAGTTAAAAGACTCATAATCACATTGGCACCTGACCGGTTAGAAATTTCTGATCGATTCACGTTGACTGGTATTGGCAAATGGGCAGTGACCAGAAATATTCCTGCAGTTGTATTTAGTCATGAATCATTACGCGGTTTAATCTCGACTTATTTGCCAGTGAAAATAACTAAATTTGTTAATTGGCATAACCGCAGATTGGCTAGCCGTTTCACACATGTTGTTGCAACAACTAATTTTGCAGCACAAGAATTTCGCGATATCAAAATTGGCAACTTGGCACAAATTCCACTGGGCGTTGACCTCAAAGGTTTTAGCCCGAATTTAGCAAACCCGGAATTAAAAAAGTCGCTACTAAAGGGTTCTCAATTCCTGATAGTTCACTGCGGCCGAATGTCTCCTGAAAAGAAACCGCAGCGATCTATCCAAGCGCTTAAGGTTCTGCGCGAAAAAGGAATTGATGCACGATTAGTTTATGTTGGTGGTGGCCCAATGTGGAAGACATTGCGCGAAGAAGCTAAAGATTTACCAGTTACCTTCTTAGGCTTTATTGCAGACCGCAACAAAGTCGCTGAAATATTAGCTTCCGCCGATGTCTCAATGGCGCCCGGCCCAATCGAAACTTTCTGTTTAGCAGCCCTTGAGTCTCTGGCATCGGGCACTCCAGTAATCGCCTCTTCATCTAGCGCTGTCGGGGAATTCTTACTTATCGATACTGATCAACCAGTTGGCTATATCGCAGATGACAATGGCAACGACTTTGCTGCTGCAGTTTCTAAAGTTCTCAATTGGTCAAAAGTTCGCCCAAATCTGTCAAATGAATGTCATGAACAAGCCGAAAATTTCCCTTGGAGCTCGACTGTTTCGCTGATGCTCACTTTGCATGGCGATAAAGATGGATTCACCAAAGCAAAGCATCGATTGCGAGCAGCTTGAAATGAGCCAAGTTACGACTTTCACAGTTGTTGGTGATAGCGCAGCTTCAGGTGTTGGAGATTCCTTACCAAATGGCACTTCATTTGGGTGGGCATACTATTTGGCAAGAAGTTTTCAGGATCCCTTAGTTTTCTTAAATGCTTCAAGACCAGGTGCAAAATCACAAGAAGTCTTGGAAGATCAGATTCCGAAAGTCTTAGTACATAAGCCAAATATTTGTGGCGTAATCGTTGGTGGCAATGACATGCTTCGCAACGGTTTTAATCCTGTGAAGCTGCATAACAATTTGCGTCACACTCTTGGTGAGTTAAAGCGAACTGGAACAACTGCTTTGATGTTGGAATTACATGATCCGACCAAAATCGTACCTATGCCAAAGTTATTGGCTCAGGTATTAAATCGTCGCATAGATGCTGTTAATCAAGTTACCCGCTCAGTGGCCAATGAATATGGCGCTATTTTGGTAAATACTAGAGATATTCCAGAAATCTATAACCTAGAGAATTGGCATATCGATCGTATGCACCCCAGTAAATTGGGACACCAGAGATTGGCAGCAGAATTTAGAGATCTTCTAGTAATTTCCGGTTGGAACCTAGATAAAGTTGAAATTGAAGAAGTTGAAAAACGAAATCGTAAGGAATCAATCATCTGGTTGCTACGCAATGGCACCCCTTGGTTTCTAAAGCGCAGTGTTGATCTGTTGCCTGCTGCCTTGATTCTTATGGCAATTGAATATGTAAATTCAAAACTAAATCGAGTTCCTGAGGCAGAGAGCGAAAATGTCTCCTTCGCTTCATTTGCAGTTACTCAGGATTTTGAAGAATTAGAAATAAGTGAGTTGAGAGTCTCTTAATTAATTCCTTTATTCTCGGTAATAAGGCAAGATAGCGAAATGCTGACAGCGGATCCAAGATGGTACTCGGTAGTACCTACAACATCGCATAATATTTAGCTTGTGTTAGCAATCATCGCGCCAGGTCAAGGTGCTCAAACGCCAGGTATGTTGACCCCTTGGTTAGAAAATAGTGATTGCGCCGAATCAATCTCACTCTGGTCTGAAGTTATTGGTAAAGATTTAATTGCACTGGGCACGACTGCCGATGCTGATGAAATTAGAGATACCGCAAACGCCCAACCTTTAATTGTGGCAACTGGATTAATCGCGGCAAACTTACTTGGTGTTTCAGCACCAATCATTTCTGGTCATTCAGTTGGTGAAATTACCGCAGCCGCTGTCGCAAAAGTAATTAGTGAGTTCGATGCAATGCGCTTTGTTAACGATCGTGCAAATGCGATGGCAAAAGCTGCTAGTTTAGAAAAGAC
>CAXNJS010000018.1:0-19250 GCA_964202795.1 Candidatus Planktophila sp.
TCAGAGTTTGAGGATCAAGCAATCCGTGATTATGGATTGGACTATGCACCGGTTCCAACTAGATACCGATCCACCTACTTTTCCCATATCTTCGCGGGTGGATATTCAGCCGGTTACTACGGCTATATCTGGAGTGAAGTACTAGATGCCGATACGGTCGAATGGTTTAAGGAAAACGGTGGCCTATCGCGCAAAAACGGCGACCATTTCCGCAACACACTAATGAGTCGTGGTGGATCAGTTGACTCAATGCAGATGTTCCGGAATTTCCGAGGCCGAGATGCGCAAATCGAACCACTGCTAAGACGTAGAGGCCTAACCCAACAAACCTGATGCGGTCCTGAGAACTCAATCGAAACCAGTAAAGGATTTAACCTTCCATGAGCTATACGGAAACAGATTTGCTCGCGATTGCGAACCAAGCGCTCGGGTCTTACCCACTCGAAATCAAGGAAGTCGCCTTAATCAACAATGAGTACAACGCGACCTTCAAGGTATTGACGAAGGTCGGAACCCAGTTTGCGCTACGAGTAAATGTAAATTCACCGAGATCTATCGAAAATTTAAAGGCTGAAATTGCGTGGGTTAATTTCCTGCGTGATGACGCAAGAGTGAAGGCGCCGCATCCAGTCTCAACTACTGAAAATCAATACTTCGTAACAGTTACTAACGATTTAGGAAATAGTGAGTTCAAGTGTGTTCTCTATTCTTGGTTAGAGGGCGAAGAACTTGGCGATGAACCAACTCCAGAGCAGATCCGGTCGCTGGGCGCTGCGATGGCAACTCTGCATGTGAGTTCGAAGGATTTTAAACTTCCAGCAGGTGCCGAACTTCCTTCTTTTAAAGACCCATTGTGGGAGACCGAAGATTTTCTGTTGAGTGAAAAAAGTGTGCTCGATCCCGAAGCAAAGTCTCTGATAGCGCAGGCGTTAACAGTTATAAAGTCAGAGATTGAGGCGCTTTACCGACAGCACCCACAGCAAATCATTCATGCTGATCTCCACGGGTGGAATGTTATGTGGCACGACGAGAAGGTAGCTGTCTTTGATTTTGATGACTGCGGGCTCGGATTGCCGATTCAAGATCTAGCAACAGCTATCTATTACCTCGATACCCCAGAGCAGGATGCTGCGCTTAAAGAGGGTTACGCCTCAGTTGCTCCGTTGCCAGAGTATTCTGAAAGTCAGATGCAGATGTTTATGATTCAAAGGCGAATTATTTTGCTTAACTATTTGTACGAAACTTCAAATGAAGAACATCGCGCCATGATTCCGGAGTACCTCGAAGAATCTATACGCCGTATTAGTAAGTTTCTGCAACTCTAGTTTTGCGAAAGCAGACTGTGTGTGGACGATACTGGGATCGAACCAGTGACCCCTTCCATGTCAAGGAAGTGCGCTACCGCTGCGCCAATCGTCCGTGGGTGCTGCGAACTATACAACATCAATATTTATCGTGAATAGTCATCCGATACTCGTTCGATGTCATCTTCGCCGAAATATGTTCCGGTCTGTACTTCAATAAAGATTAACTCTTCTGTTCCTGAGTTCCCGATTCGGTGAAGTTGACCGAGTGCGACATCAACTGTTTCACCAGGAGCTTTTACAAAATCAACGCCATCAAGTGTCACATCTGCTATTCCAGAGACGATGTACCAGTGCTCACTTCGTTTCTGATGTTTTTGATATGAAAGTCTGGCACCTGGAGTCACCCAGATGCACTTAACTTTATGCGCACTCGACTCTTGTAAAACTTCATAGTGTCCCCAAGGTCGAACAGACTCGTCACTCATGACTGAAGAGTATTTTAAAAATCTAAAAAATACTCACACTGCAAATGCGTAATGAAACGTAATGGAGGTGGAAACGGGATTTGAACCCGTGTAGAGGGATTTGCAGTCCCTTGCCTCGCCTCTCGGCCATTCCACCATGAAAATACGGCCCCCTGTGAAAGGCAGGTGGCCGTATATCCGAGCGGACGACGGGGTTCGAACCCGCGACCTGAACCTTGGCAAGGTTCCGCGCTACCAGCTGCGCTACGTCCGCATTTACTTCTCGCTAGATGAGTTTCTAGAAACTCACACCAGCAGAGGGCGAAATCTATCCTAATTCAGGCGTAACTGCCAAAGGGGTCATACCTTTAGCGCATGAACTCAGTCGATGAGGCAGTCGCGCCCCAATTCTGGATGGGCGGGCTATTGGCACGCGATCTCGTTGAGGTCAGCTCCAACCCTAGTTGTTTAGCAGATGGCGATTTCTGGGCGATCAGCACAACTTATGAAGGTGAGTTCCGTGCGGCTAAGTTCAAGACAATTAGTAATGAGCCGTTTCCCTTAGTTAGCTCGACTTATAAAGCTAATGAATCTAAGCAAAAAATTAGCGGTAAATGGGAGAGCGGCACATCAGAGTCCGAATACGTTGCATACGTAGAAAAGATTCGGGAAGAAATCGCAAGTGGCGGGGTCTATCAAGTAAATGCTTGCCGCAGGCTAAGTATTAAATCAACGGCAACTCTAGATTCAGCTTTTGCAAATATTTTGAAATCAAACCCAGCACCCTTTGCCAGTTACTTGCGATTAAATGAGTTGGAGATTGCGTCGGCATCACCTGAGTTGTTTCTTACTCGCGATGGCGATCAAATCAAAACTTCACCAATAAAAGGAACCAAACGATCAGCGGCTGAGAGTTTTGGAAGTAAAGACCGCGCCGAAAACATCATGATCGTTGACTTGATGCGTAACGACCTAGGTCAAATTTGTATTCCAGGAAGCATTGCAGTGCCTGATTTATTGCGTGATGAAGAACATCCTGGTCTTAGTCATTTGGTCTCTGATGTAATTGGTCAATTGCGCAGTGGCATTACGTGGGCCGAAATATTTGAAGCACTACTGCCTGCCGGCTCGATAAGTGGTGCACCTAAGAGTGCAGCGAAACGAATTATTGCGGAGTTAGAACCAACAACGCGCAGTACTTATTGCGGGGTACTGGGCTGGATACATGGCGACCAGGCTGTGTTATCAGTGGCGATTAGAATTTTTTGGCGCGAATCGGATTTCATACATTTCGGTACCGGTGCTGGCATAACTTGGAGTAGCGATGCAAAAGCAGAATGGGAAGAAACACAACTAAAAGCTGAACGATTAATCTCAATCATCGGTGGTGAACTATGACTCAGAGTGCTTGGGTTGCAGGGCGATTGTTAAGTTATGAGCAAGCGCACATAGATTCTGCGGGCTGGCCAAATGGAACCGGCATTTTTGAAACCATCAAAACAGTTAGCGGCCAACCTTGGGCTTTGTCCCGACACATGCGACGAGCCTTAAACTCGGCTCGCCGAAACGATCAACCGTTTCCAAATGAAGATCTGATTCGTAGCGCAGTGGCCGAAACTATCGCGGCTAATCCTTTTTTGATTGGTCGCCTGCGACTCTTGTTCGGCATTGATGGGAGTCTGCGAGCTACACATCAGGAATATCTCGAGATAGAAAGTGCTGCCGGCTTAGGTATTCGCCATTTGAATGAGGAAGTCTCTGGTCCGGTTGAAAAGAGATATCCATATACCCAGAACTTGAAAATAGTTGCCGAGGCAAAGAGTGCAGGTTTTGATGATTTTCTCTTGGTGAATCCAGATGGCTTCATCACCGAGACGGCGATTGCGAATTTGGTCTTTCAACTAGATGGTGAATGGATCACTCCACCACTTTCTGATGGTGTTCTACCTGGTGTCATGAGAGCTTTATTGGTCGAAAAGAACGGCGTAATTGTCCGTCAGATCCGGGCGGATCAATTGAATGAAATTGGATCTGGGTTCCTCGTATCAAGTCTGAAGATTGCGCAACCAATCGAGCGAATTGGTGATCTAACTCTTGCTATTTCGTCAGAGAGTGAGCAAATGCGCTTGTCATTTGCGGCAACTGCATTGGCAACTTCGGTAGGCTAGGGGCATGTCTGAACTAAGGGTCACCGTAGATGGCGTGTCAACTGCGATTGCGGCTGATTTGCGACCAACGCAGATCTTTGGAGAACGCAAAGAAGTAGTTGTTTGTCGCATTAACGGTGAGCTGCGCGATCTCTGGACTGACCTTGCCGATGGCGATGTGCTGGAATCAGTAACTATTGATTCTGAAGACGGCCTCAAGGTTCTTCGCCATTCAACTGCGCACGTAATGGCACAAGCAGTCCAACAAATTTATCCTGAAGCCAAACTGGGTATCGGACCACCGATTACCGATGGTTTCTATTACGACTTTGATCCGCAAGATCCGTTCACGCCAGAATCGCTAGAAAAGATTGAAAGCGCAATGCGCAAGATTGTTAAGGAAGGCCAACGGTTTAAGCGACGCGTCACAACTGAAGCTGATGCTTTGAATGAGTTAGCTAAAGAGCCATACAAGTGCGAATTAATTGGCATCAAAGGTGGATCTAGTGATGAAAGTTCGGTTGAAGTTGGAGGAGCCGAACTAACTATTTATGACAATTTGGGTCGCGATGGCCAACCGGTTTGGTCAGATCTATGTCGCGGACCGCATCTACCTTCGACCAAGCACATCCCAGCATTTAAGTTGATGCGTAGTGCGGGTGCTTATTGGCGCGGTTCTGAAAAGAATCCAATGTTGCAGCGAATTTATGGCACCGCTTGGCCAAGTGTCGATGCTTTAAACGCCTACCTTGAACTTTTACTCGAAGCTGAAAAGCGTGATCATCGTCGCTTAGGTGCTGAGCTAGATCTATTTAGTTTTCCGGAAGAAATTGGTTCTGGTTTAGCAGTTTTCCATCCTAAAGGCGGAATCATTCGTCGAGCGATGGAAGATTATTCGCGCATTCGTCATGAAGACGAAGGTTATGAGTTTGTTTATTCACCACACATTACTAAGTCCGCCCTCTTTGAAACTTCAGGTCACCTGGATTGGTATGCCGATGGCATGTATCCACCAATGATTATGGATGAAGAGCTCCATGCTGACGGCACCGTAAAGCGCCCAGGCCAGAAGTACTACATGAAGCCGATGAACTGTCCGTTCCATAATCTGATCTACAAGTCGCGGCAACGTTCCTATCGCGAACTGCCATTGCGCTTATTTGAATTCGGAACGGTATATCGCTACGAAAAATCAGGTGTTCTGCACGGAATCACGCGTGCTCGTGGATTCACGCAAGATGATGCACATATCTATTGCACCCCAGAGCAAATGCCAGGTGAGCTCGATTCACTTTTAACATTCGTTCTGAATCTATTACGTGACTATGGACTTAATGATTTCTATCTTGAACTATCCACCCGTAATTCAGATAAGTCGGTTGGTGAAGACGCTGAGTGGGTTGCAGCAACTGAGGCACTTAGACAAGCGGCTACTCTGCAAGGTCTCGATCTCGTACTCGATGAAGGCGGAGCTGCGTTCTACGGACCAAAAATTTCAGTGCAGGCAAAAGATGCAATTGGTCGCACCTGGCAAATGTCGACGATTCAAGTTGATTTCCAATTGCCACAACGTTTCGAACTGGAATATGCAAATACCGATGGCTCTCGTTCGCGCCCGGTAATGATTCACCGTGCATTATTTGGTTCGATCGAGCGTTTCTTTGGCGTTCTCACCGAGCATTACGCAGGTGCGTTCCCACCATGGTTAGCACCAGTGCAGGCTATTGGTATTCCAGTAGCTGAAGCTTTCACACCTTATCTTTCAGATGTTATCAACCAAATGCGCAAGGCAGGTTTGCGCGTTGAACTAGATGCATCCGATGATCGCATGCAGAAGAAAGTTCGTAATGCTCAGATGTCAAAAATTCCATTTATGGTTATCGCTGGCGAAGAAGATCAGAATGCTGGCGCGGTTTCCTTCCGCTACCGCAATGGCGAACAGAAGAACGGTATTCCAGTAGCCGAAGCGATTGCCGAAATAAAGAAAATCGTCTCCGAACGCACTCAGGTCTAAAAATGTCTGATCTAGTCGGGGGAGCCGGAATTCCTGATGCGTGGCAGCGGTTATGGGCACCGCATCGCATGGAGTATTTAACTGGCGATAATCGTCCGCTTCCAGGAAACGATATTGAGTGTCCGTTCTGTCGAATTCCAACGCTAAGTGATCAAGAAGGTTTAGTTGTTGCGCGCGGCATCGAGGCATATGTGGTTATGAATCTTTATCCATATAACGCCGGCCACTTATTAGTCTGTGCCTATCGCCATGTCGCTGACTTAACCGATTTAACCGAGACAGAGCGAAATGAAATATCTGAATTATCAGCCCACGCAATGACGACGCTTCGTAAAGTGAGTGCACCAGCAGGGTTTAATTTAGGAATGAATCAAGGAGCAATTTCAGGTGCTGGTGTTGCTGCGCATATTCACCAACATGTTGTTCCGCGTTGGTCTGGGGATGCAAACTTTATGCCAATCATTGGCCAAACCAAAGTGTTGCCCCAATTGCTATCTCAGTCGCGCGATTTAATCGCTGCCGCCTGGTAGTTTAAAGCTGGCCTAGATATTCGTGAACTTCTTTGATTCCAAGTCCAGTCTTAAAGTCAAGTGGGATTGCGGGAAATAGAAGTCCTGCGGCAAATGCATCGGGACCCATCTGATCGATCGCTAGTAAATACTCGTCCCGAAATTCGCTCACCAAAGTCTTATGTTCATCAGCGCTTTCAATTTCAACTGAAGAACCATCTTGATAATTAGTTATCTTCAAATCGCTTAGCGAAATCAGAGCACATGGGGTTCCGGCGTCATCGTGTAAAACAAGATAAGGCGTCACGCATTGTTCGAAGACTCGGTTAGCTAGCATCACGGCATCATCGAAATCGCCGTCGTTACCAGTAAGTCCGGTGACCACAATTAATCGCGGCATCAGGTAATCATCAAGTGATTCCCAGATGGCAATTGATTCGGGGGAGATACCCGAATTAGGGTTGATTGCAAAGATGGCTAAGTCAGACTCGACTACGCCCGCAGCGCTAACAGTTCCATTGAATTCAGCGGCTACCTCGGCCAAAAAAGCGCTCTCGTGACCATATATATGGACGCGTAAGTTAGTTGAACTCATGTCTACAGCCTACGATGGGACACGATGATTAGTGACATTTTTAAGCCCGCGGTGGTGCGACTAATTTCACCAACTGCGCGAGGCCTGCTGCGCATCGGGTTGACACCTAATTCAGTCACCACAATCGGTGCAATTGGGGTTATCGCTACTGCGTTAATTGCATATCCAAACGGACATTTATTCGGTGGCACAGTAGCTATTTGTTGCTTAGCGCTAAGTGATCTATTCGATGGCACGATGGCCAGACTTTCAGAGCAAGGGCCGAGCAGATGGGGTGGATTCTTAGATTCCACCATCGATCGTGTCACGGATTCAGCTATTGCACTCGGGTTACTTATTTATCTAGCCCAGAATAACGATGTGCTTGCTTATGTTCTTTTGGTCTCTATCGTCTCAGGTTTTTTAGTTTCCTATATTCGAGCTAAAGCTGAAAGTTTGCAGATTGAGTGCAAAGGTGGGTTTGCCGAACGCACTGAACGGCTAATTATTCTCTTAACTGCAATTGGTTTTACTGGATTAGGTGTTGATTACATACTAACTGTGGGTATCTGGGCACTGGCTTTGGCAAGCGTGGTAACTGTCTTGCAAAGGTTACAAATCGTTTGGAAAGCCACAAAGTAATGAAGGCCGAAGACTTAACAGCTGTTGCCTACTTTGCGGGATGGCGAATAGTTCGCTGGTTGCCTGAAAAGAGCGCTTATCGATTTTTTGAATTTGTCGCTGATCGAGCAAGTGCCAAAAACGGGAAAAGTTTTCAAAGGCTAGAAAGTAATTTGAAACGAGTGGTTCCTGAACTATCCGATAAGGAATTGCGAAATTTGGCGCAAGTTGGAATGCGCTCATATTTGCGTTATTGGTGTGACACCTTTCGTTCTCCCGATTGGGATACCAAGCGGATTCAGTCAACCGTTACGGTAAATGATGCCGAACTACTGCTCGAACCTGTTCGCAACAAGCGCGGTGTAGTAGTTGCTTTGCCGCATGCTGGCAATTGGGATCATGCCGGGTCGTACTTCTGTAGCCAAGGTATTCCGCTAGTCACGGTCGTTGAGCGTTTAAAGCCAGAGAAACTATTTCGAAAATTTCTAGAGTATCGCCAAGCAATTGGGATGGAAGCGCTACCTCTTGATGGCCGAGTTATGGGTACGTTGGCCAGTCGCTTACGTGAAGGAAAGCTGGTTGCGTTGGTTGCGGATCGCGATCTTTCACGAAGTGGCATTGATGTGAAATTTTTCGAGGGCACTGCTCGGATGCCAGCAGGGCCTGCATTGTTGGCGCTTCGAACTGGGGCGGATCTAATCACCGCTTATGTTTCATATACCAAAACTGGAATACATATTGATTTTCGAAAAGTACTTATTGCATCTGGTAAGACTGAAAGTGAACAGGTTGCTAAGACGGTGCAGCTTTGTGCTGATAATTTCGCCGCTGGCATTGCCGAATACCCGCAAGACTGGCATATGTTGCAACGGATTTGGGTTGATGGCGACTTTGTGGAGCGCTCATGATTAATCGGAAATTACGAATTGGACTTGTTTGTCCCTACAGTTGGGATTTTCCAGGTGGCGTGCAAAACCATGTCCGCGATTTAGCTGAGTTTTTAATCAGCAATGGTCACTACGTTGAAGTACTGGCACCGGCAACTGAAAGCGAAGATTTACCTGACTATGTTGTAAGTGCCGGCCGTGCGATTTCGATTCCTTATAACGGGGCAGTAGCTCGAGTGTTATTTGGCGTTGGTGCAAATAGTCGAGTTCGCAGCTGGATCAATGATGGCGACTTTGATCTGCTCCACTTGCATGAGCCAGCGATACCTTCACTCTCTCTACTTGCCTGTTGGGCTGGCGAGGGTGCAATGGTGGGCACATTCCATGCTGCCGCTAAGTATCAAAAGGCAATTTTTGCGATTGGGCCCATTCTAGAACCAGTTATCGAGAAGCTGTCAGCCCGTATTGCAGTTAGTGAATCTGCCCGGCTAACGCTAACAGCGCATCTAGAGACCGATGCGATTGTGATTCCAAATGGAATTTATGCCGATAATTACCGCGATGGTTCATCTCGCCCGCAATGGCAAGGCAACACAATAGGTTTCCTAGGAAGATTCGAAGAAGATCGTAAAGGTTTACCAGTTCTGCTTGATGCCTTACCAATTATCTCGCGCTTTATTCCAGATATTCGAGTTCTGATTGCCGGTCCTGGCGATAGTGAAGAGGTGTTAGCGAAGGTGGATCCCCAACTTCGTCATCGGGTTGAATTCCTAGGCAAGATCAGCGAAGAAGACAAAGCTGACTTCCTGGCAAGTGTTTCGCTTTACATTGCACCAAATACCGGCGGTGAATCTTTTGGCATCATTCTGGCCGAAGCGATGGCTGGGGGAGCAGCAGTAGTTGCCAGTGATATTCCGGCATTTGCCGATGTTTTAGGCCATGGTCAATACGGCGCACTCTTTGAATCAGAAAATTCCGAGAACTTAGCTAAAGTGATTATTGATCTATTGCGGGATGAAGCCAAGCGAAAAGAGTTAGCTGCCGCGGGGGCAGTTCATGCACAAAGATTCGACTGGGGCCAAGTCGGTGAAGAGATTTTTGAAGTATACGAGCTGGCTATGGTTAGTGGTCAGAAGGTTTCACTCACTTCAGAGAATCGTTCGTGGACCAGATTGTTAGGGAGAGACTAAAAGTGAAAAGTGTAATTCTCTTCGTAGGTCTGGCGATTTTGATCTTCTGGTATTTAAGTTTCTCAGCCAGTCGCTTAGATCGACTACATCACCGGGTTGAAACGAGTTGGGCAACACTTGATTCGCTCTTGCAACGTAGAGCTGCGATCGCACTTGATGTTGCTCGCAGTTCAATAACAGATCCAGCTACCTCGCTCTTGCTTACGGCAAGTGCCTATCAAGCACGAGGGGCCGACATCGAGGATCGCTCAAGTGCTGAAAGCGTTCTGTCCGGAGCTCTAGGAATGATGCTCGCTGAGCGGGAAAGCATTGTGGCTAAGTCAGATCAGGCGCTGCTACATGAACTCGAACAACTCACCGACAAGATTAAAGTTGCCATTTCTATTCACGTTGAATCAGTTACGCGTACTCAGTTAATTCGTAGCAAGTTAGTATTTAGATTATTCCGGCTAGCAGGCACGGCGCCGTTGCCGGTTACTTATGAATTTGAAGCTGATGCGATCTAAATTTATTTTTCTCTTCGCACTTTCCTCACTTGTGCTCTCGGGCTGTACCAGTGAAATGAGATCTGATTCAACCCAAGAAGAGAGAACTTACAACTCGATAAGTGGTCGAGTTGGGGTAGACGGGCCAATCATGGCGGTCAAACTCGATGACACATCATCAGCCCGTCCACAGATTGGCCTAGAAGATGCCGATGTTGTTTACATCGAACAAGTAGAAGGTGGCTTCACACGACTAGCCGCAATTTTCTCATCAGTGATTCCAACCAATATCGGACCAATTAGAAGCGCTCGCATCTCTGATATCGATATCTTGTCGCAATACGGCAAAGTAATTTTTGCATATAGTGGCGCGCAGCGAGCAATGCTCACGGTAATTGCTAATTCAAATCTTTGGGATTATGGGGCTCAACGTCAGTCACCGACTATATACACGCGTGATGCGAATAGGTCGGCGCCATATGACATGGTGTTACGTGCTGATTTACTTCTGGAAAAGGCCACGGCTGATGAACGAGAAATCGCGATTTCTAAATCAGTAGGTTGGAGTTTTGGCGAAGCTCCGATAGGTGGCGTTGCAATTGATTCAGTTGCGATTCGTTGGCCAGCTTCTAAATATGAAGCAACTTGGTCAAAGGCAGAAAAACGTTGGTTGCTAAGCAACGCTGGCGTTGCTAATTTCGCAGCCAGTGGCAAACAATTGGGCCCAACTACTTTCGTTATTCAAAGCGTTGAGATTTCAGACTCCATTTATCGCGGTTCTGATGGTAGTTACACGCCATTGTCAGAAACTGTTGGAACTGGCACTGGCTACATCTTGCGCGATGGGCGATCTTTCAAAGCTAACTGGAGCAGGCCAGCGGCCGAATCTGGCACAACTTGGACCTTGGCCGATGGCAGAGAGATCAAATTCGCAGCAGGATCAATTTGGGTGGCGCTAATTGATCGCAAGCCTGACTTCACGCTCACCGCGCCAACCCCACCTCTTTCAAAGTAGAGTAAGCACCCTGATCGCAGGCTAACTACTTGCCAAGAAAACCTAACTAGGAGCAGCATCATGAGTCAGAACGTAGGAACAGCACGAGTAAAGCGCGGCATGGCAGAAATGCTAAAAGGTGGCGTCATTATGGACGTTGTCAATGTCGAGCAAGCCAAGATCGCTGAAGCAGCAGGGGCTGTTGCAGTTATGGCACTCGAGCGCGTACCTGCAGATATCCGTGCTCAAGGTGGCGTAGCTCGCATGTCTGATCCTGACATGATCGAAAAAATTAAGGAAGCAGTTTCAATTCCAGTTATGGCAAAAGCCCGCATTGGTCATTTTGTGGAAGCACAAATTTTGCAGAGTCTTGGTGTTGATTACATCGATGAATCTGAAGTTTTAACTCCGGCCGATATGGAAAACCATATTGATAAGTGGAATTTCACAATTCCTTTTGTCTGTGGTGCTACCAACCTAGGCGAAGCACTTCGTCGTATCAATGAAGGTGCGGCCATGATTCGCTCAAAGGGTGAAGCAGGTACTGGTGATGTTTCAAATGCGATGACTCATATGCGTTCAATCGGTGGCGAAATTCGACGTCTGTCGACCCTTCGCGAAGATGAACTTTATGTAGCAGCAAAGAACATGCAAGCCCCTTATGACTTAGTTAGGGAAGTTGCCGAAACTGGGAAGTTGCCGGTCGTGCTCTTTACTGCAGGTGGAATTGCAACTCCAGCTGATGCTGCGTTAATGATGCAGATGGGCGCTGATGGCGTATTCATTGGATCTGGAATTTATAAATCTGGTGATCCTGCCGCGCGTGCTGCAGCATGTGTAAAGGCAACGACTTTCTTTGATGATCCAAAAGTTTTGGCTGATGTTTCGCGTGGCTTGGGTGAAGCAATGGTTGGCATTAACGTTGCTGACTTGCCGGTTGCACATCGCTTAGCTGAACGCGGTTGGTAGTTTAAGGTTCTTTAGATCATGCGAGTTGGTGTTCTAGCGTTGCAAGGCGATTTCCGCGAACACCTATTTGCACTGGAAGAATGTGGTGTTAACGCCAGCATCGTTCGTCGTCCAAGTGAACTAGCTGCAGTAGATGCTCTTGTTCTGCCGGGCGGGGAGTCAACTGCAATTGCGAATTTAGCTCGTAGTTTCGAGCTTTTCGATCCGTTAAAGGCACGCATAGCCGCGGGAATGCCAGTTTTTGGTTCTTGTGCAGGAATGATCTTGCTAGCTGATCGAGTGTTAGATGCAGCCGTTGGGCAAGAAACTTTCGGTGGGCTAGATATTACCGTTCGCAGAAACGCTTTTGGCAGTCAAGTTGATTCCTTTGAGACAGACTTAGAATTTTCCGGAATTACCAATCTGCCAGTACGCGCTGTTTTCATTCGCGCTCCTTGGGTTGAGTCAGTCGGCCCAGCTGTTGAAATATTGGCAACTTTTGATCACGCGGTTGCCGTGCGTCAAGGCGGGCTATTATCTACGAGTTTTCATCCCGAATTAACGGGGGATAATCGAATTCATCGCTTCTTTATTGAGTCGGTAGCGCGTCCGGCTTTGGAAAAGGCTGCGGTAAAGTAGTGCCATAACTTTCATCGGTAGTTACGGTGAAATTTCTAGGGGGTAGATCATGTCCGGCCATTCCAAATGGGCAACAACAAAGCATAAAAAGGCAATCATCGATAGCCGTCGCGCGAAGAATTTTGCCAAATTAATTAAGGCAATCGAAGTTGCCTCGCGTAATGGTGGCCCTGATGTTGATGGCAATCCAACTCTTTTTGATGCGATTGCGAAAGCTAAAAAGAATTCAATGCCGGCCGACAACATTGATCGCGCGGTAAAGCGCGGGGCAGGTCTGGAATCTGGGGGCGCCGATTGGCAAACCATTATGTATGAAGGCTATGGCCCAAATGGTGTTGCGATCATGATCGAATGTTTGACCGATAGTCGCAATAGAGCTGCATCTGAAGTTCGTGTTGCAGTTACTCGCAACGGTGGCAGCATGGCTGATCCAGGTTCAGTTGCATATTTGTTTAATCGCAAGGGTGTAATTATCGTTAATAAAATTGGTCAGTTAACCGAAGATTTGATACTAGAAGCAGTTCTTGATGCCGGCGCCGAAGAAGTAAATGATTTAGGCGAATCTTTCGAGGTTGTATGTGAAGCTAGCGATCTAGTGGTGGTGCGCACAGCACTTCAAACGGCAGGCATCGATTATGAGTCAGCCGATTCCTCTTTCCTGCCATCTATGACAATTCCACTTGATGCTGAAGGTGCTACTAAAGTTTTTGAGTTAATCGATGCAATTGAAGAACTAGATGATGTGCAGAATGTATTTAGCAACTTTGATGTATCTGATGAGGTAATGGCGAGCCTGGCTTAACATGTCTGAGCCAGTATCTAGGCTGAGCAAATGAAGGTTCTCGGGATCGATCCAGGTTTAACGCGCTGCGGAATTGGCGTTGTTCAGGGATCAATCGGTGCTCCCTTGCATATGGTCTCAGTCGGGGTAATCCTGACTTCATCGCAAGACCCAACTGAGGTTCGGTTGCTGCAACTTGAGCGAGAAATCCAACTTTGGATTACCGAGTTCAAACCAGATGTAATTGCGATTGAGCGAGTTTTTTCACAACATAATCTTCGTACCGTTATGGGGACAGCTCAAGCCGCCGGTATCGCTTTGTTGCTGGCAGCTCGTAATCAGATCAAGGTTGTCATGCACACCCCAAGTGAGGTCAAGGCGGCCGTGACGGGTTCTGGTCGAGCCAATAAAGCACAGGTTGCGAAGATGGTGCTAAATATTCTCAAGTTGGACGAAGCGCCAAAGCCAGCAGACAGTGCAGACGCGTTAGCGTTAGCGATCTGCCACATCTGGCGCGGCGGCGGTAATAGTAAAGTTGCAGCAGCGCTGGCTGCCGAGAAAACTCGAATTGCATCCCTTAAGAAGACAGGAACAGCTAAGAAATGATTGCAACGCTAACTGGCGAGATCAAAGCTATCTCGTTAGATCGCGCTGTCGTTGAAGTTGGTGGCGTTGGGCTTTTAGTAAATTTGACCCAAAATTCAGCCGCACATCTGAATCTAGGTACCGTCGTAACTTTCCATACCTCATTAGTTGTTCGCGAGGAGTCATTAACTCTTTATGGCTTCTTAACAGTGGAATCGAAGCAATTATTTGAACAAGTTCAAACGGTTAGTGGCATCGGCCCTAAAGTTGCACTTGCAATTCTGGGTTCACTATCACCAGAGGAACTAGCCACTGCAATCACTACTGAAAATATTGCAGCTATTGAACGTGTGCCGGGTATTGGTCGAAAAGGCGCCCAACGTTTGATTCTTGAATTAAAGGGAAAGTTATCTGATCTCTCCGATGGTGGACGGGTTACGAATCATCAACCAATTTGGCGTGAGCAGCTAACTAGCGCCTTGATTTCATTGGGGTTTGCACCGAAAGATTCCGACCGAGCAATCACTACGATAGTTAATGACTTACAAGGCGACGGTATTGAACCAAGTGACTTAGAGATGAGTGAACTCTTAAAGAGAGCGTTACAAAGTGGTGGACGTAGATAATGGAAAGTGATGATCGCCTAATTTCACCCGTCGTTGGTTTAGATGAATCTGCTGCCGAAGGTGCGCTTCGACCAAAAGACCTGCAAGAATTCATTGGCCAAGAACGTGTGCGTCAGCAAATTGATGTTCTCTTAACTGCCGCAAAACATCGCGGTACTAGTGCTGATCATATTTTATTAAGTGGCCCACCAGGCCTTGGTAAAACAACTCTCGCGCTAATCCTGGCCGCTGAGATGCAAGTACCGATTCGAATTACATCTGGGCCAGCGATCACTCACGCGGGAGATTTAGCTTCAATTCTTTCTTCGTTAGTTGAAGGTGAAATTCTTTTCATTGATGAGATCCACCGTTTACCCAGACCAGCTGAAGAACTGCTCTATCTAGCCATGGAAGATTTTCGAGTTGACGTGGTAGTTGGTAAAGGACCTGGTGCAACTGCGATTCCATTAGAACTTCCTAGATTCACGCTAGTTGGTGCAACAACTCGAGCCGGTTTATTGCCCAGCCCTTTGCGTGATCGGTTTGGCTTTACTGCGCAATTAGATTTCTATGCTGAATCCGAATTAGCGCAAGTAATAGCGCGATCTGCCGCCCTTCTTGGTTTAGCCATTGAAGCTAAAGCAATTGAACAAATAGCCAGTCGTTCGCGTGGCACCCCTCGTATTGCAAACCGGTTACTTCGAAGAGTTCGCGATTACGCCCAAGTTAAAGGTTCCAACCAGCTTTCCCTCGCTCATGCAAATGAGGCGCTGGAAATGTATGAAGTAGATGCCGCCGGTCTTGATCGCCTGGACCGCTCAGTGCTAACCGCTTTAGTTGAAAGATTTGGTGGGGGACCAGTTGGTCTTTCAACTTTGGCTATTGCGGTGGGCGAAGAATCCGAGACGGTTGAGTCAGTTGCTGAGCCGTTCCTGGTCCGAAATGGCTTCATGGCGCGCACCCCGCGTGGTCGAGTGGCCACCGCTCTAGGTTGGTCACATTTAGGCAAAATCCCGCCTACGACCACTTCTTCGCTTTTCGACACACCGCTAAATGACGCCTAGACTCACCTCTTATGTCAACACCTACAAAACCTGTTAAGAGCACCGGTCGTCCAGCTCGCACACTTGCGATCTTGACTGGCGCCTTTGTCCTATTAATTGCCGCCGTCTTCATCCAGGGCGCAACTGCCGTTCGCTTAGGTCTAGACCTTCGTGGCGGCACGAGCGTTACCTTGCAGCCACGCCTTGGCGCGGGCGAAGCCGGCAAAGTTACTTCTGAGGCAATTGATCAAGCGGTCTCGATTATCCGCCAACGTGTTAACTCACTTGGTGTCGCCGAGAGTGAAGTGGCATCGCAAGGTTCAGGTACTAATCGCCAGATCGTTATTTCAGTTCCTGGCGAAAGTGGTCGTCGTGTTATCGAACTAGTTGGCCAAACTGCAGAGCTTCGTTTCCGCCAAGTACTTGCCGAAACATCTGGAGTTCCAACAACAGCAACTGATGCAGCGGCCACACCACCTGCTGGTATCAGCCCAGAGCTAAATGCACTTTATGCCGCTCTTGATTGCACCATTGCCGAAAATCGTCAAGGAACTGGCAGCGATGTTGCAACCGATGTAATCCTTGCTTGTTCAAATGATGGTGGCGCAAAATATATTTTGGCTGGCGCAGAGGTTCTTGGCCGTCAGGTCTCTAAGGCAACTGCAGCAGTCGATCCGACAACCGGTGGTAACTGGTTCGTATCTTTGACTTTCGATGGTGAAGGTACAAAAGCCTTCGGCAATCAAACTGCTCGAGTAGTTTCGCTAACTGCTCCGCAGAACCAGGTAGCAATTGTTCTCGATGGGCTAGTTGTATCAGCGCCGCGAATCAATGAAGCAATCCGTGGTGGCAGCGCACAGATCACTGGAAACTTTACGCAGGTAGAAGCGCAGGACTTAGCAAACGTTCTGAAGTATGGTTCTTTGCCACTGGCTTTTGATCGTGGTGAAGTGCAACAAGTTTCGCCAACTCTTGGTGCTGATCAACTTTCCGCAGGCCTACTTGCTGGTGGTTTAGGTCTAGGACTCGTGCTTCTTTATTCAGTTCTTTACTATCGCGGACTAGGTCTAGTAACAGTTGGTTCGCTGACAGTTGCAGCTGGAATGATCTATCTTCTGGTTCTGTTACTCGGAGAATGGATCGGCTTTACGCTCACTTTGGCCGGTATTGCCGGAATCATTGTCGCCATTGGTATTACGGCAGACTCATTTATCGTTTACTTCGAGCGTATTCGAGATGAGCTACGCGAGGGCAAGTCGCTTCGTTCGGCTGTTGAAAGTGGCTGGGTAAGAGCCCGTCGAACCATCGTGGTGGCCGACTCAGTTTCAATCATTGCTGCGGTGTTGCTCTACTTCTTAGCTGTTGGTGGCGTTCGCGGATTCGCATTTACTCTTGGTTTAACAACTTTGGTAGATCTACTGGTGATCTTTACATTTACTAAACCATTGATGACGATTCTTTCAAAGTGGAAATTCTATGCAAGTGGCCATCCGCTCTCTGGTTTATCCAAGAAGAGTTCAGGCATTGAAGAGACAAATAACGTTCAAGTATCAACCACAGGCATGGGGGCGTAAAGAAATGGCACACGGAACAACGCTAGGTGCACGTCTCTACAGTGGTGAGACTTCATTTGATTTCATTGCTTCCCGCAAGCGTTGGTATGCGGTCTCAGCGCTACTACTAGCCATTTCAATTGGCACTATTGTTTTCCAGGGATTACATCTGGGCATTGAGTTCAAGGGTGGATCTAGCTACACGGTTACAAAAGCTGGAGCTACTATTGAAGAAGCTCGTACTGCAGTTGAATCTGCTGGGGTTACTTCAGAAGTAATTGTGCAGACCGTGGGCAACGACAAGATTCGTGTGCAAACAGGTTCGCTGACAAACGTTCAATCAAATGCGGTTCAGGATGCACTTGCGGCCAAGTTCGCTATCAACGTTGAAACTATCGATACCCAGATCATCGGCCCTTCTTGGGGTAAAGAGATCACCAAGAAAGCTTTGTATGGCCTGATCGCATTCTTGCTAGCGGTAATGCTTTACCTAGCAATGGCTTTTGAGCCTAAAATGGCGATCGCCTCGATTGTGGCTGTTATTCACGATGTGATTATTACAGTTGGAATTTATGCTCTAGTTGGTTTTGATGTAACACCAGCTACGGTCATCGGGTTCTTAACAATCTTGGGCTATTCGCTTTATGACACGGTTATTGTCTTTGATAAAGTGCGTGAAAATACTCGATCGATCACGTCGACTGGAAAGTCAACTTACTCACAAGCAACAAACTTGGCGGTTAACCAGACTATTGTGCGCTCATTGAATACTTCAATTATCGCTCTACTTCCGGTTGCTTCGATTCTTTTCGTTGGCGCTGGACTACTTGGCGCAGGAACGCTGAAGGATCTTTCACTAGCTTTATTTATTGGACTTGCAATTGGTACCTACTCATCACTATTTATCGCCCCACAAGTTCTCTCTGGTCTGCGCGAGCGTGAGCCAGCGATGATCGCTTTGGCTAAGCGAGTAAATGCTCGTGGTGGAGTCGCCTCAGTCTCTGCAGATGCGGGTTCAGATACGATCCAAAATCGCGGTCCACGTAACCAACCAAAACGCAAAGCCAAGAAGAAGTAATAACCTAGCTATTCAAGTAACTAACCACCGTGTTGTTAACTAGAATCCGATTATGGACACTCTGTTAGCGCCGGTGGTTAGTGCTTTATCAGAGCATCATCCTGGCGATAAGTTAGAGAACCTTGAGCGCGCCTTTTTAGTAGCCAAAAAAGCTCACACTGGTCAACTCCGTAAATCGGGTGAAGATTACATAACGCACCCAGTTGCAGTGGCTGCGATATTGGCCGAATTTGGTTTAAACGAAGCTGTCATAATCGCGGCCCTGCTACACGACACAGTCGAGGATACAACGTATTCATTACCACAATTGCGTAAAGATTTTGGTGAAGAGATTGCACTTCTAGTCGATGGCGTTACTAAGTTAGACAAATTAACTTATGGGCCGACGGCCGAAGCTGAAACTGTTAGAAAAATGATCGTTGCGATGTCTCGAGATATTCGTGTTCTGCTCATTAAATTAGCCGATCGCTTGCATAATGCACGTACCTGGAAATATGTATCGCAGGAATCAGCTGAGCGCAAAGCTCGTGAAACTCTTGATATCTACGCCCCACTAGCTCATAGACTAGGAATGAACGCCATTAAGTGGGAACTAGAAGATTTGAGTTTTGAAGTACTTGAACCGAAAAAGTTTTTGGAGATTTCTCGGTTAGTGGCAGAACGTAATCCAGCTCGCACAACTTTGACTAATGAGGTTATTGAAGCCGTAAAGTCGGATCTGTTGGCCGATGGCGTTAAGTGCACGGTGACCGGACGACAGAAACATTTCTATAGTGTTTATCAAAAGATGGTGGTTCGTGGTCGCGACTTCAATGACATCTACGAT